>DATEQV010000153.1:0-10958 GCA_035272265.1 Acidisphaera sp. | reverse complement strand
ACATGCTCGGCAAGGCCAAGCGGGTTCTCATCGAGAAGGAGAACACGACGATCATCGAGGGTGCGGGCAAGGGCGACGACATCAAGGGCCGTTGCAACCAGATCCGCGCGCAGATCGAGGAGACGACCAGCGACTACGACCGCGAGAAGCTGCAGGAGCGTCTCGCGAAGCTGGCCGGCGGAGTTGCGGTGATACGGGTTGGCGGCTCGACCGAAGTCGAGGTGAAGGAGCGCAAGGACCGCGTCGATGATGCGCTGCACGCGACGCGGGCGGCGGTCGAAGAGGGCATCGTTCCCGGCGGCGGCGTCGCGCTGGCGCGAGCCAGCATGATCCTGGCGCGGGTGCATGCGGACAACGACGACCAGAAGTTCGGCATCGAGATGGTGCGCAAGGCGGTGCAGGCGCCGCTGCGACAGATCGCGGAGAATGCCGGCGAGGACGGTGCGGTGGTCGGCGGCAAGATCCTGGACAATGCCTCGTATGATTTCGGCTTTGACGCCCAGGCCGGCACCTACAAGGATCTCGTCGTTGCCGGCATCATCGATCCCACGAAGGTCGTGCGGGTTGCGCTGCAGAACGCGGCATCGGTGGCGGGACTGCTGATCACCACCGAAGCCATGGTTGCCGAGCGTTCGGAGAAGCGCGCCCAGGCCCAGCCGCACGGTGGGATGGACGATATGAATTTCTGAGCGGGCCCGTTGGCCCGTTGTGTCCAAGCTTCTCTCGGGCAACCGGGAGAAGCCGCCCGGCGAAGGGGAGACGGATGTCTGAGCTTGACGACCAGCGCGAGTCATACCGCTGGGGCGATCACTGGTACCGAACATGCGAGCTCGATGCCGCTCCGGACGATGTCGGACCGCGCGATCGGATCAAACAGAGCGTCGGGTCTTACCGCCCGTCCGTGACTCCAATGCCGCCTCCCAGGGCGTCGACAAGCGGATGACACATCAGGAGTCACCCGATCCCCGGTTCGATGCGATGACCGCTCGCTTGCTGCGTCGCGAAGCATTGCGGCGCGCAGCGGAGGAGGTGAACACCACGTCCGGGCCGGGGCTCGAAGGCGTGCTGGCGCAGATCTCAGCGGAAGTGACAGCCGAGGCCGCCAGCCGAAATTCCGCGCGTGTGGCTGGGGACCCGGACCATCACTCGACTCATGCCGCATGTGCTCGGCAGCTGCCGGGCGAGGAAGGCTGACCGGCCCCAGGCCGTCGATGCAGTCAAGCGCCGCGCCGGACTACCTGGCGCTCGCACGCCGTGCGCTCGAGCAGATCGCGTGCGACATCGAACGGAGCTCAACGAAGCCGATGACGCCCGAAGCGTTGCGTGCCAGTTGCGTACCAGTCCCGCATCTGGTCGGGGATTTCGGCTCTGCTAAACGCTTGATTTCTGGAGCGGGCGAAGGGATTCGAACCCTCGACCCCAACCTTGGCAAGGTTGTGCTCTACCCCTGAGCTACGCCCGCGTTCCGAAGGCGCGCGTCATAGGCGGCTTCGCGCCGTGGTGCAAGGCCAAGGCAGGTCCCATGCGACGCATGGACGGCCCTCGGCCAGGGTCCTCGATCCGGCTTGCGGCCCAGCCGCCGGGGGACATCTAGTAGGCTGAACAGATCGCCAGCGCGGCATAGGACATTCCCGATGGATACCATTCTCGGCCGCAAAGGCCCGCCCACCCCGGCGAAGACCGACACCAGGCAGCCCGACCTGATCGGCGGCGCAGGCCCGGCCGGCGACGCCATGATCGTCGACGGTGACCAGCGCACCTTCATGCAGGACGTCATCGAGGCCTCCCGGAAGGTCCCGGTGCTGGTGGACTTCTGGGCAACCTGGTGCGGCCCCTGCAAGTCGCTCACGCCCACGCTCGAAAAGGTCGTCCGCAGCGCCGGCGGCCGGGTCAAGCTCGTCAAGATCGACATCGACGCGAACCGCTCACTGGTCCAGCAGCTCACCCAGCTCGGGCTGCCGCTGCAGTCCGTCCCCACGGTCGCCGCCTTCTGGCAGGGCCAGATCGCCGACCTGTTCCAGGGCGCGCTGCCGGAATCCGAGGTGCGGCGCTTCGTCGAAAACCTGCTGAAACTCGCGGGCGGGGCGATGCCGGCGGCGGATCTCGTTGCCGAGGCGACGGCCGCGCTGGAAGCGGGCGACGCACACTCCGCCGCCGAGATCTTCGGCGCGGCACTGCAGGAGGAGCCTGAGAACGGCGACGCCTGGGGTGGCATGATCCGCGCGCTGCTGGCACTCGGCGAGGAAGACGAGGCCAAGTCCCTGCTCGCGCGGGTGCCCGCGAAGCTCGCCGAGCATGCCGAGGTCTCCGGTGCCCGCGCCGCGCTGGCGCTGGCGGAGGAAGGCCGCAAGGCGCGCGACCAGCTCGGCGGGCTCAAGGCGCGGCTGGCGGCGGATCCGCTCGACCATCAGGCCCGCTATGATCTTGCCACCGGCCTGAATGCCGCCGGCGAGCGGGAGGCGGCGGCCGACGCGCTGCTGGAGATCATCCGCCGCGACCGCCAGTGGAACGAGGACGCGGCACGGCTGCAGTTGCTGAAGTTCTTCGAATCCTGGGGGTTCGACGACCCCGCCACGCTCGCCGCCCGGCGCAGGCTCTCCGCACTGCTGTTCAGCTGACGGCGCATGGCGTCGTTGCACCAGGGTCGGGACGGCCTGCCCGAGGTCTTCCCGATCTTTCCGCTCACCGGCGCGCTGCTGCTGCCGCACGGACGGCTGCCGCTGAACATCTTCGAGCCGCGCTACCTGGCGATGACCGAGGACAGCCTCGCCGCCGGCCGGATGTTCGGGATGATCCAGCCGGACCCGGGCCGCCCGAGCGGACCAACCGGCCCGGCGACGTTCCGCGTCGGCTGCCTCGGCCGCCTGACGTCGTTCAGCGAAAGCGACGATGGGCGGTACCTGATCACGCTGACCGGCCTGATCCGCTTCCGCGTCGCCGAGGAGCTGGAGATGCGCCGCGGCTACCGCCGCATCCGCGCCGACTACAGCGGGTTCGAGAGCGACCTTGCACCGGACGAGGAGGAGATCGGCGTTCCTCGCCAGGACCTGCTGCGCGAACTGCGCGGCTATTTCGGCCGCAGCGGGCTGGATGCGAACTGGGACGCGATCGAGCGGATGCCCGATGATATGCTTATCGTGACGCTGTGCATGGTCTGCCCGTTCGAGCCGGCGGAGAAGCAGGCGCTGCTCGAAGCGCGGACGCGAGACGATCGTGCGCAGGTGCTGTACGCGCTGCTCAGCATGGGTGGCCGTGAAGAGGGAACCAGTGACCGCATCGCAAGCTGATCCGCCCCCGGGGTTACCTCAGGGGGCACCCGACGAGTCCGCACCTGACCAGCCGATACCAGCCGCGCCCGTCGACCCTCGCCTGCTGGAAATCCTGGTCTGCCCGATCACCAAGGGGCCGCTCGAATACGACCGCGCGCACGGCGAGCTGATCAGCCGGCGGGCGGGCGTGGCCTACCCGATCCGCGACGGGATCCCGATCATGCTGCCCGACGAGGCTCGGCCGCTGGAGCCGTAAGCCCCAGGTCAGGCCGGCAGCACCTCGAGCCCGCTCAGCCCGGCCGCGAGCAGCGCGCGCAGGTCCGGTAGGCTCAGCGCCACGCAGCCCTCGGTGGGGGCGAGATCGTCGCGCGCGACATGCAGGAAGATCGCCGACCCGCGGCCGCGTACCACCGGCCGGTCGTTCCAGCCGAGCACGCCGACGATGTCGTACAGCCTGTCGGTCCGCCACAGCGCCTCCGCACTGGAGTCGAAGGGCAACCGGACGCGGCGGTTGTAGCTCGGCGAGTCGGGGGCGTCGCACCAGCCGTCCTCCGGCGCGATCGGCTCGATGGGCAACGCGCACTCCGGCGGCGCGATGCGGTCGGCCCGATACAGCACGCGGCGCAGCGGCAGCACGCCGACCGGTGTCGCGCCGTCGCCCTCCTGCTTGTCGGCGCGCACGCCGCCGCGGCCGAGGGCGGCGCGGAACACCTGCCCCTGCATCGCGACGTAGCCCGCCGGCGTGACCACGGCGATGGTCAAACGACTCCCTTCTCCAGGTACTGCCCCGCCTGCCAGTCGGCCATCGTCATGACCTCGGACGGCGCGCTGCCGTCGCCCGGCGTCGGCGAGACGGGATCATAGCCGGCCTCGTTGTCGCCGACCTGGAACCCGGGACGGGCGGGCGGCCCCGACCTGTCGGGGCCGAGCGAGGCGATCGCCACGGCGAACGCGGGCACGATGGTGAAGAAGGCGGTGGCCGGCGTGCCGCCCACCGCTGCGAACGCGACCGCGCCGGCCATACGCACCGCCGGCGGGATGATGTCGTCGATCGACTGTGGGCGGTTCGTGCCGCAGCCCGGCACATTCTGCCCGGCAACGGACGTGCCGGGCGGGACGGTGGCCGGCTGAACCGTCGCGGGCTGAGCACTGGCGGGGCTGAGCACTGGCGGGCTGAGTCGTGGCGGGCTGGGACGTGGCGGGCTGCGACGTGGTGGGTTGGACCGTGGTGGGCTGGGCAGCCGCGGGCGGGGCCGCGCTGCATTGGGCACTGGCTTTAGGCCCCAGGCCGAACAGATTCAGCAAGTTATCGAACGACACGGTCGTCGGCTGCGGCCAGTACTGCTCCGGCCCGAGCGGCCCCCCGCCGTCCGGCGGGGTGCCCTGACCGTAGAAGCGGGATGACGGCGCTGCACCCGGCATCGGGGGGACCATGTTGCCGAGGAGGAGCGTGTAGGTGGTCATATTCCCTCGCTGCTCGCGTGGCCGTCGAGGGCAGCAAGCCGCATGCCGCGTTTCAATCGAGGATGTGGCCGAAGCGCTTGGCCTTGGTCGCCAGATAGGAGTCGTTGACGCCGTTCGGCCGGAACGCGTGCGGCACGCGCGCGGCGACGTCGATTCCGCTCGCCGCCAGTGCGGCGACCTTGTCGGGGTTGTTGGTCAGCAGCCGTACCGCGCCGACACCCAGCTCGCGCAGCATCGCCGCGGCGATCAGGAAATTGCGCTCGTCCGCACCCCAGCCGAGAGCGCAGTTGGCATCCAGCGTGTCCAGCCCGCGGTCCTGCAGCGCATAGGCGCGCAGCTTGTTGACCAGCCCGATGCCCCTGCCCTCCTGCGCCAGGTACAGCAGCACGCCGCGGCCTTCCTCGCCCATCCGGGCCAGCGCGCCGCGCAGCTGCGTGCCGCAGTCGCACCGCATGCTGGAGAGCAGGTCGCCGGTGAAGCACTCGGAATGCACGCGCACCAGCGGCGGCGGATCGCCGGTGGGATCGCCGATGACGATGGCCAGATGCTCCACGCCGGATTCCGCCGCCCGGAACGCCACCACCTTCGCATCGGGCGCGAGGTCGAGCGGCACCGGCGCGTCGGCGACCCGGCGCAGGCTCGCCGCCGCCTCGAGCGGTGCCTCCAGCACCGATGCCGCGTCCACCGCGATCAGCCCGAGTTCGCCGGCCAAGGCCGCCGCGTTCGGCCGCGCGGGGGCGGCGAGCACCGCCGGCAGCAGGCGGGCGATCTTGGCGAGCGCCAGCGCGGCGGGGGCGAGGACGGGTGGCGCGACCAGCTCGGGGGTCTTCGGGAACACCTGCTCGGCGGTCGGGTCGGCGTAGGCGCGCAGCAGGTCGGGCGACGGCTCGCGCAGCCGCAGCGCCACCGCCTCGGCCGACTGCTCGATCGGGCGGTGCAGCGCCGCCGCGGCGCGCACCGGCGCCAGCAGCAACGCGCCCGGCTGGGCCGAGAGCCGGATGAAATCGGCCAGGCCGGGTCCGCTCGCGGTCTCCGCCGCGAGCAGCGCGAGCGGCGCCTCGCCCAGCAGCAGCACCGGCAGGCCCC
Source organism: Acidisphaera sp. (assembly GCA_035272265.1). GTDB lineage: Bacteria > Pseudomonadota > Alphaproteobacteria > Acetobacterales > Acetobacteraceae > Acidisphaera. The sequence goes on along the minus strand of DATEQV010000153.1, from coordinate 5,139 downwards.
GCCGCAATTCCGCTGCCGCCCGCTGCACGGCGCGCGCGGCCGACCGACCCACGGTTGCGGGCTGAGCGGCGCCCGGGGACACGCCCGCTGGGGCGCCCAAGGGGGCGCCCATCGGCGCGGACGGGTCGGCAGACTTCAGATCGAACAAACAGCTACCTTTCGAAGCACGGCAGGGGCGGAACTTGCGCGCTGTCGTTGCTATATATGGCGCTGCTCAGGCCGGAAGCGAGGGAAGCGGCTGCCGGACCGATGCGGTGCGATCGCGCGAAAGTGAGCGTATTGGCGTTCACGGGACCATGATGGCATACTGGGTCTGCGCGTTCGGATGCATGGCCGTACGCCCGCGTCCCTCCTGCTGCGATGAGCAAGCTGGCGTCGGCGAGCCGGTTCTGGTGCCTCGTTGCGGGGCGTGGGATGTGTTGGAAGAGGACGACTTCATGACAGGCGAGCGCGCCATCCTGATCGTGGACGACGACAAGGCGCTGTGCGCCCTGCTCGCCGAGCAATTCGCCGTCGACGGCGAGTTCACCGGCGTGGAGGCAGGCAGCGTCGCAGAGGCCGACGCGCAGTTGAACGGCGGCGCGTCGCGGTTCGACGCAATCATCCTCGATGTCGGGCTGCCCGACGGCGACGGGCGCGACTATTGCGCCGAGCTGCGGCGGCGGGGCGTCAAAGTGCCGATCATCATGCTGACCGGCTCGGACGAAGAGAGCGACGTGGTGCGCGGCCTCGATGCGGGCGCGAACGACTACGTCGCCAAGCCGTTCCGGCTCGCGGAGCTGCTGGCGCGGGTGCGCGCGCAGCTGCGCATCTTCGAGAACAGCGAAGACGCGGTGTTCTCCATCGGGCCGTACACGTTCCGCCCGTCGGCCAAGCTGCTGCACGACGAAGGCCGCAACAAGCGGATCCGCCTGACCGAGAAAGAGGCGGCGATCCTGAAATTCCTCTACCGCGCCGGCACGCGGCCGGTGGCCCGGCAGGTGCTGCTCAATGACGTGTGGGGCTACAACGCGACGGTCACGACCCACACGCTGGAGACGCACATCTACCGGCTGCGGCAGAAGATCGAGACGGACCCGTCCAACGCCCGCCTGCTGGTGACCGAGGGCGGCGGATACCGGCTCGACCTGGAAGGCAGCACCCAGGCGGCAGCCTGAGCTGCCGGCAGAGCCGGCCTGCGCGCGGCGCGGGCAGCCCGGCATGCGGCATGCTTGTGCGGCGCGTTCCTGGCGACCATTTGAGCGCGCATGTCTCAAATGAACGATCCCACCGGATGGCACGGCACCACCATCCTGTGCGTGCGCCGTGACGGGCGGGTGACGATGGCCGGCGACGGCCAGGTCAGCATGGGCCAGACGGTCGTCAAATCGAACGCGCGCAAGGTCCGGCGCATCGGGGCCGCCAACAACGTGCTGGCGGGCTTCGCCGGCGCGACCGCCGATGCGTTCACGCTGCTCGAGCGGCTGGAGGCGAAGCTGGAGCGCTTCCCCGGGCAGCTCGAACGGGCGTGCGTCGAGCTGGCGAAGGACTGGCGCACCGACCGCTATCTGCGCCGGCTCGAGGCAATGATGGCGGTCGCCGACAAGGACCGGAGCTTCACGCTGACCGGCACCGGCGACGTGCTGGAGCCGGAGGACGGCGTCATCGCCATCGGCTCGGGCGGCAACTATGCGCTGTCCGCCGCGCGCGCGCTGATGGAGATCCCCGACCTGTCGGCCGAGGAGATCGCACGGCGGGCGATGAAGATCGCCAGCCAGATCTGCGTCTACACGAATGGCAATGTGATCGTCGAAACGCTGTGACGCGCGTTTCGGCGTCCGCCGAGGAACTCAACTGACATGGAAGTGCCCACCTACTCCCCCCGGGAGATCGTCTCCGAACTCGACCGCTTCATCGTCGGACAGAACGACGCCAAGCGCGCGGTCGCGATCGCGCTGCGCAACCGCTGGCGCCGCCAGCAGCTGCCCGAAGCGATGCGCGAGGAGGTCGTGCCGAAGAACATTTTGATGATCGGCCCGACCGGCTGCGGCAAGACCGAGATCGCGCGCCGGCTGGCGAAGCTCGCGCAGGCGCCGTTCCTGAAGGTCGAGGCGACCAAGTTCACCGAGGTCGGCTATGTCGGCCGCGACGTGGAGAGCATCGTGCGCGACCTCGTCGAGGCCAGCCTGCAGATGCTGCGCGAAGCGAGCCGCAAGGAAGTGCAGGCCAAGGCGGAGCTCGCGGCCGAGGAGCGGCTGATCACCGCGTTGGTCGGCGAGGGTGCGGCGGCGGATACCCGCAGCAAGTTCCGGCGCATGCTGCGCGAAGGCGAGTTGGAGCAGCGCGAGATCGAGGTGTCGGTCGCCGAGAGCGCGGGCCTGCCGATCGGCCAGATGGACATCCCCGGCATGCCGCCCGGCCAGGTGATCAACCTGAACGACATGATGAAGAACATGTTCGGCGGCCAGCGTCAGCAGCGCAAGAAGATGACGGTGGAGGCGGCGCGCCGCGCGCTGGAGCGCGAGGAGGCCGACCGGCTGCTGGACAACGAGCAGCTGCAGAAGGACGCGGTGTCGCACGCCGAGAACAACGGCATCGTGTTCATCGACGAGATCGACAAGATCTGCGCGCGGTCGACCGAGGGCGGTTTTCGCGGCGCCGACGTCTCGCGCGAGGGCGTGCAGCGCGACCTGCTGCCGCTGATCGAGGGCACCGCGGTGAGCACGAAGTATGGCACGGTGAAGACCGACCACGTGCTGTTCATCGCCTCGGGCGCGTTCCACCTCGCCAAGCCGTCGGACCTGCTGCCCGAGCTGCAGGGGCGGCTGCCGATCCGCGTCGAGCTGGCGCCGCTGTCGCGCGACGACCTGCGGCGGATCCTGACCGAGCCGGAGCACTCGCTGATCAAGCAGTACTCCGCGTTGATGGGGACCGAGCGGGTGGACCTGGTGTTCACCGACGACGCGGTCGACGCACTGGCCGAGCTTGCCGCCGACATCAACGACCGCGTCGAGAACATCGGCGCGCGGCGGCTGCACACCGTGCTGGAGCGGCTGGTGGAGGACATCAGCTTCACCGCGACGGACCGTGCGGGCGAGCGGGTGGTCGTCGATTCCGCATACGTCACGGACCGCGTGGCGCCGCTGGCGCAGCGCGGCGATCTGAGCCGGTTCATCCTGTAGGCGGCTGACGGGGCGCTTGGCGCGCGGCGGCGGGATCGCCGGCCGCGCGGCGCCGATCTTGATGATGGTCGTGTCGCCGGGCGGGTACGGAAGAAGCGCGATGCGCACCGGGGCAGGTGCGGGTTCCGGTGGCGCCGGCGGGATGGCGGGTGCGGGCGCCGGCGCGTCGGCAGGCACGGCTTCGGCCGTCGGCTCCGATGGCGCGGGTGCGGCTTCGGCCGGCGGCTCCGATGGTTCGGCCGCATGTGCGTCGTCGTCGCGATCGCGCGCCGGAGCGTCGATTGTCGGCTCCGAAACTCCGTCATCGCGATCGCGAGCTGGACCGTCGGTCGTCGGCTCCGAGACTCCGTCATTGCGAGCGGAGCGAAGCAACCCAGGGCCGCGTGACAGACACCTTTCACGCGGCTCTGGGTTGCTTCGTCGCTGCGCTCCTCGCAATGACGGGGAAGGGTCGGCACGGGATTGCTCGGCGCTCTCCACGCTCGACGCCGGTGCGGTGTCGTCCGCTGGTTCCGCTTCCGCCATGACCCCACTTGTCCCGGTCGTTTCTCCCGTCATGACCGGGCTTGTCCCGGTCATCCACGACTTGCTTTCTTCTGCAACGTCAGCGAAGTCGTGGATGGCCGGCACAAGGCATGTCCTCGGGCTGGCCTGCGGCCAGTCCCGGGGGCCGGCCATGACGGGGTGGGGGACGGGTGCGGGTGTGGGGACGGGCGCCGGGACCGGGATGGCGTCGCTCTCCGGGTGGACGTGCGGTGGCGCCGACGCGCGCCGTGCGGAGTCGCGCGCGATTTCAGCGTCGCGCCGGCGGGCGCGGCTGCGCTGGGACATGCGTTGCAGCGTGCGGGTGTGCGCGCGCACGAGCTTGGCCTCGGCCTCGCGGCGCTCGACGATGAACCAGCGCTCGGTTGCGGGAGGGTATTCGCGCTTTCGGTCGCGCCAGCGCTTCCAGCCGAGCATGACCCAGATCACCGGCGGCGGTCCCGGCTCCGGCGTGCGGGCGGCGCGCTGGCGGCGGCGGGTCTCGGCCCAGGCGCGGCGCTCGGCTAACAGGCGCATGGACGCGCGGGTGGCGAGGCGGTGCAGGCGGACTTCGGCCTGCCAGTCGCCGTCGTTGGCGCGCCTGTAGAGGTCGCTTGCGTCGGTGCAGTGGGCGCAGCGGTGCCGTGTGGTGGGGTAGCGGGAGGCCTCCAGGTCGCACCAGGAATACAGGTCGCGATGGCCGGACGGCTTGCGGAACAGCCGCTCGGGCCTGGGCCGGCGTTCGCAGAAGGCGTCCTGGATGATCTCGACGCGGAACATGCGCTCGCGCATGGACACGGCGATCTCGGGGTCGGGCTCCGGGGTTTCGCGCACGCGGGTGCCGCGGGCGTAGGGGACCCTGAGACTGCGATAGAGCCGCTTGAGGAAGGGCGGCAGGAAGTCGAACACTTGCCCCTCCTTTCGGTCTCGGGGTGGCACCAACGTCATCCAGGAAAATACGCCCGCAGCCCGCCTTGCGCAAGAGTTTTTTCCTCAACACTACGCAATAACGGAATTATAACGGACGTAGCTACACGACGATCCCGTCACGTGAACGGCAAAGGCGTGGATGGTCCGCCATCGCGGACCATGACGAGATCGAGATGAGCGCGGTCACGCTGGTCACGCTGGTTGGCTGCTTCGTGTGGCGGATGTCGCCGCGCCGCGTACGCCTGCGCGCCGGCCTTTTCTGCGTCGTCATGGTCCGCGAAGGCGGACCATCCACGCCCGGTTCCACGTCTTGATCCGCTTCTCGCGCCGGATCGCGGAGGTGATCTCGCTGTGATGCTCCGCGAACACAAGGCGCGTGAGCCCGTAGAGTTTCGAGAATCGTAACTGCCCAGGTAACCGGTGCCGTCTCACGCCAACCGCAGTTCCTCGATGAGCGTCTTCGGATCCCCGCACAGCGTGGCCAGCAAATCCCAACCTTGCTTCCGCGCTGTTGAGATCAGCGTGC
>DATEQV010000152.1:0-4876 GCA_035272265.1 Acidisphaera sp. | reverse complement strand
CGCGTCGATCGACCACGGCTGTCCGCGCTCCTCCGCCTGCGCTTTCGGTTTCGGCGGCGGGTGCGTGTGTTCGGAGAACCGCGGCGACAGGTCGAGCTGGCATCCGTGCAGCGTCGCGGTGATCTCGCCGTTGCCGCCGGGCGGAAAATGCACATCACCTGTCGCATCCGAATTGCCGAGCACGAACCGCTCCAGATGCAGGTCGGTGCCGCGCGGCGAGTACGCCGCCTGCCCGCGCGCCGACACGCCGTCGCCCTCGAGCGTGATCAGGTCCGCGCCGGTGATCTTGTCGTGATCCAGCCGCAGCTGCGCCTCGCCCGACGCCGGCGCGCCCACCGGCTTGTGCCAGTTGAGCGGTTTGGCGGTCAGCTCGGCGTCGCGCAGGTCGTAGTTCACGTCCAGCCCGCCGGTGCCGTCGCGCCGCTGCGTGTAGGTCACGCGCAGGCCGGCGGTGCCGCTGTAGATGGTGCCGGCGCTGATCCCAACCTGCGCCAGCTGCCGCGCGTCGGCCTGTCCGGAGGCGGTGATCGTCTCCAGCACCTGCGACGGTGGGCCGTTGCGGAAGTCCATCTGGCCGCCGAGCTGCGCATCGAAGCCGCCCACCGCGCCCTGGCCCTTCGCCGTGATGCCGTCATTGGTGGCGATCAGGTCGAAGCTGCCGTGGTCGAGATCGCGCCCCGCCGCGACCGCGCTCAGATGCACGCCCACCAGATGCGCCTCGGCGCGGATGCCGACCTGCTCGACGGTGACGCTGTCCTCCAGCGGCACGGTCACGCCGAGTTTGACAGTGGCGATGCCGGCCGGGTCGCGCAGGTCGATCGGATGCTTGTCGAGCAGGTGCAACCGCTTCTCGCGCAGCAGCCCGATCGCCTGCGGCACGGGGCCGGCGATGTCGGCGTCGATCTTGCCGAGCTGGTGCGGATGCATGATGCCGGTGATGCGCATATCCCCGCCGGTCAAGACGAGGCCGCCTTGCGCGGCATCCGTGCGCGGGCCGGACGGGTCCTGTCGCGCGCGCTGGAAGGCGATGTCGAGCGTGTCGGGATCGACGACGCGCAGCGTGCCCGATGCGTGCTCGACCGGCGGCACCGGCCGCAGCCAGTGCACCGTCAGGTCCTGGCCATCGATGCTGCCGCTCGCCGCCGGCAGGCCGATGTCGGAGTAGTCGGGCGGAATATCGAGCACGGCGTGGAACTGGCCGTTGCGCGCGACCCCGGCGGTGATGTTCTGGGTGATCCAGGGCCGCGCGCCGGCGCGGCCGATCTCCTTCGGCCAGAGGTTCGGCAGGTCGGCGAACGCGACCTGATCGACGCCGAGCGTGATGTCGGCGCGGGCGTGCTGCAGCGGATCGGTCACCGTGCCGCTCGCGGTGACGACCGAGGGCGTCGCGCCGGGATGGCCCAGCACCTCCAGCCGGAACTCGTTGACCCGGATCGACTTGTTGCCGCCGGTCGCGTCCAGCCGCGCGGCGTTCAGCGCGATCGGCAGCCCGTCCACGATGGCCTGACCCGCACCGACCGCGATCTGCGCGTGCGCCAGCTCCAGGTCGAGCGACCGGCCGAGCACCGCGTCGGCGGTGGCCGTGACCGGGGCATCGAGCGCCGCGAGGGGTGCCAGCGCCGGGGCCGCCTGCGCGAATGCCGCGGGGCGTATGGTGCCCAGCCCCGCGACGACACGCGTGTGCTCGGCATCCGAGTCCAGCATCGCCCTGGCGGCGAGATGGATCGTCTGTCCGGCCAGGATCAGGTCGGCCGCCGCCGCGCCTTCGACACCGCCCGCGGGCTGGCGCGTCAGGTCGAGCGTCTCCAGCTTCGCCTCCCAGGTCAGGCCGAGCGCGCGGTCGTCGACGATGACGCTAGCCTGCCGGATCACGACGCGCCGCAGCTGCGCGAACCGCGACAGGCGCGGCGCGGCGATGTCGGTCTGCGCCGGTCGTTGGAATTCGCGCATCATCGGCGCGAGCTGGGTGTCGTGCTCGGTGCCCTGCGCGGCCGTCGCGTCGGTGCCCATCGCCGTCGTGTCGAGTGCCAGCGAGACGGCGCCGTCCGGCGCGCGTGCCAGCCGGACGGTGGCGTCGGCGACGCTGATCCGTCGCGGCCGCAGACGCCCGAGCAACAGCTCGCCGACCGACAGCGCGACGTCGGCGCGCGGGATGCCGATGACCGTCTCGCCTGCCGGGCCGGTGGCCGTGATGTCTTCCACGCGGATGTCGAGCGGACGGTCGACGCCGTGGCGGAAGCCTTCCCAGGCGATCTCGGCGCGGCCGACATGCACCTGCGTGGGGCCGTCGCCGTTGAGCGCGGCTTCGATGCTGTGCGCGAGGTAGGGACTGGCGATCGGCCCTTGCGACAGCCGCCAGGCCAGCACGGCGGCGCCGGAGACGGCGATGACGGTGCTCGCCATCGCGACGGTCAGCAGCCAGTGCCCGGTGCGGCCGATGTGACGCGCGGCTTGACCCGGCAGTCGCTTCACGAAATGCCTGTGCGATGGCCGACGTCACCGCTCCTGGTTTTGCACTGCCGGCCGATTGGCCGGCGCCCGCCGATCCTGCCCAGGCCGCGCGCCTGATCGAGCGTTTCGCCGAACGCGGCCCGGAGGAGGCGGCACTGGCCGCACAGCCGGAGGCGGCCGCGATGCTGCGCGCCCTCGGCGGCGGCAGCTCGTACCTGTCGGACCTGTGCGTGCGGGAGTCCGGCGCGGTGCGCGATCTGGCGCGGCGCGGCCCCGATGCGGTGGTGGGCGACGCCCTGGCCGCCGTGCGCGCGCTGCCGCCGGCGACCGAGCGCACGCGCCTGGCGGCCGCGCTGCGTCGGGCCAAGCGCACGGTCGCGCTGGCGACGGCGATCGCCGACATCGGCGGCATGTGGGACCTCTCGCGCGTGACCGGGGCCCTGACCGATCTGGCGGAGGCGACGCTCGGCCGCGCCGTCGCGCACCTGCTGCGCGCCGGTCACGACGCAGGCGACCTGCGTCTGCCCGATCCGGACGATCCGGCGACGGGATGCGGGTTCACGGCACTCGGCATGGGCAAGCTCGGTGCGCGAGAGCTGAACTACTCCAGCGATATCGACCTCGTGCTGCTCTATGATCCCGGGGCCGGCACATACCGCGCCGACCCCGACCTGGCCGCCGGCTGGTTCAGCCGGCTGGCGCGAAATCTGGTCGCCCTTATGGAGGCGCGGGACGCCGACGGCTACGTCTTTCGCACCGACCTGCGGTTGCGCCCGGACCCCGCGGCCACGCCGCCTGCCGTCTCGGTCGCCGCCGCCATCGATTACTATGAAAGCATGGGCCAGAACTGGGAGCGCGCGGCCATGCTGAAGGCGCGCCCGGTGGCCGGGGACCTGGCGATGGGGGCGGGGTTCCTGGACGCGATCCGGCCGTTCATCTGGCGCCGCGGGCTTGATTTCGCCGCCGTCGCGGACCTTCACGCGATGAAACGCAAGATCGACGCCCACAAGGGCACCGCGCTGGCCGAGGCCGCCGATCCGGCCGCCCGCATCGCCGGCCACGACGTCAAGCTCGGCGAGGGTGGCATCCGGGAAATCGAGTTCCTCGCCCAGACCTTGCAGCTGGTCTGGGGCGGCCGGGACCCGCATTTGCGCACCCCGGCGACGTTGCAGGCGCTGGCCGACCTCGCGGTCGCCGGAAGACTCGATCCGAAGGCCGGTGGGGAGCTTGCCGGTGCCTACGTCCTGCTGCGCCGGGTCGAGCACCGGCTGCAGATGGTCGCCGACCGGCAGGTCCACGCGCTGCCGGCCCGCGCCGAAGAACTCGCGCGGTTTGCCGTGTTCATGGGCTATCCGGACGCGGCGGCGCTCGGCACGGTGCTCGGCGACACGTTCTCCCGCGTCCGCCGCCACTACGCCGGGGTGTTCGAGCACATCCCCACGCCGCCCGCCGACACAAGCCTGACGCTCGACTTCCGCGGCGACGGACGGCCGGAGGAGACGGTCGCCACGCTCGCCAAGATGGGGTTCGACGACCCGGACCACGTGGTCGCGGGCGTGCGATCGTGGCAGGCGGGGCGGCTGCGCGCGTTGCGTTCGCTGCGCGCGCGCGACCTGCTCGAGCAGATGCTGCCGTCGGTGCTCGCGGCTCTTGCGCACCAGCCGCGCCCCGACGTGGCGTTCAACCGCTTCGACGCGTTCCTCGCGCGCCAGCCGGCCGGGGTGCAGATCCTGTCGCTGTTCCAGCGCAACCCGGCCTTGCTCGCGCGCATCGCGGCGGTGCTCGGCGCGGCGCCGTCGCTGGCCGAGCACCTCGCGAGCTATCCGAGCGCGCTGGAGGGCCTGCTGGCGCCCGACGAGGCGCCCGACTACGAGGCGGTCCTGCGCCAGCGGCTGACGGACGCACGCGTGCTGGAGGACGCGATCGCGATCGTCCGCCGGCTGGTGCGCGAGGAGGACTTCGCGCTGTCGGTGGCGACGATGGAGGGGCGCATCGCGCCGGTCGCGGCCGCGGAGGCGCGCTCGCGCCTGCTCGACGCGGCGCTGGAGACGCTGGTGCCGCGCGCGCTCGCCGACTTCGTCGCCCGCAACGGCCCGGTGGAGGGCGGCGAGATGGGAATCGTGCTGCTAGGCCGCGCGGGGGCGCGGCGGATGATGGCGGGCTCCGATCTCGATTTGATGCTGTTCTACGACCATCCCGAGGACGCGCCGGACTCCACCGATTTGCGGCGTATGCCGCCGGTGCAGTGGTTCGTGCGCGCCGCCCACGCGGTGGTGGCGGCGCTGACCGCGCGCGGTGCCGACGGGCCGCTGTACGATGTGGACATGCGGCTTCGCCCGTCGGGCAACAAAGGCCCCGTCGCGGTGTCGCTGTCCGCCTTCCGCCGCTACCACGCGGAGGATGCGTGGACCTGGGAACGCATGGC
>DATEQV010000151.1:0-8243 GCA_035272265.1 Acidisphaera sp. | reverse complement strand
GTGCTCGGCGCCGTTCGCCTTCGTGCGGCTGTCGGACGCCTACACCACCGGCAGCTCGATCATGCCGCAGAAGCGCAACCCGGACGCCGCCGAGCTGGTGCGCGCCAAGACCGGGCGCATGACCGGCGCGCTGGTGGCGTTACTGACGGTGATGAAGGGCCTGCCGCTCGCCTACGGGAAGGACATGCAGGAGGACAAGGAACCGGTGTTCGACGCCGCAGAGACCTGGGCGCTGTCGCTGGCCGCGATGGCCGGCATGGTGCGCGACCTGCGCCCCGACACCGAACGCATGCGACGTTTCGCCGGCTCCGGCTTCGCCACGGCGACCGACTTGGCCGACTGGCTGGTGCGGGTCCTGCGCCTGCCGTTCCGCGAGGCGCACCACGTCACCGGACGGCTGGTCGCGATGGCCGAGGCCAAGGGCGTCGACCTGGCCGGCTTGAGCCTGGACGAGATGCGCGCGGTGCAGCCGGCGATCACCGAGGACGTGTTCGGCGTGCTGACCGTCGACGCCTCGGTCGCCTCTCGCGGGAGCTACGGCGGCACGGCGCCGGCGAACGTCGCCGCGCAGGCGGCGCGCTGGCTGGAGGCGCTGGCATGATCCGCATGCTCGCCCTCGCCTGCCTCGCCGCGGTGTCGGTGTCGCTCGCCGCCTGTGGCAAGAAGGGCCCACCGTCGGCGCCCGGCCCGGCGAGCGAGATCATCTATCCGCACACCTATCCGAGCCACTGAGCGGAGGCTGCGATGACGTGTTTCCGGGCGGCGCTGCTGGCGATGTGCCTGCTGCTCGGGCTGCGCGCGGCGCAGGCGGCCGACTGGCCGGGCCAGACCGACGGCGACGTGACCCTCGACAACGTCGCCCTCGCGAGCGGCGACAAATTCCCGACGCTGAAGCTGCACTACACCACGCTCGGCACGCCGCATCGCGACGCGCAGGGCCGCGTCACCAACGCGGTGCTGCTGCTGCACGGCACGTCCGGCACCGGCAAGGACTTCCTCAACCCCGACCTCGCCGACCATTTGTTCAAGCCCGGCCAGCTGCTGGACCTGTCGCGGTTCTACGTGGTGCTGCCGGACGGCATCGGCGCCGGCGGATCGAGCAAGCCGGCCGACGGCCTGCACGGCAAGTTCCCCCGCTACGGCTACAACGACCAGATCGACACGCAGCACATCACGCTGCAACGCCTCGGCATCGAGCACCTGAAACTCGTCGCCGGGCTGTCGATGGGCGGGATGCAGACCTGGCTATGGGCCGAGCGCTTCCCCGACGCGATGGACGCCGCGGTGCCGATCGGCGCGATGCCGATGCAGATCAGCGGCCGCAACCTGATGTGGCGCCAGATCATCGTCCACGCGATCGAGGACGATCCGGGCTGGAACGGCGGCGATTACACCACGACGCCGACGGCCTGGGCGAAGATCGCCGGGCCTCTGTTCGCCTACATGTCCAGCAACGCCGAGAAGATGCAGCAGGCAGGACCCGATCGGGCCAGGACGCTGGCGTTCTACGAGATGCTGGTCGGCGGGTACGAACGCCGCGATGCGGCGACGGTGCTCTATGCGCTGCGCAGCTCCGCCGACTACGATCCGCAGCCGCAGCTGCGCCAGATCCGCGCGCGGCTGCTCGCCGTCAACTTCGAGGACGACCTGCTCAATCCGGTCGAACTCGTGCCGCAAATGAAGCAGGCGATCGGATCGATCCCCTCGGCCCGCCTGGCCGAACTGCACGGCGGCTACGGCCATCAGTCGATCACCCACGCCGAGCTATGGCTGCCGGCCGTGACGCCGTTCCTCGAACGCGTGCCAGGCTGGAAGACGCAGTGAACGACACCGCCGTCCATGCCGACGAGCCCTCGATCGCCGAGCTGATCGCCGCGCGTCCGCAGCTGCGGATGGACGCGATGGACGGGCTGCTGCTCGAGGGCGTGCCGCTGAACGCCATCGCCGACGCACTCGGCACGCCGGCCTGGGTCTATGGCGCCGGCACCATGCGGGCGCGCTACGGCGCTCTGGCCGACGCCATCCGCGCGGCCGGGCTCGACGCGCACATCCACTACGCGGTGAAGGCGAACGATCACCTCGCGGTGCTGCGCGTCTTCGCCGCCGAGGGCGCCGGCGCCGACGTGGTCAGCGGCGGCGAACTCGCGCGCGCATTGGCGGCCGGCGTTCCGGCGTCCCGCGTGGTGTTCTCCGGCGTCGGCAAGACCAACGACGAGCTGTGGCTCGCGCTGTCGCACGACGTGGCACAGATCAACGTCGAGAGTGCCGAGGAACTCGCGCGCCTGTCCGCCCTCGCCGTCGCCGCGAACGCGACCGCACGTGTGGCGCTGCGGGTCAATCCCGACGTCGACGCCGGCACGCACGGCAAGATCGCCACGGGGCGCGCGGGCGACAAGTTCGGCATCGCGCACGACGAGATCGTGCCGCTCTACAGACACGCCGCCGCCCTGCCCGGCATCCGCCCCATCGGCCTCGCCGTGCATATCGGCAGCCAGATCCGCAGCATGGCGCCCTACCGCACCGCCTTCGCCCGCGTCGCGGACCTCGTGCGCGCGCTGCGGGCCGAGGGCCTGTCCGTCGAGGTCGCCGATTGCGGCGGCGGGCTTGGCATCGGCTATCGCAACGAGCCCGAGGCCTCGCCCGCCGCGCTCGCCGGCGCGATCCGCGCGGCGTTCGGCGATCTGGGCGTCCGCCTGGTCCGCCTGGTCCTGGAGCCCGGACGCTGGCTGGTCGCGGGGGCCGGCGTGCTGCTCGCCTCGGTGATCCAGGAGAAGCACAGCGGCGGGGTGCGGTTCGTCGTGCTCGACGCGGCGATGAACGACCTGCTGCGGCCGTCGCTGTACGAGGCCTGGCACGGCGTGGTGCCGGTCGCCGCCGCCGACGCCGTCGCAGCGACGACCGAGGCCGATATCGTGGGGCCGGTCTGCGAGACCGGCGACACCTTCGCGCGGGCGCGCCGCCTGCCCAAGCTGCGCAACAATTCGCGCGTGGCGATCCTCGACGCCGGGGCCTACGGTGCGGTGATGAGTTCGACCTACAACGCCCGCCCGCTCGCCGCCCAGGCGATGGTCGACGGCGAAAACTGGGCGCCGATCCGCGCCCGCCAGCCGGTCGAGGCGTTGTGGCAGGCCGAATGCATCCCAGACTGGATGGAATGACCCGCTCGCTGACATGACACGGCTTTGATGGACCAGGAGACGCACGCCGCCCGGATCGTGCGCCGGCTGCAGCGCCGGCGGGAGCAGGCGCGCGCGACGCTGCTGTTCGAGCGGCTGTGGCCGGCGGTGTGGCCGCCGCTCGGCGTGCTCGCCGCCTTCGCCTGCCTCGCCCTGCTCGGGCTGCCGCCGCTGCTGCCGCCGGTGCTGCACCTGATGCTGCTGGCCGCCACGGCGACCGCCGCCGGCCTGCTGCTGTGGCGCGGCCTGCGCGGCCTGCACAAGCCGGACGATTCCGAAGCGGACCGGCGGCTTGAGGCGGCAAGCGGCCTGCGCCATCGGCCGCTCGCCGTGCTCGACGACGCTCCCGCGCACGGAGACACCGCCGACGCGCTCGGCGAGGCGCTGTGGCGGGCGCATGTGGCCCGCGCCCTGGCGCAGGTCGGGCGGCTGCGGGTCGGGCTGCCGCATCCCGGCCTCGCCGCACGCGACCCCCGGGCGCTGCGCGGCGGCCTGCTGGTCGCGCTGGTGGCCTGCCTGATCGTGGCGGGGCCGGAGGCCGGGCCACGGCTGATGGACAGCGTCACGCCGCGGCTCACGATGAGCGCCAGCGCCGCGGCCACCCAGCTGCAGGCCTGGATCACGCCGCCCGCCTATACCGACCTCGCCCCGATCTTCCTCAAGCCGGAGGGCGGACAGGTGTCGGTGCCCGCCGGCGCGCGGCTGGTGGTGAACGTGACGGGCAGCGAGGCGGAACCCTCGCTCGTCCTCGGCGACAGCGGGGGAAAATTCCGCCGGCTGGATGCGACGAGCTGGCAGGCGGACCGCGAACTGACCACGGGCGGGCGGCTGTCGGTGCGGCGCGGCGACGGCGAGCTGGCGGCGTGGGACCTCGACGTGGTGGCCGACCGGCCGCCGGTCGCCGCCTGGAGCGAGCCGCCCGGCCAGGCCGAGCGCGGCCGCCAGCAGACAAGGCTGCCCTGGCAGGTGTCGCACGATTACGGCGTGGTCGGGCTGCAGGCCGAGATGCGGCTGCGCGACCGGCCGCAGGCGCCGCCGCTGGTGGTGACGATCCCGCTGCCCGGCGGCTCGCAGAAGGAGGCGCACGGCGTCAGCCTGCAGGACCTCACCGCCCATCCCTGGGCCGGGCTGCCGGTGATCGCGCACCTCGTCGCGCGCGACGCGCCGGGCCTGACCGGCACCAGCGCGGACGCCGCGTTCGCACTCCCCATGCGGCCGTTCCGCAACCCGATCGCCCGCGCCCTGATCGCCGTGCGCCAGGGGCTGTCGCTGCACCCGGAGGACCGCAAGGCGGCCGAAGACGGGATCGACGCGGTGCTGGAGCAGACCGACGAGCTCGCCGACGATTTCGGCGCGGTGATCGCGCTCGGCGCCACCGCCGGGCTGCTGGCGGAGGACGAGTCCGACGGCGCGGTGACCGAGGCGCAGTCGCGGCTGTGGAACCTCGCCCTGCATTTCGAGGAAGGCGACACCGAACGCACGGCGCGGGCGCTGGACGCGGCGCGCCAGGCGGCGCGCGAGGCGCTGGACCGTGCGACGCAGAACCCGACCGACGCCAACCGCGCCGAGCTCGAACGCAAGCTGCAGGAGCTGCAGCGCGCGATCGACCAGCACATGCAGGCGCTGCTCGACCAGGCGCGGCGCGAGCAGAGCGAGCTGCCGGCCGACGAGAACGCGCAGCGCATGACCGAGCGCGACATGCAGCGTCTGGCCGAGGAGGCCGAGCGCGATGCGCGCGAAGGCCGGATGGACGACGCGCAGCGGAGGATGGCGGAGCTGGAGCGCATGCTCGACCAGCTGCGCACCGCCCGCCTGGGCCAGAGCCCGAGCGAGCGCCGCAACGCCGAGCAGCGCCAGAAGGGCCGTCAGCAGGTGGGCGCGCTGCAGGACATGGTGTCGCGGGAGGGAAGGCTGCTCGACCACAGCCAGTCGCGCACCGGCGAGGGCCAGATCGACCCGCTGACCGGCCGCCCGCTGCCGAGCGCGCCGCCGGCCGGCGACACGGATGCCGAGCGGCGGCAGGACCAGGCGGTGCAGCAGGCGCTGCGCCGCGCGCTCGGCGAGCTGATGCAGCAGTTCGGCGACCTGACGGGCGAGGTGCCGCAGGGCCTGAGCGACGCCGACCAGGCGATGCGCGAGGCCGGCCACGCGCTCGGCCATGGCCAGGACACGCCGGCCGCGGGCGCCGAGCAGCGTGCGATCGAGGCGCTGCAGAGGGGCGGCCAGCAGATGAGCGAGACGCTGTCGCGCCAGTTCGGCCCGGGCCGCGGCGACCAGATGGGCGGCGAGGACAACGGCGGCGAGGGCGAGATCGGCCTGGGCGACCAGCAGGGCGACGGCAGCTCGCAGGCGGGCACGACGCCGGGCACGCACGGGCGGGGCGACCGGCGCGACCCGCTGGGCCGGGAGATGGGCCAGGGCAACTCGGGGGCGGACGAGGGCAGCGACGTGAAGGTGCCCGAGCAGATGGAGCGCGACCGCGCGCGGGCGATCCAGGACGAGCTGCGGCGGCGGGGCGCCGAGCGGTCGCGGCCGGAGGAGGAGTTGCAGTATATCGATCGGCTGCTGCGGCAGTTCTGAGGGGGCGGGTTAGGCCGTCCAGCCTCCCGCTTTTGACGTTCCTATCGACTTCGCATGATATCAGCGCCGGAACAGCCCGTTGCGACGGAGCGATCTCGGGGAAGGCGCATGTGAACGCGAGGGTCGGGCGTCGCTTCCGGCGGTTCATCGCCGGGGTCGCGACCGCGGGGTGCGTGGGCGTCCTGCTTGCCGGGCTAGGTGCCGGCCGGTTTTTCGACGCCACCCGCAACGCGGTGTTCGACGCCTACCAGCGGCTGGCCCCTGCGCAGCGATCGACGGCGCGGATCGTTATTGTCGACATCGACGACGAATCGATCCGCCGTATCGGCCAGTGGCCGTGGCCGCGCGATCAGGTCGCCCGGCTGGTCAGCGGGCTTGCCGGCGCGAAAGTGGTCGGCATCGACATCCTGCTGAGCGAGCCGGATCGCCTGGCACCCGCCGTCTGGGTGATGTCGCGCCCGGAACTGTCTTCGGAGACCCGTGCGGCGCTGCTCGCTCTGCCGGACACCGACGCCGCCCTGGCGGCGGCGCTCGAGCGCGTTCCCACTGTGCTTGCTGCCGCCGCAGCACCGAGCGTCCGCGGCGCCGCTGGCCCCTCGTTCGAGACTGCCACGCCGATCTTCCGGGCCGACGACAGCGCGTGGCTGTCGCTGCCCCAGGCATCCGACATCGCCATGCCGCTGGCGCGCTTCGGCCGCGTCTCCCGGGGCATCGGCCTGGTCACGGCGCAGCGCGATGCCGATGGCGTCGTGCGCCGGCTGCCCGCGTTCTCGGGCGTCGGAAGCACGCTGCTGCCGGGTTTCGCCGCCGAGGTCGTCCGCGTCGGGGGATCCGTCGGCAGGATCGTGCTCCGTGCCGGGTGGACGGGCACATCGGTTCTCCGGATCGGTGATCGCGAAGTCCGCGCCGACGCGCTTGGCCGAATCCGGCCGCGCTACACGGCGCCGGAGCACTTTCGCACCGTAGCGGCCTGGACGGTGCTGAGCGGGACGGCCGACCCGGAATGGTTCCGTGACAAGGTGGTCCTGATCGGGGTCAGCGCGCTCGGGATCGGCGAGACTTTCCTGACGCCCTTGGGCCGCAGCCTCCCGGCGATCGGCGTGCAGGCGCAGTTGGTCGACAGCTTGCACGCCGGCGACACCTTGGTGAGGCCGCCGCTGGCACCGGCTGCGGAACTGCTGCTCGCCCTATGCCTGGGCGTCGGCAGCATCCTGATGTTCGGCCGCATCCGCGAGCCGGTCTTCTGGCTGATGCAGGCAGGTGCGGGCGCATTGCTGGCCGGCGGCGGTTTCCTGCTGTTCTGCACGGACGGGCTGCTGCTCGACTGGACTTTCCCGGTCGCGGTCCTGGCGGCCGCCGATGCTGGGCTGCTCGTGGGACGCGTGGCCACGACGCGACGCCGTCGGCGGGAAGAGGAAGCCGAGCTGCGCACGGCGCTGGAGCGGGCGCAGGCGGCAGAGCGCGAGGGCCAGCTGCGCGAGACGGCCAAGCGGGCAGGCGAGAGCCTGGAGATCGCGTTGGATGCGGCGCAAATGGGCATCTGGGATTGCGATCTGCGCACTGGCGGCTCCGAGCGTTCCCGCCGACACGACGAGATCTTCGGCTGCGCCCCATCAGTCCCCTGGGGGCGCGACGCGATCCTGTCGCGGGTGGCGCCGGAAGACCGCGAGACGGTCAAGCGAGCGTTCGAGCAGGCGGCGCAGACGGGCGCGCTGCATGTCAATTGCCGGATCGTGCGGCCGGATCACACACGCGCGGCGATCGTGATCGACGGTCGGATCAGCCATGACGCCGACGGCGTACCGCTGCGCATGGCAGGGGTGGTGGCGGACATCACAGAGCAACGGCGGCTGGAAGAACGCCTGCATCAGTCGGAGAAGTTGCGAAGCATCGGCATGATCGCCGGCGGCGTCGCCCACAACTTCAACAACATGCTCACCGTCATCATCGGCAATCTGGATCTCGCAGGACGCGAAGTATCATTGAGCGATCCCGCGCGTCCGCTTCTCGACGCCGCCAAACGTGCCGCTGCGGCGGGCGCCAGTTTGACGTGGCAGCTGCTCTCCTACGCCAGGCAACAGCGCCTGCGGCCAGAGGTGCTGCAGACCGGCGTCGTGCTGCGCGAATTCGCCAATCTGCTGATCTCTTCGCTGAGCGACGACATCACCATCGAGATCGATCTGCCCGAAGGGCTGTGGCCGCTGCACGTCGACCGGACCGAACTTGAGCTGGCCTTGCTCAATCTCGGTATCAATGCCCGCGATGCGATGAAGGGCGGCGGCCGCATCCGCCTCGCTGCTGCGAACCGGCAGCTGCACGACGAAGACCTCGGCCTGTCCGGCGAATTCGTGGTGATCGCGATGTCCGACACGGGCACCGGCATTTCCCCCGACATCCTGCCGCGTGTCTTCGAGCCCTTCATTACGACCAAGCCGATCGGCGAAGGCACCGGCCTAGCAGCCTGTCGGAGTTAGCAGTTTTGCGGAT
>DATEQV010000150.1:0-7110 GCA_035272265.1 Acidisphaera sp. | reverse complement strand
CAACATGTAGTGCGCGGGCATCGGCCATCACTTGAAGTAAAGCACCTTTTTGTCCGACAGACGTTACTTTGTTATATTGCCACGAATAATGCGGTATCGCGACGGGTCAATAGAGCGTAAGCGCCGTCTAAATACTCCCGGGAGTATCTCGTTGTTCGTGCCGGGCCACCAGATTTAGTGGTTGTATGTGACAAGCGGATAGGCAAGGCGGCAACCTGCCAATTGCAACGCCGGTCATGCGCCAGTGCGCGTTCTTGCTTCGTTCGGAGCGTCCGGCTAGCCTGACACGTGCTTGACGACAGCGTCCGGAATGCCGATCACCAAGCGATGACGTCGGCTCGAACCGTTCTGCGGGAGAGGACGGCCGATGCACATGCACGGCTGCACGTGCACCCCGCGTTCGCGGCTTTGGCGGCCGGGCAGACCGACCGGTACGAGTATCGAGCCCTGCTTGTGAGACTGTACGGGTTTCACGCGCCGCTCGAGCGCAAGCTCGAGGCGTTGCCGTGGAACGACGCATTCGGGATGACGATCGTGCCGCGCACCCGCGTCCACCTGTTGCGGCTCGATCTGCATGATCTCGACCTGACACCGGCGGAGGTCGCGAGCGCGCCATCCCTGCCGGACAGCCGCCTGCCTGGGCTGAACACGCCGGGACGGCTGCTCGGCTGCATGTATGTCCGCGAGGGCTCCACGATCGGCGGACGCACGCTGGCGCGCGCGCTCGATCCGCTGTTCGGTACAGGCGATGCAACGGCCCGGCGCTTCCTGAGCGGCGCTCCCGCAGACGCCGCATTGTGGCGAGACTGTTGTGCCGCGATCGAGGCGGCGTCGAAAGCCGGTCACCTGCCCGACATGATCGCCGGCGCCAACGACACCTTCGACGCGCTGGAGACGTGGCTCTCGCCGGCCGCCTAGCGGAACCGCAGCTTGCTAGGCGGCTCCGGCTGATTGCGTGCGCAACAACCCGCTCGCCCGCAGCAGCGCGCTCGGCGCGTCCGCCGCACCGATGTCGGCTCCCACGCGGGATACGAGGTCGCGGTCGCTCAGGAACAGCGGCCCGCCGATCAGGATGCCGATCTTCCGGTTGCGCGATGCCCGCCTGACGATGCGGATGCAGCTTGTGAGCTGAGCGAGGCCGTTCTCGGCGCCGATCGAAAACCCCGCCACGTCGAACCACGAATCGTGGACGATGTCTGCCGCCTCCTCGCCGGACCTGACTGCGCCGCCGGCCACGTGCCAGCCGGCGGACCGGAAGAACTCGGCGAGGATGATCAGTCCGAGCGTGTGCTGCTCGCCGGGGGTGGCGAGCAGCAGCATGGTTTCGGGATGAGCGCGACGGAGCGCCGCCGTCTGGAATGCCGGCGACAGTCCGCGAACGATCTGCTGCAGCCTTCCCATGCTGATGGTGACGTCGACGAAGCTGCAGCGATCCTCCTGCCAGAACTCGCCCAGCAGGCGGGCGGCATCGGTCAGCAGACCGAGATAGAGCGATCGCACCGTCGCGCCGCGCAGCCGGAGCGTCTCGACGTACTGCATCCCGGCGACGGCTTCCTCGGCGAGCACCAGCCGGACGAACTCGGTCGTGTCCGCGGCGGTGAGGCCGCTCGCCGGCACGGGCCGCACGTCGCGTGTGCTCGTTCGCACGCCGACCAGACGCAGACGCGGCAGGATTTCGGTTTCGACCAGCTTCGTCAGAACGGCAGCACGCCGATTGCGCCGATACGTGGCCGGCTGGATCTCGATCGGCGGTGGCGGGAAGGTGCACGCCCTGGAGGGAGCGGCGTAGGCGCTCGGCCCCGCGCTCCAGTCGGCATCCTCGGCGAATTGATCCGCGAAGGTGGCCATATTGTCCCCCCTTTCGCGCACTGTCACGCCAACGCGACGGAGGTGTCAACAGCACTTTACGTATGATTAATTTGACAATGCGAGGCGCGTTTCCCTATGGGCGCAGGGCGCGCGCGCGACGCTATTCCTTCGCCGCGTGCACGACGAGGTGGCGGAGCACTTCCTCGGCGCGTCGCAGCGACGCGCGTACGGCTTCCAGCAGCTCGGGCATGCGTGCGAGATCCGCACCCTCGGCGATCTCCAGCCCCGCCAGCAGCGTGTTTTCGACGAGCGTGGACACCAGTTTCTGGAACACGACGTCCGCACCGGCATCGAGCTGTCCGGTGCCGGGGCGGCGTTGCTTGATCACGCTTTCCTGGAACAGGTGCCGGGCCGCCTCCGCCTGCTTGCGGTCTTTCAGGTCGGTGAACAGCACCACGAAGCCGAGCGTGCGGTGATCGGCGGTGAACACCGGGTCGGCTCGGATCAGCAGCGGCGTCGGCTGATCGTCCGGCCCCTCGAACGTCACCTCGCCGCGCCAGGACCGGCGCTGTTCCACCAGGCTGGCCAGGCGCGAGCGCGCTTCGCGGGAATCGGAGAAAAACGGCAGCAGGTCTGCCAGCCGCTCAGGGATGGCGGCACGCCGCGGCAGAAGCTCGCCGAAGGCCTCGTTCATCTTGAGGATGCGACCGTCGGGTGCGGCGATCACGACGGGCTGGTCGGACGCGCGCACCTGGCCGGTGACCTGCTCGAGCTGGTCGGCCGCGATCAGCATCCGCACGGAGCGGAACTGGACGACGACGTCGCTGACGGTCTCGCGGATCAGCCGGGCCGCGGCGATCTCGGCGGCCGTCCAGGGGTCCGAGGTGCCCTCGACGAGCTGATGCCATTGCGAGAACGATCGCCGCGGCGACAGACTTGCGGGATCGTCGCCGACGATCACCGGCTTGAACGGGTTGCCGCCCCACGTCACGGTGCGGATGCGCTCGGGGCGAACCCACAGTAGGTATTCGCCCGGCACCGTCGAGATCGGCGCGGCGAGAAGTCCGGTCGCGATCGGCGTGAGTGCTGCGAATTCCGGCGCGTCGACGGCAAGACTCGATGTGACGACCATGCCGCGCGATTGCCGCGCCAGCCACTGGCCGATGTCGCGCAAGGCCGAGGTTGCGGGCACGTCGCCGACGGTGCGTACCTCGCCCTCGAACAGCAGCGCCGCACCCGTCGCGTGGACCGGCTCCAGCAGCGCCTTGGAGTGATCGAACAGCGCACCGCGCCAGTCGCCCTCGCGCGAGATGGCGCGGCTCATCTGCTGCTCGAGGCGGCGAACCGACACCTCCGCCTGCGACTGCGCGAACGCATCCAGGGCGGCGATCCGCGTCGCCACGGCTTCGGCGAGCACTTCGCAGACCGCGCGCATTTCGAAATGCAGGAAGCGCGGGACGTAGTGATGGCAGGAGATGAGGCCCCACAGCTTGCCGCTCACCATCAGCGAGACGACCAGCGTCGCCCGGACGCCCATGTTCTTCAGGTACTGCACATGGATCGGCGACGAGCTGCGCAGGAAGCACAGCGACATGTCGAGCTCTTCGCCGGTCAGCGGCGACAGGCGCGGAGTGATGCCGACGGGCGCGTATTCGACGTCCACGAGGACACGAATCCGGTTCCGCTCGTACAGACGCCGCGCGATGTGCGGGATGTCGGAGGCCGGATAGTAATTGCCGAGATAGGGTTCGAGGTGCGCTTCGCGCTCCTCCGCGAACACCTCGCCATGTCCCTGTTCGTCGAACTGGTAGACCATCACGCGGTCGTAGCCGGTGAATGCCTTGAACAGGCGGGCCGTCTCGTCGCACAGGTTGCGCAGCGCAGAGGCTGCCTGGATCGTCCGCAACGCGGTCTGCAGCCCGTCGGACAGGTCGACGCGCGGACCCGCGGTCTCCAGTTCGATGATCACGCCGGCGTCCGGCGGGCGGTGAACGAGGCAGTCGAACCACCGCGGGAGGTCGCCGATCTGGCAGCGGATGACGTGCGGCACGTCGCGCAACGGTTCGGCGAGGTGGACCTGCAAGGCGTCGGCGAGATCGGGCGCGATGTCGCGCAAGGCGCGGCCGATCGGCGGTCCCGTCATGCCGAGGACCGACGCGGTGTTGTCGCTTGCCTGGACGACGCGTTGGTCCGGCTCGCGGACCACCAGCAATGCGCCGTGCGGCTGGATCGAGCCCGCGAGATGGATCTGCTCGCGTTCGCAGTTCGAAAGGTCCGCCTCGCCGAAAGCCGGCGTCACCGAACTCGTCAGCACGGCGTGGTCCTCTCGGAGCTGCTTTGCTACTCGACCGACTCTGCCTCCTGCCGTGAGTGCCGGTCCATCTCGTAATAGGCGAGCTTCTGGTAGAGACCCTGCCGGCTCAGGCCGAGGATTTCCGCAGCCACCGTACGATTGCCCGCGGAGAGCTCCAGCGCAGCGGCGATATAGTGCCGCTCGATCAATCCGACAGCTTCCTTCACCAGCGTGCGAAGCGAGGTCTTGCCGGTCTGCTCGATGATGGCGGCGAACGACGCCTGGAGGCTCGCGCTGTTGTCGTTGGCCGACAGCCGGCGACTGACATCGCGGATCACCAGCGCGACGTGGCTCGGCCGGCCCGACGCGGTGCCGACGGCTGAGACCTCGACCGGGATGTCGGCGCCGAGCTCGCCCTGCACCGAGGTCGCGAACATGCGCACCGAGCCGTGCCGGTTCAGCGACGAGAGCAGCACGGGAACGTCGGCTCCCGGGCGCGACAGCCAGCGGGCGAGCTTCTCGCCGATCACCGCGCCCTCCGCACCGACCTCGACAAGGTCGAGGAAGGCCCGGTTGGCCCGCCGGATGACGCCGTCACGGTCGATCACGACGAAGGCGTCCGGCAGACGGTCGACGAGGTCCTCGACCGACGCCTCCTCCTCGCGCGGCGGACCGGAGGTGAGGCTGCCGACCGGGGTGAGCTGGACCATGAACATCGGTCCGGGCTCGGCCGTCATCATCGAGGCCCGCACGGTCCATTGCTCGCGGTCGGGGCCGACATGCAGGATCGTGGTCGGCGCCCGCCCGTTCTGGCGCGTGCGGCCGAGCATCGTCTGCAGCGCCTCTTGCTCCTCGGGCGCGATGTCGAGGTGGAACGACTGGCCGCGGGCGAGGCCGAGCGAGCGGATGGCGGCCGGGTTGGCCTCCAGCACCTGCAGCGAATCGGCCTTCAGCAGCAGCACCGCCTCGTTCGAGGCGTCGAACAGGATGCGGTAGCGCGTCTCGGCTTCACGCAGCTTCCAGTAGTCCTGCTCCATCGACTGCTGGGCGGCGATCAGCCGGGACTGGAGTTCGGCGACCGCCTTGAGACTGCGTCCGATCGCGATCAGGCCCGCCTTACCGCCGAGCCGGACGATGGTGTACTCCATCGGCAGCTCGAGGCCGCTGGGGAAGCGCTGGGTGACCTGGCGGAAGGCGGAGACGCCGCTTTCGCGCGCGTGCTCCATCATCCGCAGCACCTTGCCGCTGCCGATCGCGCCAACGGTGTCGACCCACGGCCGGCCGCGCCAATCGTCGACCGGTTCGTTGGACACTTCGTTGGAGAGCGCGACGTCCTGAATGACACCCTGCATGTCAAGCATGAGGGTCACGTCAGGCTGGGCGACGTTCACGCCATGCGCGGGAGCTAGGGAGATCAGATCCTCCTGGGGAGATTGGACAGTACAGTTGTCAGCCACCTGACAGAATGGCACGTTCTGAACTGTCAAGCAAAAAAATATGGCGTGACTTTGACGATTGGCACCTATGCCGCTGCCGACGGCGCCGGCGCTCAGCCGGGTGTGCTCAGCCCGGTGGGGAGGCGCGCGGCGCTTCCGGGATCATGGCGCCTTGCTGCGGCGCCAACGGCTCGGCTGCAACCATGCTGTGCCAGAGCGCGAGAATGCTCTGGCTGGTGCCGTCCGCCACGTAACAGTTGCCTTGCGGGTCGAGCGCGTAGAGCGCGGCCTGCCGGTCGCCGGCGGCCTGCTTGAAGGCGCCGTCGATGACCCGCAGTGCGGCGAGCGTCGTGTCGACGTTCGGCAGGTGCGCGTGCCGCGCGATATCGGCAAGCCTGAACACACGCAGCCCGTTGTGGGACATGGTGCCCTGCTCGCGTCCAAGCTCGAAGAACACCGTGATGACCGGCAGCGAGTCCTGGATCTCGCCCAGGATGCTGCCGGCCTGATCCGGCGTGCAGGCCACGAGATGGGTGGACGGCGCCGGCGGCGCGGCGCGCGGCAGGCCGAAGGTCTGCGCTACCTGCTGTTCGAGCCAGTGCCGGACCTCCGGCGGTGCGGCGCGAATCTGTTCCGGCGACAGGACGAGACCGACCATGTTTTCCACTCCCGGGATCGCCATCGCTCGATCCTGCGTCGGGCACGGTGCGACGGCTGGGAGAGCTAACCACGCCAGCCCGCTTGCCGGCTTGACGTGGGTCAAGGCAGACAGTGACCCGGGCGTGGGAGTGACTGGTCGATGGAACCGGGAAAGCCAGGCCAGAAGCGGCCGGAGCCCGACGTTTGGAACTGGCACGTGGCGATCACGTACGTGGTCGGCGGCCTGCTGTTCGCCCTCGCGCTGCAATGGCTCTGGCTGAGCTACCAGCCGACCCAGAGCGTGTCGTACACCGAGTTCCAGAAGATGGTGGCCGACGGCAAGATCGCCGAGGTCACCGTCTCGCCGAGCACGATGCGCGGCCGGCTCAATGAACCGCTTCCGGGTGGGCAGCGCGACGTGACGACGGTGCGGGTCGATCCCGCGCTCGCCGACCAGTTGCATGCGCATGGCGCGGAGGTCGTCGGCGAGGCCCCGCCCGGCGCCTTGGTGCAGATGCTCAGCTGGCTGGCGCCGTTGATGCTGTTCTACATCGTCTGGATGTTCGCGTTTCGCCGCATGTCCGGAGGGCAGGGGATCGGCGGGCTGATGTCGATCGGCAAGTCGCGCGCCAAGGTGTATCTCGAGACGGACACCAAGGTGACCTACGCCGACGTCGCCGGCGTGGACGAAGCGAAGGCCGAGCTGCAGGAAGTGGTCGCGTTCCTCCGCTCGCCGCAGAGCTATGGCCGGCTCGGTGGCCGCTCGCCGAAGGGCGTTCTGCTCGTCGGTCCGCCGGGCACCGGCAAGACGCTGCTGGCGCGCGCGACCGCGGGCGAGGCGGGCGTGCCGTTCTTCTCGATCTCGGGGGCGGAATTCGTCGAGATGTCGTGGGCGTGGGTGCCGCGCGCGTGCGCGACCTGTTCGCCGAGGCA
>DATEQV010000149.1:0-22063 GCA_035272265.1 Acidisphaera sp. | reverse complement strand
ATCGAGCCCGTGGCACAGCACGCCGTTGACCAGCGCCGCGTCGCGCGCCGGCAGCCGCGCCGGCATGCCGATCACGGGCACGTCCCCGACGCCGCCCAGACCGCGGATCGCCGACAGCGTGCGATGCGCGAAGTCCTGTGTCGCCGATACGTACGCGATGCCGACCGCATCCAGGATGTGGTGCGCCGCTCGCGTTCGCACCCGCTCGGGCACGCCCTCGATCCGCAGGTTCGCGGCGAACTCGGCCAGACGCGGCGCGGGATCGGCCAGCTTGGTCTGTGCCTCGGTGCCTGCCGCGGCCACGCTGCTCATCTCGTTCATGGTGCTGTTTCCTCGCTCATCATTCGTTCGGCCGCTTGGGGATCAGGCTCGCGCGCTCGAAGCTCAGGAACACGGTGCCGTCCGCCTTGAACCCCTCGGTCCGTGTCGTCACGATCCCCTGGTGCGGACGCGACTTGCTCACCCGCACGTCGATCACCTCCGACCGCGCGTAGATCGTATCGCCCGGAAACACCGGTGCGATCAGCCGGATCTCCTTCCAGCCCAGGTTGGCGACTGCGTTCAGGCTCACGTCGTCCACCGTCATGCCGACCACGATCGCCAGCGTCAGCGCGCTGTTCACCAGCGGCCGGCCGAACTCCGATCGCGCGGCGAACGCTGCGTCGCAGTGCAGCGGATGACGGTTCATCGTCATCAGGCTGAAGTTGATGTTGTCGGCCTCGGTGATCGTGCGGCCGGGCCAGTGCCGGTAGACGTCGCCGACGATGAAATCCTCCAGGAAACGGCCGTGCCCGGCCGCCGTCGCCGCGATGGCGTCCACCCCGCTCCCTCCAGCCTTCGTTCTGGATTGCTAGCTAACATGTACGGACATATGCTCGTCAATGAGAACCCGGGAGGAACGGCCATGCCCGTGCTGCAACACGCACTCGACGTCACGCCGATCGCCGGCGCGCTCGGCGCGGAGATCGGCGGCGTGGATTTGAGCGAGGACCTTCCGGATGCGACGATCGCGGACATCCGCCGCGCCTGGCTCGCGCATGGCGTCGTGTTCTTCCGCAACCAGGACCTGCCGCCCGACCGTTTCCTGGCGTTCGCGCGCCGCTTCGGCGAGGTGATCGAATATCCGTTCGTCCGCGGCCTGCCCGACCATCCGGAAATCATCCCGGTCGTGAAGCTCGAGCACGAGCGCCACAATTTCGGCGGCGTCTGGCACTCCGACACCGCCTATCTCGAGCGCCCGCCGATGGCGACGATGCTGATCGCGCGCGCGGTGCCGCCATTCGGCGGCGACACGCTGTTCGCCAGCGGCTACCGCGCCTACGACGCGCTGTCGGACGGCATGCGGCGCCTATTGGACGGCCTGCGCGCGGTGAACAGCTCGGCCAAGGCCGAGGTCACCAAGACGCGCGAGGACCGCATGAAGGACTCCGCGAAAGACGACGCGCGCACCGAATACAACGCCGAGCACCCGGTGATCCGCACCCACCCGGAGACCGGGCGCAAGTCGCTCTACGTCAACGTCGCGCACACCGTGCGCTTCGCCGGCATGACGGAGGAGGAAAGCGCCGGGCTGCTGAACTACCTGTTCCAGCACCAAATCCGGCCGGAGTTCACCTGCCGGTTCTCATGGCGGCCCGGCTCGATCGCCTTCTGGGACAATCGCTGCGTGCTGCACAACCCGGTCAACGACTATCACGGTTATCGCCGCGTGATGCACCGCGTTACGCTGGCCGGCGATACGCCCCGATAGGCTCGCGCGGCGGCGTCAGGCTCACCCCGAAGTGCCGCCGCAGCACATAGGCGATGTCGGCGAAACACGCCCCGTGCCGTACCACCTCCAGCGTCTCCACGTTCAGCAGCGTCGAGGACGCAGCGTACACGTGGTACCGCTGCAGGCCGTGGTCGATCACCACGTCGGCGATGCCGGTGATCTCCGGCGGGATGTCCTCGACGCAAAATCGCGTGCCGGTCAGCGTCAGGTTGGCCGACGACCCGAACAGCAGCCTGCCGGCCTCATAGCTCAGCGCGGTCAGCGCCGCGTGGAAGCGCCCGGCGTTCAGCAGCATCGCGATCGTGCCGTCCTGCGAGCTGTCGGCGATCGTCTCGCCGTCGCAGGCCAGCACGGCCGGATGGTCACGCCGGAACGGCGCGATGGCCCCCAGCGGCAGGCCGTAGTCGTCGGTGATCGCCTGCACGATCTCCCGCCCGCGCGTCCCGCACACATGCAGCGCACGGTGCCACGCCGCATCGGCCACCAGCGCGTTGCGCTTGCTCGCCTGCCGCCCCGTGGCGCGGAAGATGCGCGTCAGCGCCGCCGACGAGCCTCCCAGCACCGAATAGCCGATGTCGTTCGGCACCACCGCGATGCCGCCGGCGTCCAGCGCGGCGAACACCCGCGCCGCGTCGCCGGCGACATCGAACAGGCTCACAAGCGGGCTGGCGCCCGTGCGATCCGCGCCAGCTTCTCGTCCTCCTCGGCCCAGGGCGTCACCGCCTCCAGCGAGGTGCGCCGCGCCTCGTAGCCCGTCAGTGCCACCAGGATCGTCATCAGCACCAGCAGGCCGATCACCAGCGCCATCACGCCGCCCACGCCGCCGGCGCCGAACAGCGGCACGATGAACTGCGGCATGATGATCGCCATCATGCGCCCGGCCATGTTGCAGAACCCGTTGCCGCGCATGCGGATCTCGGTCGGGAACAGCTCCGGCACATAGAGCGCCCAGCCGACCGCCACCAGCACATACACGCTCGTCACCAGCCCAAACCCGAGCAGCGTGATCGTCACCGGATCGTCCGCGTGCGGATAGGCGAGGCCGAAGGCGATCGCCACGAGCGAGAACCCGATCAGCAGGTTCCGCCGTCCCAGCCGGTCGGCGAGGAAGAAGCCGATGAGCGCGCCCACCGGGCCGCCGAAACTCATCAGCGTGGTGTAGTTCAGCGAGGTCACGATGCTCATGCCCTGCTTGACCATGAAGGTCGGCAGGAACTGGATGAAGCCGTAGATCATGACGTTCAGCGCGATCAGCACCACGCTGCCGGTGATCGTACGCATCACCACGCGCGGCGTGAACAACGTGAAGATCGACACATCGCGCTTCAGCACCACCGGCGCCACCGGCGCATCCGGCAGATTGCCGTTGGGCGCCACCTGACGCTCGATCTCGCGCAGCTGCGCCTCGGCCTTCGCGTCGCGTCCCTTCGACTCCAGCCAGCGCGGCGACTCGGGCATATTTCGGCGCAGGAACCAGACGATCAGCGCGCCGACGCCGACGATGACGAACATCCAGCGCCAGCCGAAGTTCGGGATCACGAAGCGGCCGATCAGGGCGGAGAAGAACAGCGCCGAATTCGTGATGACGGCGAGCCCGGTGCCCCAGCGCCCGCGGCTGCCGGGCGGGACGAACTCGCTGATGGTCACGTAGCCCACGACGATCTCCGCGCCGAGCCCGAGCCCCATCAGGAACCGCAAGCCGATCAGCCAGTTCATGCTCGGCGCCATCGCACCGGCCAGCGACGCCAGCCCGAAGATCAGCAGGTTCACCTGATAGGCGGCACGCCGCCCGTAGCGGTCGCCGAACACGCCGGCGAGATAGGCGCCGATCACCATGCCGCCGAACGTCGCCGACAGGAAGTTGGCGTTGATCGCCGGCGTCGACCAGCCGCTCGCGACCAACGCGGCGAGCACGCCGCCCTGCAGGTAGATCTCGAACGCGTCGAGGAACATCCCGCCCGCGATCAGCCCCAGCAGCCCGTAGTGGAACCGGCTGATCGGCAGCCGGTCGAGCCGGGCACCCGCGTTCACCATGATCGTTCTCTCCCCGAAGCGGGCCCGTGACCCTTGTTGTGTCCGTCCGTCAGCTTTGCACCGCGATGCCGAAGCGCGCCTGGAAGATATCGCGCAACCGTTCCCACTTCACGCCGCGGCGGACGAGGTGGAAGTCGCGGAAGTCGATGATCGTGCTCGACGTGCCTTCGGCATTGGCATACTTCGACGTGCCGCCGTCGATCTCGAGCGCCGCCGCCGCCCGCACCTCCGGCTCGATATCGGCCAGCCGGTATTTGCTGCCGGTCAGCGATCGGTTGGCCGACGACCCGAACACCGCCGCCCCGCGCGCGGTCGCCGCCCGCGCGACCGCGTCGTGCCAGGGCCCGGCGTTGATCAGCATGTCGAGCGTGCCGTTCTTGGTCGAGTTCTGCAGCACGAACGGGTCCACGCGGGACAGCAGCGGATGGTCTCCCCGGTACGGCGCGACGATGGAGAACGGCAGCCCGTACTCCTCCACGATCACGCGGGCGATCGCGTGATGCTCGCCCTGCATCACGTGCAGCTCGCGCGACATCTCCCACGTCGCGAACATGCCGGACGGCTTGTCGTAGCTGCGGTTCTTGACCGCGAAGATGGTGCGGATCGCCTGCGCCGTGGTGCCTACGATGCCGTACGCGACGTCGAGCGGCAGGATCACCGCGCCGCCGTCCTGCATCGCGTCGAGCGCACGCTCGGCATCCGCCGCCACCGTCCCGGCGGCCAGCTCGGCAGTCTCGGACATCGCTTCCCTCGAACCAGCGCCTGTTCCGCGCTTGTGCGTACATATACTAGAGAGCCGCCGCCCCGACGGTCAATCCGCGGCCCACGGCCGGTGCCTGTGTCGCGGCATCAGCCCAGCAGCTCGAAATGCGCCTCGGTCGCCGTGTGCCGGTTGATCGGCAGGATGTCCTGCGGACAGGCCGACATCGCCACGATGCAGTCCAGCTCGGCGCGCAGCACCACGTAATCGCCGGGCTTGCAGGTCGGCGCCGCGAACGACAGCTCGCCATCTGCGGTCCACGGGATGTTCATGAACAGGTTCAGCGGGCTCGGGCATTCCGGCGGCGTCAGGCCCAGCCCCTGCATTGCGGCGAACAGGTTGTCCGTGCAGTTGTCGTGATACTCCGTGACGCCGAGCAGGATGTAGCGCTCGCTGTCGCACGCGGCGATCAGCGTGTCGTGGTGGCCCTGGCTGGTGTCCTCGGCAAGCGTCAGGATCTTCCGCCGCCGGTTCGTGTACAGCCCGTCGCCGACGCGCGGGATCAGGCGCGTCAGCGTCGCGCGCGTGTGCTCCATCGACATGAACTCGGTCAGCATGCCGGCGGTGAACGCCCAGGTGTCGACCACCTGGTTGCCGTGCGTGTTGACGATGCGGATCGACTGCCCGCGCGCGACATGCGTCGCCCTGCCGCGACGGGCGGGGATGGTCTGCATGAGGCGGCGGGCGCCCGCGACGACCGATCGGGCCGGCTGATACGCCAGCCCCAGGCTTTCCGCCACCGCCGGATGGGTCACATGGCCCTCGCACACGTTCAGCCCGGCGAGCAGATGCGGGTCGTCGCGCAGCGCCGCACGCCACCCCTTGCCCGCGATCGCCAGCGCGAACGGCAGCGTCGCGTTGTACAGCGCCAGGGTCGAGGTGCGCGCGACCGCGCCCGGCATGTTGGTCACGCAGTAATGCGTCACGCCGTCGACGACGTAGACCGGATCGGCGTGGCTCGTCGGCCGGCTGGTCTCGAAGCGACCGCCCTGGTCGATGGAGATGTCGACCAGCACCGTGCCCGGCCGCATCCGGTGCACCATCTCCTTGGTGACCAGCTTCGGCGCCGCGGCACCCGGCACCAGCACAGCACCCACCACCACGTCCGCCGACAGCACCTCGTGCTCGATCGTGTCGGTCGTCGCATACATCGTGCGCAGCCGCGCGCCGAACTGCAGGTCCAGCTCCTTCAGCCGCGTCAGCGAGCGGTCGATCACCGCCACCTCCGCCTCCAGCCCCATCGCCATGCGCGCGGCGTTGGTGCCGGACACGCCGCCGCCAAGCACGACGACCTTGCCCGGCGGAACCCCCGGCACGCCGCCCAGCAGCACGCCTTCGCCGCCATGCGTGCGCAACAGGTAATGCGCGCCGACCTGCACCGACATCCGCCCCGCCACCTCGCTCATCGGCGCGAGCAGCGGCAAGGCGCCCCGCGCGTCCGTGACGGTCTCGTAGGCAATGCACACCGCGCCGGACTTCATCAGCCCTTCGGTCTGCGCCCGATCGGCCGCGAGGTGCAGGTAGGTGAACAGGATCTGCCCCTGGCGCAGGCGCGCGATCTCGACCGGCTGCGGCTCCTTGACCTTCACGATCATGTCCGCGGCGGCGAACACGGCGTCCGCCGTGTCGACGATCTCGGCGCCCGCCGCAACGTAGCGGTCGTCGGGGAAGCCGATCTCGGCCGCCGCGCCGCGCTGCACAACCACCGTGTGGCCATGCGCCGTCAACTCCCGCACGCTCGCGGGCGTCAGGCCCACGCGGGATTCATGATCCTTGATCTCCTTGGGAACGCCGATCCGCATCTCGACCCTCGCTGTGCCGCAGTGGGCCGAGCCTAGCACCGCTTGCGCCACCCCCGGAAAGGCCCCTGCGCTACCGTCGTCGCAGCCACGTCAGCGAGACGAAGGCGCCCACCCAGGAGCCGGCGGCGGCGAACAGCACGTAGCCGACATTGTGCGTGTAGCTGATCACCGCGAACGACGAGAGCAGGTACCACGCGCAACTCCAGTTGGCCGCCATGAAGCGGCGGCGCGCGGCGACCGCGGCGGTGAACAGCACGTACACCGCGTCGGTCGCCGCGGTCGCCCCCGCCACACCCGCGCCGATCAGCGGATCGATGTCCAGAACCATGCCCCAACTCCCCTCGCTCGTGTCGTCATTGCGAGGAGCGCAGCGACGAAGCAACCCAGGGCCACGCGATAGATGGCAGTCACGTGGCCCTGGGTTGCTTCGCTTCGCTCGCAATGACGTCGAAGCGGAGAAGCCCTACAGGCTCTCTTCGCGCCGAGCGAATTCCACGTCGCGATGCACGTGCACCGACATCAGGATGCCGAAGCCGACCATCACCGTCAGCATCGCCGACCCGCCATGCGAAATCAGCGGCAGCGGCACGCCGCCGACCGGGATCGCCCCCATCACCATGGCGATGTTGACGAACACGTACATGAAGAAGTTGAAGCTGATGCCCAGCGCCACCAGCCGTCCGTACTGGTGCTTGCAGCGCAGCGCGACCACCATCCCCAACAGCACGACCAGCGCCAGCAGCGCCATCACCGCGATGCCGCCGACGAAGCCGAACTCCTCGCCGAACATGGTGAAGATGAAGTCGGTCTGCTTCTCCGGCAGGAAGTCCAGATACGCCTGCGTGCCCTGCAGGTAGCCCTTGCCCCACATGCCGCCCGAGCCCAGCGCGATCTTCGACTGGATGATGTTGTAGCCGGCGCCCAGCGGATCGCTCTCGGGATTGAAGAACGTGTCGATGCGCGCGCGCTGGTAGTCGTGCAGGTGCGCGTAGACGAACTTCGCCAGAAGCGGCAGCGGCACCATCACCAGCGCAAACTTCCACAGCCGCACGCCGGCGCCGAAGAACACCACCGCGCCGACCGCGCCGGTGATCACCGCGGTGCCCAGATTGGGCTCCTTCAGGATCAGGCCGACCGGGATCAGCGTCGCGATCACCGGTACGATCAGGAACAGCGGATTGCCGACCTTCTGCCACGACGCGCGGTGGAACCACGCGGCGAGTGCGAGCACCAGCGCGATCTTCGCCAGCTCGCTCGGCTGCAGCTGCAGCGGTCCCAGCTCCAGCCAGCGCTGCGCGCCCTTGCCGACATGCCCCATCTTCAGCACCAGCACCAGCAGGCCGATCGAGCCGAGATAGGCGAGCCAGGACAGACGCGCGATGAAACGGATGTCGATCATCGCGATCGACAGCATCATCACCAGCCCGAAGCCGAAGCGGATGATGTGCTTGGCGGCGTACGGCTCGACCGATCCTCCGGCCGCGCTGTACAGCGCCGCATACCCCACACCCGCCACCGCGCACAGCAGGATCACCAGCGGCCAGTGCACGCTCCACAGCTTGGTCGCCAGCCCGAAGCTCGGCTCGGCGCGCAGCAGGCGGCGGTCGGTGATCATCGCCGCGGCAGCGTCGGCGGCAGCGACGGCGTCCGCACGCCGGACGTCGCGTCGACCGGCACCACCGGCGTCGCTGACGGCGCCGTCCCCAGCTCCGCCACCTGCGGCGACTCCTGCCGGTTGACCGGGTCGCGCAACAGCACGTCGGTCATGATGTCGCGCGCCAGCGGTGCCGCCGCCGCGGCGCCCGCGTTGCCGTGCTCGACCACCACCGAGACTGCATAGCGCGGCGCGTCGTACGGCGCGTACGCCACGAACAGCGCATGCGGCCGCAGCTCCCACGGCAGCTTTCGGCTGTCGAAATGCCCGCTCTCGCGCTGCTCGCGCGACACCCGGTGGACCTGCGACGATCCGGTCTTGCCCGCCAGCTGCACCCGCCCGCCGTCCGACACGCTGGGGGGCAGCCGCGCGACCGGCGCTGTGCCGCCGCCTTCGTTGACCACCGCCCACATGCCGTGGCGGACGTCGGCTAGGAACTTGTCCGGCAGCCCGAGCAACGGCGCCCCATCCAGCTCCGCGCCCGGCTGCAGCACCTTGTCCACGGTGCGCGTCAGGTGCGGCACGATCTGCCGCCCCGTGGCGACCCGCGCGGCGTAGGTGCACAGCGACAGCGGCGTCACCAGGATGTAGCCCTGGCCGATGCCGCTGACGATGGTGTCGCCCAG
This sequence comes from Acidisphaera sp., assembly GCA_035272265.1. Taxonomy (GTDB): domain Bacteria; phylum Pseudomonadota; class Alphaproteobacteria; order Acetobacterales; family Acetobacteraceae; genus Acidisphaera. The sequence continues at coordinate 13,416 of DATEQV010000149.1, read as the reverse complement.
GTTCCACACATGCCCGTGCGCGACACGCCATTCCCGCGTGGGAATGAACCCCGGCCGCGCGCCCGGCAGGTCGATGCCGGTATCGACGCCCATGCCGAGCCGGTGCGCCATCGCCGCGATCCGGTCGATGCCGATCCGCTTCGCCACCTCGTAGAAGAACACGTCGCAGGAAAACTTCAGGCCGTGGTACAGGTCGAGCGACCCGTGGCCGTTCTTGCTCCAGCAATGGAAGCGCGCCGTGCCGACGTCGATGTAGCCCGGGCAGTAGATGCGGTCGGTCGGCGACAGCAGCTTCGACTCCAGCCCCGCCAGCGCGACGCACACCTTGAACGTCGATCCGGGCGCATACTCGCCGGCCGAGGCCTTGTTGATCAGCGGCGCCTTCTTGTCGCTGGTCCAGGCGATCCACTGCGCCTGGCTCACGCCCTTGTCGAACAGCGACGGATCGAAGGACGGCGTGGTGGTCATCGCCAGCACCTCGCCGTTGCGGCAGTCCATCACCACCGCCGACGCGCTCTCGTCGCCCAGCCGCGTCAGCACCTGCTGCTGCAACTCCACGTCGAGCGTCAGGGCGACATCGGCGCCCGGCGTGCCCTCCTGCCGATCCAGCTCGCGGATCACACGGCCGACCGCGTTGACCTCCATCTGCACCGCACCCGCCGTGCCGCGCAGGTCGACGTCGCGCTCGCGCTCCATCCCGGCGCGGCCGATGCGGATGCCGGGCAGCGCGAGCATCGAATCCTCGGCCACGTCCGCCTCGTTCGGCGGTGCCACGTAACCGACGATGTGCGCCAGCTTCTCGCTGAACGGATAGATCCGCGTGGTCCCGACATCGATCACCACGCCGGGCAGGTCGGGCGCGTTGACCTCGATCTTCGCCATCTCGTCCCAGCTGAGGAAGTCGCGGATCATCACCGGGATGAAACGGCGATGCCGCTTCACCTCGCGCTCCACGCGGGCGCGCTCGTGATCCTCCAGCCCGACAAGCCGGGAGAAATTGTCGAGCGTGTTGCTGACGCTGTCGACTTCCTCGGCCACCAGCAGCGCGCGCCAGTTCAGCTTGTTGCCGGCGAGGACCTGGCCGAAGCGGTCGAGGATGCGCCCGCGCGGCGGCGCGATCAGCCGCTGGCTGATGCTGTTGTTCGCCGCCAGCGTGGAGTAGCGCTGCCCCTCCTCGACCTGCACCTGATAGAGCCGCACGCCCAGCGCCGACAGCGCCGCCACCTGCCCGCCTGCGACCAGCAGCGCGCGCCGCGTGAACACGCCCATTCGCGGCGCCTCGCGCTTCATCAGCGGGCCCGTGCCGGGCCTGGAGCGGCGGAACCTCATGCGGCGCGAACCCGCGTCATCCGCGCGCCCGTCATGCGCGCGCCGGATCGGCGACCGTGCGATGCGCGCGCACGAACAGGATAGCGATGGCCGGATACAGCGCGATCGTCAGCACCGCCTGGAACACCGCCGGCGCCGGCGCGAGCACGCGCAAATACAGCGCGCAGGTCAGCGCCCACATCAGCGCGGCCCCGCCCGCCGCGACCACGACGAACACCAGCCACACCACCATGAAGGAGCGATTGATCAGCGCGCGCCGCAGCCGAACCGCGACCGCGTGCGCCGCGAGCAGCGTCAGCACGCCCACGCCGAGCGGCAGGTAGCCGAGCAGGTCGAGCAGCAAGCCGATCGCGAACACCACGAACGGCGGCATCTGCAGCGGCCGATACAGCGACCAGAACCACACGCTGGTCAGCGCGATCGCGGGCAGCAGCTGGGCCTGATCGGCGAACCCGAATGGCGTGAGCGTCAGCAGCATCAGCACGACGGTGCAGCCGGCCGGGAAGGCAGCCCGGGCGGTCGCGTCAAGCCGCCGGCCGATGGTCGGCCGCGGGTGGATCGCCGGGACCTTGCCGATCTGGTCCATTCAGCACCGCCTCGCTTCAGTGCCGCGCGACATCAGTGCCGCCTGTCCACCGTATGCGCGACACCCTGGTCGGGTTGCGTCACCGCATCATGCAGGCCGTAGTCGAACAGGCGGACGATCTCCAGCCGGTCCAGATCCGCCAGCGGCTCCACCTCGGCGACCTTGCTCGCATTGTAGTGCACCGTGCCGATCGGCAGGTCGGGCGGGAAGGCGTTGGCCTCGGCGCTCGTCACCACGCGCTCGCCTTCGACCGGCGGCGAGCCCTCCGGCCAGAACGCAAGCCGCGGCCGCGGCCCGTTGGTGCCGAGCATGATCGCCCTTGCACGACTGTTCTCCAGCGTGATCGGAATGCGGCTGTTCAGGTCGGTGATCAGCAGCACGCGCACGGTGCGCGCGCCCACGTCGGTCACGCGCCCGACAAGGCCGTGCTCGTCCAGGGCGATTTCGCCCTTCTGGATCCCGTGCCCAGGTCCGACCGCCAGCAGCACCGCGCGGGCATAGACGCCGCCCGCGTCCGCAACCACGCGCGCGGTCACGTAGGACGGCGCGGGCTCCGGGATCCAGTGCAGATTGGCCTTGAGCTTCTGGTTCTCGGCGTCCAGGGCGAGCGCGATCGACTGCCAGCGGCGCAGCTTCTCGTTCTCGTCGCGCAGCTTGGCGTTCTCCTCGCGCACATCCACCAGGGCGTGCAGGTCGTCGATGGCGCTGCGCACGCGATGCAGCGGCTCGGACAGCGCGGCATAGATCGGCGCCAGCCCGTCGGCCGCCGCCACGCGCAGCCGCTCGGCCAGCAACGCGTCGGCCTTGCCCAGCAGCATCAGACCGAACGACGCCGCCACCAGCACCGGCAAGGTCAGCTTGGCCAGCGCCTGCCGCGCCGGGATCGACAGGCGAAGGATCACGGCCGGACCCCGCGGCCCCTTGGGCGGGCGCCCGGTCGTCCGTGTGCGCGCGGCGTTGCACGCTCAGGCGCAGCGCTCACGATCGATCCTTTCCCGTCCCGTCTTCCGCGCAGTTTAGTACATCGAAGTCAATACGTTGCGTAATTTCTTCATTTCCTCGAGCGCCCGCCCGGTGCCGAGGGCGACGCACTGCAGCGCGTCCTCCGCCACCACCACCGGAAGCCCGGTGGCGTTGCGCAGGACCTCGTCCAGCCGGTGCAGCAGCGCCCCGCCGCCGGTCAGCACGATCCCCTTGTCGACGATGTCGGACGCAAGCTCGGGCGGCGTGTTCTCCAGCGCCACCTTCACCGCCTCGACGATCGCGGTCACCGGCTCCAGCAGGCTGTCCGCGATCTGCCGCTGGCCGACGACGATCTCGCGCGGCACGCCGTTCATCAGGTCGCGGCCCTTGACCTCGCGATACGGCCCGTCCTCGCCGTTCTCCGGCGGGCAGGCGGCGCCGATGTCCATCTTGATCCGCTCGGCCGACGACTCGCCGATCAGCAGGTTATAGTTGCGGCGCACGTAGCTGATGATCGCCTCGTCCATCTTGTCGCCGCCCACGCGCACGCTGCGCGAGTAAACGATGCCGCCCAGCGAGATCACCGCAACCTCGGTCGTGCCGCCGCCGACATCGACGATCATGCTGCCCGACGGTTCCGTCACCGGCAGCCCCGCCCCGATCGCAGCGGCCATCGGCTCCTCGATCAGCAGCACGCGACGCGCGCCCGCGCTCTCCGCACTCTCCTGGATGGCACGGCGCTCGACCGCCGTGCTGCCCGACGGGACGCAGACGATGATCATCGGCGAGGCGAAGCTGCGCCGGTTGTGCACCTTACGGATGAAATGCTTGATCATTTCCTCCGCCACCTCGAAGTCGGCGATCACGCCGTCGCGCAGCGGGCGGATGGCGGAAATGTTGCCCGGCGTGCGGCCGAGCATCTGCTTGGCCTCGTTGCCCACGGCCAGCACCTGCTTGCGCCCGCGCACGTCCGCGATCGCCACCACGCTCGGCTCGGCCAGCACGATGCCCCGTCCCTTCACGTAGACGAGTGTGTTCGCCGTGCCGAGGTCGATCGCCATGTCCGCGGACATGATGCCGAGCACGCGAGAGAACATTTAGAGAACCTTTGTGACAAAATGTGTGGAGGCGCAGGGCTTAGCCCCCGCTTTCCCGGATGGAAAGGGGCGCCCGGGCGAAACGCGGGTTGCGGGACACACAAGCGTGACCTGAGCCGTTCGCCGGCACGGTCGGCAAAACTTCGGCGCGCTGCCGCGTTGCCCTCCCCATGTGCAGGTGGGTCGCGCGGACGCGACTCCGATGGGAAGGGTATACCGATGCGTAATAAGCTGACCGTGGGCGTGGTGCTCGCCAGTCTCAGTCTGGCCCTTGCCGGATGCGGAGACCGGCCCTCCACCCGCGCGGTGACGGGTGGCCTGATCGGCGCTGGCGCCGGGGCGGCCATCTCCGGCGTCACCGGCGGCAGCCCGGCGACTGGCGCGCTGATCGGCGGCGGCGTGGGCGCCGCGACCGGGGCTCTGACCGCGCCGCACTAAGCCGCACGAACCGAACCGGCGGCGGGCCAAACCCGCGCGCCGAGCTGTCGCGAGCGGCTGGCGGTCTCCCGCCACCGCTGGCGCGCGGCCGGGCTTGCCTCTTATAAGGTCGCCGGATGAACCGCCCCCTGATTGCGTCGGCCGCCGGGCTGAGCCTGCTTGCGCTGGCCGGCTGTGGCACCACGCCTGCCACCTTCGGGATCACCGGACCCGGAACGGGCCCCGGCCCGACCCGTCCCCCGCCGACCTCCGATGATGCCGCCCTGCCGTCGCCCGGCGGCGTCGCGCCCGGCGCGGGCACGACGTACGGCCCGTCGATGGTGCCGAGCTACGGCACCAACGGGCGCTACTACGGGAACCAGTAGGTCCGCAGGCGGTCGCGCAACGTCGCCGGGCGCGGCTGCGCGGGCTGGCACCAGCGCACGCCGATTTGCCCCCAACCGCCCGCCCCCGAAACGAGGGGACAGGACGGCGAACACGTTACGCCGTCAGCGCCGCCGGCGCCGTCCGCGCCCGCTTGACCAGCAGCTTGTTGAGCGCATGCACGTAGGCCCGGGCCGACGCCGTGATCGTGCAGGTGTCCGCCCCTTGCCCGTCGACCATCTTGCCGTCCTCCTCAAGGCGCACGGTGGTGCGCGCCTGCGCGTCGGTCCCTTCGGTCACCGCGCCGACCGAGAACACGGCCAGCGTCGCGGTATGCGGGAAGATCGCCTGGATGGCCTTGAACGTCGCGTCCACCGGCCCGTCGCCGTCCGCCTCGGCCACGCGTAGCTCGCCGTCGACCTCCAGCTCCAGCGCCGCATGCGGCGTCGCCTTGGAGCCCGACCGCACCTCCAGCGAGACGAAACGGATGCGCTCGTGGTCGCGCACCACCTCGTCGTCCACCAGGGCCACGATGTCGTCGTCGTAGACGATCTTCTTGCGGTCGGCGAGGTCCTTGAACCGCTTGAACGCGACGTTCAGCTGGTTGTCGCCGATCTCGCCATACCCCAGCGCCCGCAGCTTGTCGCGGAACGCCGCCCGGCCGGAGTGCTTGCCCATCACCAGGTTCGTCTTGGTCCAGCCGACGCTCTCGGGCGTCATGATCTCGTAGGTCGCGGCGTTCTTCAGAACGCCGTCCTGGTGGATGCCGCTCTCGTGCGCGAAGGCGTTGCGGCCGACGATCGCCTTGTTGGGCTGCACGTCGAAACCGGTGATGGTGGCCAGCAGCTTGCTGGTGCGCAGGATGTTCGGCGTGTTGATCCCGGTCTTCATCGGGATCGCGTCGTGGCGGGTGCGGATCGCCATCACCGCCTCCTCCAGGCTGGCATTCCCCGCCCGCTCGCCGATGCCGTTGATCGTGCACTCAACCTGCCGCACCCCGGCGCGGATCGCCGCCAGCGTGTTGGCGACGGCCAGCCCTAGGTCGTTGTGGTTGTGCGTGGAGAAGATCACGCGGTCGGCGCCGGGCACCCGCTCGCGCAGCATGATGAAGATCCTCGCGAGGTCCTCGGGCAGCGCGTAGCCGACGGTGTCGGGGATGTTGATCGTCGTCGCCCCGGCCTTGATCGCGGCCTCGACGCAGCGGCAGAGGAAGTCCTCCTCGGTGCGGCTGCCGTCCTCGGCCGACCACTCGACGTCGTCGGTGAAGCCGCGGGCAAACTCGACCGCCTTGGTGCTCATCTCCAGCACCGCCTCGGGCTCCATCCGCAGCTTGTATTTCATGTGCAGCGGGCTGGTGGAGACGAAGGTGTGGATGCGCTTGCGCTCGGCCGGGCGGATCGCCTCGGCGCAGCGCGCGATGTCCTCCCGCCCGGTGCGGGCCAGCCCGCAGATCACCGGGCCGTGGATGGTCTCGGCGATGGCGCGCACCGCCTCGAAGTCGCCCTGGCTGGCGATCGGGAACCCCGCCTCCATCACGTCGACGCCCAGTTCGGTCAGCGCCTCGGCCATGCGCAGCTTCTCGTGCAGGTTCATCGAGAAGCCGGGCGACTGCTCGCCGTCGCGCAGCGTCGTGTCGAAGATGATGACGCGGTCGTCGTCCAGCGTGCCGAAGCTGGGATGGTCGATGGGCATGGCGCGGTTCCTGTGCGTGGGTCTGCTTGTCGGCGTGCGGTCGGGCTACATCCCCTAAGCGATGCCGACGGCGAGCCGCGGCGCGACGCTCAGGGGCGGATAAGTCGAAGGAGCCCGGCCGCGAGCGCACGCGTGGCGGCGCGAGACGACGCGTCCCTCAACCCCGCCCGTGTGCACAGTCCGCAGAACATGCGTACAAACTATGCGAAACCGTCAACCCGGGCAAGGCCGGAGTCAGCCGGCGGCCTCGGCCACCGCCCGTTGCAGCACCGCCAGCAGGGCGGCGCCGAAGGCGACGAGCAGCACCCGATCCGGCAGATCGTGGCCGGCGAGGAATCCGGACACCTCCCGCACAGCGATCCGCGCCGCCTGCCCGGGCGGATAGCCGTAGATGCCGCAGCTGATCGCCGGAAAGGCGATCGAGCGCACCCCGTGCTCGTTCGCGAGCGTCAGGCTGTTGCGGTAGCAGGCGGCCAGTTTCTCCGCCTCGCCCCGCCCGCCCCCGTTCCACACCGGCCCGACCGTGTGGATCACGTGGCGGGCGCGCAGACGGTGGCCGCCGGTGATCCGCGCCTCGCCGGTCGGGCAGCCGCCGATCTTGCGGCACTCCTCCAGCAGGCCCGGACCCGCCGCCCGATGGATCGCCCCGTCCACCCCGCCGCCGCCCAGCAGGCTCGTATTGGCCGCGTTGACGATCGCGTCCACGTCCAGCGTGGTGATGTCCGCCTCGATCACCTCGATCCGCGGGGCCTCGGTCACAGCCAGCCTCTCCGGCGGAACCACACCAGCGGCACGACCGCCCCCGCCGCGATCATCACCAGCGCCGCCGGGTAGCCCCACACCAGCTCGAACTCCGGCATGTGCTGGAAGTTCATGCCCCAGATGCTGGCGAACAGCGTCGGCGGCATGAACACCACGCTGACGACGGTCAGCACCTTGATGACGTTGCTCTGCGAAATCGAGATGAACCCCAACGTCGCGTCGAGCAGGAACTGCACCTTGTTCGACAGATGACGGTCGTAGTCCGACAGCGACGCCACGTCTCGTCCGAGCGTGTGCAGCCGCGCCAGCACATCCGCGGGCATCCACTCGGCGGCCATGTCCTCGGCATAGGGCACGATCCGCCCGACGCCGAGCAGGCTGTCGCGCAGCCGCGACACCAGATCACCGGCCCGTCCGACGTGCACGAGCGCCTCGCGCAGGCGGCGCTCCTCCGACTTCGCGCGGCCGGACGCCTTCGTGGTGACGAAGATCGACGCGGAAACCTGGTCGAGCTCCTCGGCGATGCGTTCCAGCACGTCGCTGACACGCTCGGACAGCAGCTCCAGCAGCGTGACGAAGACATGCGCCGGCCCTTGCCGCTTCTCGATCCTGGCGACGAAACGCGCGAGGTAGCGCTCGAAGGACGGGTCCTTTTCGAACCGCACCGTCAGCAGCCGCTCGGGCGAGAGGACGAAGCCGATCGGCGATGCGCGCGGCTCCCCTGCCTCGATCCCGGTGATCCAGGGCATGCTCAGGTAAAGCGCGCCGCCCTCGGTGCTCAGCCGGCTGGAGGTCTCGATCTCGTCGAGCTCCTCGCGCGCCGGGATGCTCAGTCCGGTCAGCGCATGGATGCGCTCGGACTCTTCGGCGGTCGGCGAGAGCAGGTCGATCCAGACCGCCCCCGGCAGCCCGGACTCGTCACCCGCCTGCACCGACTGGTCACGATCGAACGCCGTCAGCATGGGACGGCGGCCGGCGAGCGCCGCGGTGGCAACCGACGCATCAAAGCGGTTGCTGACCGATCAGAATCTCGCCGATATTCGGATTCTCGCCGAGACAGTAACGGCGCCCAGCCAAAGGAGGTCTCCGCACCCATGCGTCACGCGCTCCTTCCTCTCGCGGCCGTCATCGGCCTGACATTCGCGGCCGATCCCGCCCATGCGCTCGACCGCCGGATCAAGCTGATCAACGCCAGCAGCTTCAACATCGTCGAATTCCACGCCTCGAACATCAAGCGCAAGACGTTCGAGGAGAACATTCTGAGCAACCGGATCCTGCGCCCGGGCGAGTCGATCATCGTCAACCTCGATGACGGCACCGACATGTGCGAGTTCGACTTCCTCACCGTCATGAGCAACGGCACGAAGGTCGAGAAGGACGACGTCGACGTCTGCAAGCTGGAGACCTACACGATCAACGACTGACCGCGCCGGCGCCCCGCGCTGCGGTGCACAAAGAACGGCGCCGGGCTGAGCCCGGCGCCGCTTCAGCAGGGCCTGCGGACGCCGATCAGTTCGTCACGCAGCGCGCGACGTAGGAATCCCAATGGTAACCATACGGACACGCGCGGCCATTCGGCATGCAAACGTTGTTCGGATTGCGGTGATAGCCGGCCCCGCAGCCGCCCTCCGCCCGGGCCAGCGATGCGCCGAACACGAAGGAGCTCGCGACAAGCGCTGCGAGCAGGAGACGAACAGACGACACGTAACCTCCTCTTGTTTCCAGGTCAGGCGGACACAGCCTAGATGGGTCGCGCACGCCTAGGCAATAACGAGGGCCGCGAAACGGGCCGCAACGCAGTGCGTCTGCGGGTCCGCGACACCCGAGGCCAGCAGCTCAGTTCGGCACGCAGTATCCGTTGACGTTCCGGTGGTAGCCGATCCCGCAGCCGCCCGCCGCCTGGGCGAGCGAGACGCCCAGCACGCAGACCGCCGCCGCCACGACGGCCAGGATCCTTAAAGAAGCCATTTAACCCTCCCCGTTGGTTGAGCCGACGCACGCTAATGAAGTAGGGCGCGCCCGTGCAACCTGAAACATTTCATGCTCCGGCCCGGGACTCCCCAGTTTCAGTTCCGTGACTTGTCGACCAGTGCGTTCTTGGAAATCCACGGCATCATCGCCCGCAGCCGCTCGCCCACCTGCTCGATCGGATGCTCGCCCATCCGCCGGCGCATCGCCTTGAAGCTCGACTGGTTGACCTTGTTCTCCAGCATCCAGTCGCGCGCGAATCGGCCGGACTGGATGTCGTCCAGCACACGCTTCATCTCCGCCTTGGTCTCGCCCGTGATCACCCGCGGACCGCTGACATACTCGCCGTACTCGGCGGTGTTGCTGACCGAGTAGTTCATGTTGGCGATGCCGCCCTCGTAGATCAGGTCGACGATCAGCTTCACCTCGTGCACGCACTCGAAATACGCCATCTCGGGCGCGTAGCCGGCTTCCACCAGCGTCTCGTAGCCGGCCTTCATCAGCTCCACGAGGCCGCCGCACAGCACCGTCTGCTCGCCGAACAGGTCGGTCTCGCACTCTTCCTTGAACGTCGTCTCGATGATCCCCGCGCGCCCGCCGCCGATCGCCGAGGCATACGACAGCGCGATCTCCAGCGCGTTGCCTGATGGGTTCTGCGCCACCGCCACCAGGCACGGCACGCCGGCGCCGCGCTGGTATTCGCTGCGCACGGTATGACCGGGGCCCTTCGGCGCGATCATGAACACGTCCACGTCGGGCCGGGCCTCGATCAGGTTGAAGTGGATGTTCAGCCCGTGCGCGAATGCCAGCGCCGCCCCCTCGCGCATGTTCGGACCGAGCTTGTCGCGGTACAGATCGCCCTGGCCTTCGTCGGGCGTCAGCACCATCACCACGTCGGCCCACTTCGCGCACTCGGCCGGATCGAGCACGCGCAACCCCGCGGCCTGCGCCTTCGCCACGCCTGCCGAGCCCGACCGCAGCCCGACCGCGATCTCGGCCACGCCGCTGTCCTTGAGGTTGTTGGCATGGGCGTGGCCCTGGCTGCCGTAGCCGATGACGGCGACCTTCTTGCCCTTGATCAGATTCACATCGGCGTCGCGGTCGTAGTACACGCGCATCGGCGTTTCCTTTCAGCTGGTCGGTGAAGCGGCTGCCGTCATCGTGATGGCGGCCATTACCAAGTCCTGGACAGAACGACTCATCCCGTCATTGCGAGGAGCGAAGCGACGTGGCAATCCAGGGCCGCGCCGCCGGCATCTGTCACGCGGCCCTGGATCGCCACGCTTCGCTCGCGATGACGCTATAAATGGGTTCCGGCCGTCGGGACTTGGCAAACGCATGCGAAGTCAACTCGCTGCCAACTAAATGGTCCGCGTGCCGCGCGCCATCGCGGCGACACCCGTGCGCGACACCTCGGCCAGACCCAGCGGCCGCATCAGCTCGATGAACGCATCGAGCTTGTCCGTCGCACCCGTCATCTCGAAGGCGAAGCTCTCCGTCGTCGCGTCCACGACGCGGGCGCGGAACGCATCGCCCAGCCGCAACGCCTCGGCGCGCTTCTCGCCCGCGCAGATCACCTTGATCAGCGCCATCTCGCGCGCGATGTGCGGCCCTTGCTGCGTCAGGTCGGACACGCGGTGCACCGGCACCAGCCGGTCGAGCTGCGCCTTGATCTGCTCGATCACCATCTCGGTGCCGCTGGTGACGATATTGATGCGCGACCGGTGGCCCTGATCGTCGACCGGCGCGACCGTCAGGCTGTCGATGTTGTATCCGCGGCCCGAAAACAGGCCGATCACGCGAGCCAATACGCCCGCCTCGTTCTCGACGAGGACGGAAATCGTCGCGCTGCGCTGCGGCTGTTCGGCTTGAGGTGTCGTGGGCATCGTCTCAGACCAGCACCAGGCCTTCGTCGGTGATCCCCGCCGCGTCGGCCTCGTGCTCCGGTCCCAGGATCATCTCGTTGTGCGCGGCCCCGGACGGAATCATCGGAAAACAGTTCTCCTTCGGGTCCACGCAGATGTCGGCGATCACCGCATTGTCGGTGGCGATCATCTCGCGGATGACGTGATCGAGGTCGTCGACCGTCCGCGCCCGCAGCCCGACGGCATGAAAGCTGTCGGCCAGCTTCACGAAGTCCGGCAGCGCGGCCGAGTAGCTCTCGGAATACCGCCCCCCGTGCAGCAGCTCCTGCCACTGCCGCACCATGCCCATGTACTCGTTGTTCAGGATGAACACCTTCACCGGCAGCCGGTACTGCGCGAGCGTGCCCATTTCCTGGATGTTCATCAGGATGCTCGCCTCGCCGGCGATGTCGATCACCAGCGCGTCGGGATGCGCCACCTGCACGCCCATCCCGGCCGGCAGCCCGTAGCCCATCGTGCCCAGCCCGCCCGATGTCATCCAGTGGTTCGGCTCCTCGAAGCCGAAATGCTGCGCCGCCCACATCTGGTGCTGGCCCACTTCGGTCGTGATGTAGGTCTCGCGCCCGCTCTCGCGGGTGATCTCGAACAGCCGGCGGATCGCGTGCTGCGGCTTGATGATCGAGCCCGGCGCCCTCGGCTGCGTGAAGCGCAGCGAGTCCTTGCCGCGCCACTCGTCGATCAGCCGCCACCACGCCGCGATCGCCTGCGTGTCGGACTTCGCGGGGTCCGTCTCCCAGGCGGCGATCAGCGCGCGCAGCACGCACGCCGCGTCGCCCACGACCGGCACGTTCACCGGCACGTTCTTGTTGATGCTCGACGGGTCGATATCCGCGTGGATCTTCTTGCTGTTCGGGCTGAACGCCGACAGCCGCCCGGTCACCCGGTCGTCGAACCGCGCGCCGAGGGCGAACAGCACGTCGCTTCCGTGCATCGCCAGGTTAGCCTCGTAGGTCCCGTGCATGCCCAGCATGCCGAGGAACTGCGGATCGCTGGACGGATAGGCACCCAGCCCCATCAGCGTCGACGTGCAGGGAAAGCCCGTCATCCGCACGAACTTGCGCAGCAGCGCCGAGGCCTCGGGCCCGGCGTTGATCACGCCGCCGCCGGTGTAGATCACCGGCCGCTCAGCGTGCTTCAGCAGCGCGACCGCCTTCGCGATCTGCCCCGCGTCCGGCTCGGTGACCGGCCGGTAGCTGCGATGCGGCTTGATCGACGCCTCGGTGTACGGCGCGCGGCCGATCAGGATGTCCTTCGGCAGGTCGATCACCACCGGACCCGGCCGCCCGCTCTTGGCCACGTAGAATGCCTCGTGGACCACCCGCGCCAGGTTCTCGGGCCGCTTGACCAGGTAGTTGTGCTTGGTCGCCGGCCTTGTGATCCCCGTCGTGTCGGCTTCCTGGAAGGCGTCGTTGCCGATCAGGTGCGTCGGCACCTGGCCCGTCAGGCAGACCACCGGAATGCTGTCCATCAGCGCGTCGACCAGCCCGGTCACCGCGTTCGTCGCCCCGGGTCCGCTGGTCACCAGCACCACGCCGACGCGGCCTGTGCTGCGCGCGTATCCCTCGGCCGCGTGCACCGCCGCCTGCTCGTGGCGGACCAGGATGTGGCGGATCGCGTTCTGCTGGAACAGCGCGTCGTAGATCGGCAGCACCGCGCCGCCCGGATAGCCGAAGATGACGTCAACGCCCTGGTCCTTCAGCGCGCGCAGCAGCACCTCGGCCCCGGATTGCATCTCTTGTGTGTCCGCCGTCATCGCCCGATCCCTGCCCAAGCGCCCCGCTTAGGACCGCCCTGCGCCGCAGGTCAACCCGAGGCTTCAACGAAATTAACCAGAGCAGCCATGACTCTTTCCGAAAATTGCGCGAAATCGCCCATTCGCGCATGGATCGTATACATGTGCGGCGGGTCGGCGAGCGGATGATGCCGGAACCACGTCGCCTGCCGCTTGGTGTACTGCCCGGTCACCAGCGCCGTCCGCCGCATCGCCTCGTCGCGATCGATCTCCCCGCGCAGGAAGGCAGCGATCTCCGGCACGCCGTGGGCGCGCATCGCCGGCAGCGCGGGATCGAGCCCTTGCTCCATCAGCGCCCGCACCTCGTCCACCGCGCCGCAAGCGAACATCGCCTCGGTCCGCGCGGCGATGGCCGCGCGCAGCGCCTCGCGCGGCGGATCGAGCAGCACCGAGGCGAACCGCCACGGCGCCGGCGTCCCCGCCTCGCCCTGCCAGTCCGAAAGGCCGCGCCCGGTCTGCCGCCACACTTCCCACGCCCGCGCGATCCGCTGGCTGTCGCCC
>DATEQV010000148.1:0-2485 GCA_035272265.1 Acidisphaera sp. | reverse complement strand
AAAGCCCCCATGCCGGGCATGGTCGTGCAGCTGCGCCCGCGCGACGACGCCGGGCCGGTGCGGGTCGGCTTCACCGTGACCAAGAAGGTCGGCAACGCGGTGGTGCGCAACCGCGTCCGCCGCCGGCTGCGCGAGGCCGCGCGGCTGGTGCTGGGCGCGGGCGGGCCCCTCGCGGACATGCCGGCGGCCGACATCGTGCTGATCGGCCGCGAGGCGACGCGGACCCGAGACTTCACCGCCCTGCAGGACGACCTCCGCCGCGCCCTTCGCAAGACGGCCGACGCGGCCGGACGAAGCGCATGAGCGTCCCGGCGCAGATCGGCGTCGGCGTCGTGCGCGCCTATCAGTACACGCTGGCCTCGGTGCTCGGCGGCCAGTGCCGCTTTTACCCGAGCTGCAGCGACTATGCCGTCGAGGCCCTGCGCACGCACGGTGCGGCGCGCGGCGCGTACCTGTCCGCACGGCGCGTCCTGCGCTGCAATCCTTGGTGCGACGGCGGCGTCGATCCGGTGCCCGCGCGCGTCGATAGCACCTGCCGGGAAGAACCCTGATGGACCAACGGCGACTGCTCCTGGCGATCGCGGCTTCGCTCGCCATCCTGCTCGGCTGGCAGTACCTCGTGCGGCCCTACCTGCCGCACCCGCCGGCACCGCCGCCGCGCGCGCAGACCGCCGCGACCGAGCAGAACCCGCCCACTCCGGCGACGCCGCGCGAAGGCGGCCCCGCGCAAGGCGCGGAGACGGCTGCCGCCGCGCGCGTGCCGGCCAACGTCCCGCGCATCAAGATCGCCGCCAACAAGGTGTCCGGCTCGCTCAGCCTGCTCGGCGCGCGGCTCGACGACCTCGTGCTCGACGACTACCGCGACACGATCAGCCCGACCTCGCCGCATGTCCGCCTGCTCGAGCCGCCGTCCGAGCCGGAGCCCTATTACGTGCAGTACGGCTGGCTCGCCGGTCCCGGCGAGACAGTGAAGCTGCCGGGCGACGACACGGTGTGGACCGCCTCGGCCGATGCGCTGCGCACGGACCAGCCGGTGACGCTGTCGTGGGACAACGGCGTGGGGCTGACGTTCCAGATCGTGCTATCGGTCGACGACAATTACATGTTCCATGTCGAGCAGCGGGTGAAGAACGCGACCGGCGCACCGGTGACGCTGTATGCGTACACGCGCGTCCGCCGCGACTACCAGCCACCTGTCGCCGGCTACTACGTACTGTTCGAAGGCATGCTGGGCGTCGCCGAGCACACGCTGCACGAGACCAAATACGCCGCCGCCAAGAGCGAGGGCGAGAAGAACAACGGCATCGCCTGGGACGCGACGACCACCGGCGGCTGGGCCGGCTTTACCGACAAATACTGGCTCACCGCGCTGGTGCCGAATCAGGACGCGCCGTCGGTGCTGCGCTTCATCAAGACCGCGACCGGCTACCAGGTGGACAGCCGTACGGCGGATGCGCAGACGATCGCGCCGGGCGCGACCGCGACCGCGGACAGCCGGGTGTTCGCGGGGGCAAAGGTCGTGTCGCTGCTGCGCACGTACGAGAGCCGCGACCACATCGTGATGTTCGATTACGCGATCGACTGGGGCTGGTTCTGGTTCTTCACCCAGCCGATCTTCCTCTGCCTCGACTGGCTCAACACGTTCTTCGGCAATTTCGGCATCGCCATCCTGATCTTCACCGTGGCGGTGAAGGCGGTGTTCTTCCCGCTGGCGAACTACTCCTACCGCTCGATGGGGCGGATGAAGCTGCTGGCGCCGAAGGTTGCGTCGCTGAAGGAGCGCTACAAGGACGACCCGGCCAAGATGCAGTCGGAGATGATGGCGCTGTACCGGGAGGAGAAGGTGAACCCGGCCAGTGGCTGCCTGCCCATGCTACTGCAGGTTCCGGTGTTCTTCTCGCTCTACAAGGTGATCTTCGTCACCATCGAGATGCGGCAGGCGCCGTTCTTCGGCTGGATCCAAGACCTGTCGCAGCCCGATCCGACGAACGTGTTCAACCTGTTCGGGCTGCTGCCGTTCGATCCCGGCCAGTATTCGCACTTCCTGCACCTGGGCGCGTGGCCGCTGATCATGGGCGGCACGATGTATCTGCAGCAGATGCTGAACCCGGCGCCGCCCGACCCGACGCAGGCACGGCTGTTCAAGTTCATGCCGTTCATCTTCATGTTCATGCTGGCCAACTTTCCGGCTGGCCTGGTGATCTACTGGTCGTGGAACAACCTGCTCTCGGTCGCCCAGCAATGGGTGATCCAACGCCGCGCCACGCTGCCGAAGCCTAATCTCGCGCGGACGTAGGGCACGGCCCGGCCTGACGATCACGATTGAACGCGCCAAGCTCGCATCGACCTGGGTTCGCGGTCACTGGGCACGCTTGGCGGGTGACGGCTCGCTTAATGCACTGATGTGATTGACTTTTGACGCCGGGCGCGACCTCAAACAGCGCAAAAACATAGGCACACGACTTGGTTTAATTCGTGTTGCGAA
>DATEQV010000147.1:0-2013 GCA_035272265.1 Acidisphaera sp. | reverse complement strand
GGGACTATCTCGGCGCCCGGCTCGGTGCCGCCGGCGCCCCGGCGGTGCCCCGCCTCGCCGACCTCATCCGCTGCCGCGGCCAGCCCGCCTGAACGGGACGCCGCCCGGGGTTCTGCCCCGATTACGGTTCCCCGCGTCGGCGGTGTCCTCAGCTTCCGGCCCGGCCTTCGCATGCCGCTGGGGCACGTCGCGGTCGTCACCCGCGTCCTCGGCAAGCGCCTGATCGAGATCGACCACGCGAACTGGTCCTTCCCCGGGGCGATCACCCGCGGCGTGGAGGTGGTGGACGTCTCCGACCACAACGACTGGACCGCGGTTCACGTCGAACTGGGCAGGAGCGACTGGTTCGGCAGCCTGTACGCCACCAACGGCTTCATCTACGGCCGGCCCGTCGAACTGGGGCCGCAGATCATCGACGTGGCGCAGGCGCTGCGGGGGACGGTGACGACCCCGTACGTGATCCACGTCGCCGACGCCCTTCAGCGGGACAATCACCCGCAGGTGGTCAACGTCGCCGAGTATCTCCGCACCCACCCCGCCGGCGAGGCGGCGACCCTGCGAAGCGGCACGATGGTGCGGCTCACCAGCATCGGTCGCTGACGCCGCCGGGCCGGCAGCCGCAGTTCCCGACGTCGGATCGCCGATGCGCAGCCCATGGGTTGCGCGGTCGTCGCCGCGATTGGCCCGACCCCGCCGCAAGCGCCATCGGCGCTATCAGTTGACAATATATGAAAACGTATTCTATACGACGATCCAACCAAGGGGAACGTCATGTCGCGCAGCTTTGCCTGGCATATCGCCGCGCGCTGGACGGCGTGCCGGTGAGCGGACCGGCCACGCCGGATGCGGCCACGCCGCGGCTGCCGCGCATCGGCGAACCGGCGATTCCATTCCGGCTGCGCACAACGCTCGGCGAACGCAGCCTCGACGACTACCGCGGCCGGTGGCTGATGCTGTTCTCGCATCCGGCCGACTTCACGCCGGTCTGCACGTCCGAATTCATCGCCTTCGCCAAGGCCTACGACCGCTTCCAGGCGCTCCGCTGCGACCTGCTCGGCCTGTCGGTCGACAGCCTGTTCGCGCATCTCGGCTGGATCCGCAGCATCCGTGACCAGTTCGGCGTCGAGGTGCCGTTTCCGATCGGCGAGGACATCTCGATGGCGGTCGCCACCGCGTACGGGATGATGCACCCGGCCGACACCGATACCGCCGCCGTTCGCGCGACGTTCCTGATCGATACCGCCGGCATCGTTCGCCTCGTCAGCTACTACCCGATGACGACGGGGCGCAGCGTCGCGGAACTGCTTCGGGCCCTGGCGGCCTTGCAGGAGACCGACGCGTCGGGCCTGTCGACGCTCGCGGACTGGCAGCCGGGCGAGCCGGGCGTGCTGGCGCCGCCGCTCACGCTGGCCGAGGCGGACGAGCGCGACGCCGCCGGCGCGACGGCGTGGTACTACCTGCCGCAGCCCTCACACCGATGAGCCGCCGCTCGCTGCCCGCGCGAACCGACACCTGCGATCCGCGACAGGCGGCGGACCTGCTGCGCGCGCTCGCCCATCCCATGCGGTTGCAGATTCTCTGCCGCTTGCTGGAGGGCGAGCTCGCCGTCAGCGGCTTCGAGGCCGAACTGGGGCTCCGGCAGCCCAGCCTGTCGCAACAGCTCGGGCAGCTGCGCGAGGCGGGGCTCGTCGCCACACGGCGCGAGGCGAAGTCCGTCGTCTATCGCCTCGCCGATCCGCGCGTGCGCCTGATCATCGACGCGCTGCATCAGGCCTTGGTCGACAAGCCGGCGCCGCAACCCGCGACGCCCTCCGAGCCGCCGCCGCGCCGGGGCGAGGCCGCCGCGTGCGGCGTCTTTTCGCAGGCGGGCTGGCCGGGCGGCGCGAACCGGGGCGGACGTTGACGGAGCTGCTGGCCATCGGCTCGGGCGTGTTCGTCGGCTTCACGCTCGGGCTGATCGGCGGCGGCGGATCGATCGTGGCGACCCCGCTGCTGCTGTATCTGGTCGGCATG
>DATEQV010000146.1:0-3060 GCA_035272265.1 Acidisphaera sp. | reverse complement strand
TTGACCGTGAAGCCGACGGTCGGCGGGATCGCGATGCGCAGCGCCTGCGGCAGAACCACCCGCAGCATCAGCGGAAGATAATGCAGGCCCAAGGCCCGCGCGGCCTCGGTCTGGCCGCGCGCGATGCTCTGGATCGAGCCGCGCCAGATCTCGCCGAGGAACGCGCCCGCGTTCAGGCTGAAGCCGAGCACCGCCGACAGCCACGGGCCCAGCGACAGGCCCACCATGTCGGCGCCGAAGAACACCAGGAACAACTGCAGCAGCAGCGGCGTGCCCTGGAAGATGCGGATGTAGACGATCGCCGCCCAGCGCGCCGCGCGCGAGTCCGAGGTGCGCATCAGCGCCACCGTCAGGCCCACCACCGCGCCGCCCGCGAAGGCGAGCACCGACAGCAGCACCGTCCAGCGCACGGCGGCGAGGATGAACAGCAGGTCGCCGGCGTTCAGCGACCTCATCGCTGCGCCGCCTTCTTGCCGAACGCCACCCGTTCGATCACAGCGAAGGCGCCGCTGAACGCGAGCGACAACACCAGATAGATCGCGCTCGCGGTCAGGAACGCCTCGAACGGCCGGAACGTCCGCGCCTGCACGTCCTGTGTGGCCGCCGTCAGCTCGTCGGCGGAGATCACCGAGACGACCGAGGAATTCAGCATCAGCAGGATGAACTGGCTGCCCAGGGGCGGCACGACCGCGCGCAGCGCCTGCGGCAGCACGACCAGGCGGAAGATCTGCAGCCGGTGCAGCCCCAGCGCCGCTGCTGCCTCGGTCTGGCCGTGGCCGATGCTCTCGATGCCGGCCCGCACGATCTCGATGGTGTAGGCGCTGCCGTTGGCGACCATCGCGAGCAGCGCGCCCTCGTTGGCGTCCAGCCGCACGCCCAGCCTGGGCAGGCCGAAATACAGCATGAACAGCTGCACCAGGAACGGCGTGTTGCGGATCGCCTCGACATAGCCGCCGACAATCGCGCGCAGCCAGCGCGGTCCCGACGTGCGTGCCAGCGCGCCGAAGATGGCGATCACCAGGCTGAGCAGCATCGACAGCGCCGACAGCCGCAGGGTCAGCAGCGTGCCGTCGAGGAACTCGTCGCGCGCGGCCCAGATGTCGGCGAAATGGAAGGTGTATGTCACCCGCCGCCACCGCCGCGCATGTCCGTCCCCGTCCCGTTCTTGCGCGCGACGTTAGCAGGCTGGCGGAGACGCGAAAGGCGCTGCGGCCGGGCAAACGAAAAAGGGCAGGCTTGCGCCTGCCCTTTTGCAACAGTGCCCGACGAGCGTGTCGGGAGGAACCGCTCAGTCGGCGGCGAGCGCCATCGCCCGGCGAGCGATCGCCTTGCCGCAATAGTCCTCGACCGCCTCGCTCACGGCCTCGGCATGGTTGGCGAACACATGGTCCGCGCCGGCGAAGATGCGGTAATCGACATGCACGCCCTTCTGCGTGTTGAGCTTGTCGACCAGCTTCTTCACCGCGGGCTCGGGCACCAGCTCGTCACGGTCGCCGTGCAGCATCAGCCCGCCGCAGGGACAAGGTGCGAGGAACCCGAAATCGTAGTGGTTGGCCGGCGGCGCCACGCTCACCCAGCCGGAGATTTCCGGCCGGCGCATCAGCAGCTGCATGCCGACGAAGGCGCCGAACGAATAGCCGGCAATCCACAGCCCGCCATGGTTCGGATTGACCGCCTGCATCCAGTCCAGCGCGGCCGCCGCATCGCCGATCTCGCCGATGCCGCCGTCATAACGGCCCTGGCTGCGGCCGACGCCGCGAAAATTGAAGCGCATCACGCTGCAGCCCAGCGCCTGGAAGGACTGGTACATCGTGTACGCGATGCGGTTGTTCATCGTCCCGCCATGCAGCGGGTGCGGATGCAGGATCAGCGCCACCGGCGCGCCTGTCTCCTTCGAATGGTGATAGCGTCCTTCGAGCCGCCCATCCGGGCCGGCGAACATCACTTCAGGCATTTATCTGCACCCGTTTTCTTTTATTGGCCCCGACCACTCGAACGCACGGCGCAACGCCGCCAACCGCCCATTCCGCCAAGGCCTGCCATTATCCCATGCATATAGGAATTGGGGCCTCCCGATACCAAGCAGGGCTTCAATTCTTGACCGCCCAACTCGGTTATTTTTATCTTCCCGGCGCAGAGAGATCCTCATGGACGCGTCAGGCCCCTCCGGGCCCAGGCGGGCCTGGGACCCCAGATCGGACGAAGGCGTGGTGACACGATCCACAAGGTTCCACGTCAAGGGACGCACATATACGCGACTGACGACGAAACGTCACAATGGATTTGTTGCATGGCTTTCATGTCCCTCCCCGAAACGGTCCGCGCCTATCGCGAGCGCGATCCCGCCGCGAAGTCGTATCTCGAGGTATTGCTGTGCTACCCCGGATTGCACGCGATCATGTGGCATCGTCTCGCGAATGCGCTCTGGCGCGCGGGATTGCTGCTGCCCGGGCGATTTGTGTCGCATATCGGACGCTGGCTGACGGGGATTGAGATTCATCCCGCAGCCAAGATCGGCCGGCGCGTGGTGATCGACCACGGCATGGGCGTTGTGGTCGGCGAAACCGCGGAGATCGGCGACGACTGCTACATCTACCACCAGGTAACCTTGGGCGTGGCGCGCGCGTCGTCCGGCAAGCGGCATCCCACCGTCGGCAACAACGTCATCATCGGCGCGGGTGCGAAGGTGCTCGGGCCGATCCGGGTCGGCGACAACGCCCGCGTCGGCGCGAACGCGGTGGTCGTCGAGGACGTGGCGGAGGACACGACCGTGGTGGGCATTCCGGCACGGCCGGTCGACCGTCCGCCGCATCCGGGCCGCCTGCCCGGCTTCGACCCGTACGGCATGCCGTGCGAGGACGTGCTCGATCCGTTCCTGCGCGACCTCGAAGGGCTGCGCGCGGAACTGGCGGAGCTGGAGGCGCGCGTCGGCCGCAGCTTCCCGGCGACGAATCCGCTCGCCGTCAGCGCGCCGGGCGGCGACCCGAGGGACCGGGCGCAAGAATCGCACCGGGCGGCCTAGCCATGCAGCTCTCCACACGCGGGCGCTACGCGGTCATG
>DATEQV010000145.1:0-4905 GCA_035272265.1 Acidisphaera sp. | reverse complement strand
TCCGTCTCGTCCCTGTTCGACTGACACCAACAAACCGGAGAGTGCCATGAAGCTCGTTTTCGCCCCCGGTGCCTGCTCGCTCGGCATCCACATCATCCTGGAGGAGATCGGCAAGCCGTACGAGACCCAGGTCGTCAACCTGGCCGAGGGCGAGCAATTCAAGCCGGCGTTCACCGCACTGAACCCCAAGTCCAAGGTGCCCGTGTTGGTGCGCGATGATGGCAGCGCACTCACCGAGTACCCGGCGATCGCCGTATGGCTCGCGCGCACCAACCCGGACAAGCACCTGCTGCCCACGGATCCGGACGCCGAAGCGCGCGCGTTGGAGGCGATGGACTACAGCGTCGCGACGATCCACATGCACGGCTTCTCTCGCGCCTTCCGTCCTGGCAAATACGCCCCGAGCGAGTCGGACCACGAGGCGGTGAGGGCGGCGGGTCGCGAGATGATGCAGAACGGCTTTGGCCTGCTCGACAAGGCGCTCGCCGGCCGCAATTACATCGCGGGCGATTTCTCCGTCGGCGACACGGCGATCTTCTACGTCTCTTACTGGGGTCGCGATCGTCTGAAGATGACGCTGCCGCCGAACCTGGAGGCGCACTACGCCCGCATGCGCGCCCGGCCGGCGGTGCAGCGTGTGTTCCAGGCGGAAGGACTCGGCTGAGCGCCGGCCCCGCCGTGATGGACGTGGTTCTGCGCCGCACCGGCTTCTGGTTCCTTCGCCACGGCGAGACCGACTGGAACGCCCAGAACCTCAGCCAGGGCACCACCGATGTGCCGCTGAACGCGCACGGGCTGCAGCAGGCGCACACCATCGCGCCGTTGCTGCTCGGCCGCGGCATCGCCTCGATCGTGGCCTCGCCCTTGCAGCGCGCCCGCGTGACTGCCGAGATCGTCGGCGCTGAACTCGGCCTGCCCGTCGAGGTTCAGACCGACCTGCATGAAGTGTCCTTCGGCGTGATGGAAGCGAAGCCGATGATGGCCGCGTGGTTCACCGACTGGGTCGAGGGGCGCGCGACTCCCGACGGTGCCGAGAGCTTCGCCGCGCTGAAGCGGCGCGCGGTGGGCGCGGTCGGCCGCGCGCTCGACAATCCGCCGCTGGTGCTGGTGGTGGCGCATGGCGCGCTGTTCCGCGCGCTGCGTGCCGCGATGGGTCTGGAGCCGAACGTCAGGCTGCAAAACGCGACGCCCACCTGGTGCGAACCGCCGGGCGACGGCGACGGCCCCTGGAGCCTGATTCCGGCCACGGCGCCCGTCGTCCCGAGCGCGCCGTAGCGCGTCCCCTCGTCGATGCGCTTCATCCGCATCGATCCCGTCCTGGTCACGCTGCTCGCCTGCGCGATTGCGTCGCTGCTGCTGCTGCCCGTCGTCACCCACGCGCCCAACCGCCTGTTGTCTGGCCGGCCGGTGCCGCTCGGCGATCTCGCCCACGGCGCGGTGCCGCTGCTGCGACCGGCCGGCCTGCTGCTCGCCCTCTCCACGCTCGCCCGCGCCAACAACCGCGTAATCCTGATGCTCGGCGGTGTTGCGGCACTCGCCGCGATCGGCGGACTGCTCGCACTTGCCGGCGCCACGGCCGCCGCTCTGGTCGATCCCGCGCAGCCGGGCGCTCGCGTGGCGATCGGCTGGGGCATGTGGGGCGGCTTGCTCGCCTGCGCGCTGATCTGGACTGAGACCGTGCGCCGCCTCGTGCGTGCTCCGGCGCTCCGCACGGCGCTCGGACTGCTGGCATTCGCGCCGCCCGCGGTGCTGCTGGCGAACGGCAGCCTGTCGCACCTGTCGCTGCTGGAGGAGTACCGCGCCAGGGCGGAGACGTTCGATGCGGCGGTGCTCGGGCATCTGCGCCTCGTCGGGCTGACGCTCGCCTTCGCGCTGCCGGCGGGCCTCGCGCTCGGGCTGCTGGCCCAGCGCCGTGCGGCGTGGCGCGCGCCGGTGTTCGGCGTGCTCAACGTCGTGCAGACGATCCCCTCGATCGCGCTGTTCGGCCTGCTGCTCGTGCCGCTCGCCGGCATCGGCCTGGGCGGCATCGGCACGTCGCCGGCGGTGATCGCGCTGACGCTGTACGCGCTGCTGCCGGTCGCGCGCACCACCGCCGCCGGCCTCGACGGTGTACAGGACGACGTGCGCGACGCCTCGCGCGGCATGGGCATGACGGCGCGGCAGACGTTCCTGCACGTCGACGTGCCGCTCGCGCTGCCCACGATATTGACCGGCATCCGGATCACCGCGGTGCAGACGATCGGCCTCGCTGTCGTCGCTGCGCTGATCGGCGCCGGCGGCCTGGGCGCGATCCTGTTCCAGGGCCTGTTCGCCAACGCGCTCGACGTGGTGATGCTGGCGGTGATCCCCGTCGTCGTGCTTGCGGCCCTGGCCGACGCCGGCTTCGCCATCCTCGCCGAGCTTGCCGCTTCCGCTGCCGGCCGCATCGCGTGATGACGCGTGGAGATAGAGCGTGATCGCGATCGAGCATCTCACGCGCCGTTTCGGCGACGCGACGGCGGTCGACGACATCTCGCTGGTCATCCCCCGCCGCGCCTTGTGCGCGCTGATCGGTCCGTCCGGCTCCGGCAAGTCCACCACGCTGCGGATGATCAACCGCCTGATCGAGCCCAGCGCCGGGCGCGTGATGTTCGACGGCCGCGACGCCGCGACCATCCCCGACCTGCGCCTGCGCATCGGCTACGCGATCCAGTCGGTGGGCCTGTTCCCGCACTGGACCGTCGCGCGCAACATCGCCACGGTGCCCGCGCTGCTCGGCTGGCCGCGCGCACGCCGCGACGCTCGTGTCGCGGAACTCCTCGCCCTGCTGGAACTCGATCCGGCGCTCGCCCGCCGCTATCCGCACCAGCTGTCGGGCGGTCAGGCGCAGCGCGTGGGCGTCGCCCGCGCGCTCGCCGCTGAACCGGAGGCGCTGCTGATGGACGAGCCGTTCGGCGCGCTCGATCCCATCACCCGCGTCGGCTTGCAGGACGAGCTTCGCCGCATCCACCGCCGGATCGGCACCACCATCGTGCTCGTCACGCACGACATGGAGGAGGCGTTGCGGCTCGCCGACCTGATCGCGGTGATGCGCGACGGCCGCATCTTGCAGGCGGGCGCGCCCGCCGACCTGCTGCGCGCGCCGGTCGATGATTTCGTGCGCGACTTCGTGGGCGGCGGCGAGGCGGGACTGCGCCTGCTCGGCCTGCACGCTGCGGGCACACTCGCCAATCCGCACGTCGATGCAGACGGCGACCCTGTCCCTGCGGCCGCCACGTTGCGCGAGGTGCTGTCCGCCCTCGTCGCGCGCCGTGCCGACGCCGTGCACGTGGCGGACGCGGACGGCCGCATCATCGGCGCGATCCGGCTGCACGACATCATGAACCTCGCGGCGCAGACCGATGCGTCATAGCGCCGGGCTGTTCGCCGCAGCCGCGTTGCTCGTCGCACTCCTGATCCTGCTGCCGCACTCGGGCGCGCTGTTCGCCGCGATGTTCCCCTCGCTGCAACGCCCGGTGTTCACTCAGGACAGCCTGGCTGCACTCGCCCTCAATCACGCCGCGCTCGTGTTGGCTGCCGGCGCCGTCTCCGGCGTAACCGGCGTTGCGGTCGCGATCGCCGTCACGCGCCGGGCGGGCGCCGCGTTCCGCCCCGTCGCCGAGACGCTCGTCGCGATGGCGCAGACCGTGCCCCCCGTGGCCGTGCTCGCGCTCGCTGTCCCGGCGATCGGCTTCGGTCCCGAACCGGCGCTGATCGCGCTCGCGCTCTACGGCCTGTTGCCGATCGTGCAGGCGAGCCTCGCCGGCATCGACGGCGTCCCCGCGCCGGTGATCGAGGCGGCGTCCGGCCTCGGTTTCGGTCCTCTGCGACGCCTGCTCAGCGTCGAGCTGCCGCTCGCATTGCCCTTGATCCTGGCGGGCTTGCGCACCTCGATCGCGATCAATGTCGGCACGGCGACGATCGCGTCGGCGGTGGGCGTGCGCACGCTCGGCACGCCGATCATCCTCGGCCTCAACGGCAACAACACGGCCTACGTCCTGCAGGGCGCGCTGCCGGCCGCGTTGCTCGCCATCACGCTGGACGCCGTCTTCGAGCGCCTGGCCGCCGCCGCCCGTGTGCGCTGAGGCGGTCAGCCGGTGTGCGCGGGCAGCGGCCCGACGCGCCCGGTGCCGAGCGGCGCGATGCTGCTGCAGCCGCTGCCGGTGAAGCTGAAGCTCTGCACCAGGCCGTCGTGCACCTGGAACGTCGTCTCGCAGCTGTAGGCGAACACGGCGGGAGGGAAGGCCGGTCCCCAGCCCCAGGGCGCACCCCAGCCCCACCCCCAGCCCCATCCCCAGCCGGGCGAGCCCGGATCCACGACGGCGCGGGCCTGGTCGTACGCCAGGAACTTGCTCCCGGCGGCCTCGTAGGTGCGCGTCGGCACCCCGATCGCCGCGACGAGCTGCGTCTCGCTCTTGCCGACGAACTGCGTCAGTTCCGACTGCCGCGTCGGCACATAGTCCACGCAGCCGGCGACCAGCAGGACGAGGGCAGGGAGCGCGCGCTTGATCATGGCCCCATCATCGCCAGTTCGCCGCTTGATTCAACCGCAAGTTGCGCTTACCCCGGCAACCACTGCACCTGCGCGATCCGGTCGGCGCCCGACGCGATCATCGCCAGCCGGTCGAAGCCGAGCGCGATGCCCGCACAGGGCGGCAGCCCGTGCGCCAACGCGGCCAGGAAATCCTCGTCCAGCTCCCAGTCCGGCCCGCCATACAACGCGTGCCGCCGGGCGCGGTCGGCCTCGAACCGGGCACGCTGCTCCTCGGCGTCGGTCAGCTCGACGAAGGCGTTGGCAAGCTCGATGCCGCACACGAACAGCTCGAACCGCTCGGCAACGCGCGGATCGTCCGGGTCGCGCCGCGCCAGCGCCGCCTGCGCGGCCGG
>DATEQV010000144.1:0-4697 GCA_035272265.1 Acidisphaera sp. | reverse complement strand
GGTGGTTGACGATCGCCTCGACGATCGGGCCGCCGAACCCCTCGCCGAGCGTCGTCGACACGTAGGCGTCGCAGGTCTGGAACAGCTTGGTGAGCTCGGCGTCGGACATCGTGCGCGTGATGATGCCGACGCGCGCGTCCTCGCCGGGGCGGAAACCGGCGTCCTGCAGCATCGCCGACAGGTGCTCCTCGGGCGAGCCCGACAGGTTCGAGGCGTGGCGGAAGGCCAGCCGCAGCACCAGCAGATCGGCCGCGTTGGCGCTGTCGGCGAGGTGCTTGTGCCACTCGCTCAGCAGGATCGGCAGGCCCTTGCGGGCCGACATCGACTGCACGGTGACGAACAGGTTGCGCGCGCCGACGCGGGCCTGGGCGAGCGAGGTGGTTCTGGTCTCGAACCCGCGGCCAATCTGGCGGCCGAACAGCAGGGCGCCGATGCCCTGGCGCAGTCCCGGATCGCCGCGCCGGATCTGCGCGAAATCGAACGGCCATGTGATGCCGTGCACCGGGCCCGGGTAGCCGGTCTGCCGGATCAGGTCGGCGATCATCGAGCACTGCGCCCACATCGCGTCCATGAGCGCGATCTTGATCGCCCATTGCCGCAGCCTGGGCGCGACGTCGGTCTCCCACGCGAACGACCCGACGTTCCACGCCCCGGGGAAGCTGCGGAAGTCGTCCGGCGGCGTGTGATGCAGGACGACCGGGCGGTGCCGGCTCGCCGCGATCTGGCGCCGCACCTCGGCGTCGGGGATGACCGGATACGGAAACCGGCCCTCCCGGTCGCTCGGATCGGGATGCACGTCGACGCCGACGATGTCGAACTCGCCCGCGAGCAGATGCAGCTGCGCCCTGACGTGATAGGCGAGCCCGGTCCGGCTGCGCAGGTCGCCACGGACGATGAGCCGCCGCCGGCCGCGATCCGTGCCGCCGAACGGCGGGGCCGGGGCGGTCACGCGACCCCCGTGCCGCGCTGGACCCAGATGCGCTTGAGGCCGACACCCAACGTGCGATTGTCGGACGACAGCGACTGGGCGGCCGGCACGAACGGCTCGTCGACCTCGAACTGCAGCAAATTGGGCGCTTCGTGCGACACGCTGCGACCGGTGGCGGCGAGCATAAGCTCGCCGGACGACGCCTCGGTGATCGTTCCCATCCAGATAGGATTGTGGTTCAGGAGGATCCTGAACCGGCGCTCGTGCATCGGCGACCGATCGAACAGCAGCCCGATGCGCAGCCAGTCGACCGGGCCGCCGGCCACGCAGAACAGCAGCGTGGAGATCGGCGCGCGGGACCACACGAACGCGGACTCGGCCGGATACCATTCGCCCTGCACCAGAAGCCGGTAGCCCTGGCCGCCCTCGCACAGGTATTCCGGCTGACCGTCGACCAGCAGCAGCTCCGCCCGCTCCTGCACGGCGGCGCCGAGCCGCGCGCACACCGGCGGGACGACGGAAGAGGGCGGATCGTCGAAGCTCGCCTCGCCGTCCAGCAGCAGCGCTTCGCGCAGCAGGTCCCGCCACCGGGCTGCGTCGTCTCCGCGGGTGGCGAGGTGGTGCGCGAGGAGGCCGGCGCGATCCACCGCCACCGGCGCGCCCGGCGCGAGCGCGATGCGATCCATCGTCCACGTCACGATCGCAGAGGGCCCGCCGGAGCGGGCGGCCGCCAGCTCGATCCGCGTCGCTTGCTGAATGCAATGCGATACGTGCAGGTGGTAGGCGCCCTCGCAAAAGAACCACGGGACGATGTCGTCGGCCTGGCACGCCGGCACGCCGAGGCCTTGAACATCATTGTAGCCGGAGGCGTAACAGAACGCCGCGAGCATGAGTGCCGTGCAGGCGAACCCGAACTGCGACTCGTCGGTGAGCTTCAGGTCCGACATGGCCCGCAGGATCTGGTTCGTCGGCTCGCTGGACAGGTGAAGCCTGCCTTCGACCGGCCGCCGGCACGTGTACCAGGCTAGATACGCGTACTGGCAGGTCTCCTCGTCGAGTTGCGGGAACCTCGCCTGCAGATCGTCCTGCGACAGCCAGACGGCGACCATCGCATCGGTGAAGAAGTGGGACGCGATCGTGCGCGTCTCATGGATGGCGTCGGTGATCGCCGCGACGGCATCGCCGGCGGCGTGCGGCGTGAAGCGGGCGATCAGCCGCCTGCGGGAGAATTCGGCGCGCGAGATGGTATGCCGGATACGGTGACCGGCGCGCATTCTGGCAAGGCGATGGCTGAACTTCCTCGATCCTTGGCCGGGATTGAGCAACGACACGGCGGAGGGATCGGACTGCTCGAGCTCCATCTCCGGCGTGTCTGGTCCTTCCGGCGACAGACCGTCGACGACGCGGTAGCCAGCGCCCGACCGCTCGATCAGGTAAAGCTTGGATCGGCCGCCACGCAGGCCTGGTTCTCCCGCGTCAGCCAGGAATAGACGCCGTGGATGACGACGAAGTCGAACGCCGGCAGGGCGCCTTCGGGCAGCTCGGCGAGCTCGGCGAACGAGCGCTCCTGATAGATCGCGTTGGGCAGGGCGGCGCTCTCGGCGAAGTGGACCGCCTTGGCGATGTGCACCGGATTGAAGTCGAAGCCCCAGAACTCCCCGTGCGGACAGGCGGCGGCGCAGGCGCCGGCGGTCAGGCCGGTGCCGCAGCCGAGTTCCGCCCAGTGGAACGCACGGTCGATGCGCGGCGGCCGGATGCCGGCGAGCAGTGCCGTCGTGGCAAGCCAGACGGGCGACAGCTCGCGGTAGTAGCTCGTGTCGTACGCCGTCTCGGCTTCATAGCCGTCGTTCCAGGTCAAGAGCCTCACGATCAAGCCCGGCAACGGCAGCGGCAATACCGGCAACAACATCACGCTGTCCGTCTCGGGCGTGCTTGCGCTCAACGACGGGATGGGCGGTGGCGGGGCGCTCACCTTCGGCGGCGGCACTTCGAACAGCCAAACCGCGGTTTACTCGGGAGCAATCAATGCCCTGAGAGTAACCGACATTGGCATGAACGCCTACATCACGAACGGCCCCCCGTGCTTCGTCACCGGCACGCGCATCCTGACCGCGCGTGGCGAGGTGCCGGTCGAAGCGCTGCGCGTGGGCGATCAGGCGATGGCGGTGCTCGGCGGCGGGCTGCGGCCGATCCGCTGGATCGGTCACCGCCGGCTCGATCTGCGGACCCATCCGAAGCCGGAAGCGGTGCATCCGATCCGCGTGTCCGCCGGGGCCTTCGCAGACGGCACGCCGCATCGCGACCTCTGGCTCAGCCCGGGCCACTTCGTGTTCGTCGACGGCGTGCTGATCCAGATCGGCAAGCTGGTCAACGGCGCCACCATCGTGCAGGTGCCGCGGCACGAGGTCACCTACTGGCATGTCGAGCTCGACCGCCACGAGGTGCTGCTCGCGGAAGGACTGCAGGTCGAGAGCTACCTGGACACCGGCAACCGCAACGCCTTCGCCAACGCCGAGGGCTTCGTCGAACTGCATCCGGATTTCATGCCGAAGCACTGGACCGAGACCTGCGCGCCGCTGGTGATGTCGGGCCCGCAGATCACGGCGGTACAGGACCGCCTGCTGCAGCGCGCGGACAAACTCGGCTACGCCATCACCTACGATTGCGATCTGCATCTGGTCGTCGATGGGCGGATCGTCTCCGCCTGCGAGGCCGAAATCGGGCAGTATCGCTTCCGGCTCCCGCCCGGAGCGACGGACATCCGCCTGACGTCCCGGGCCTCGGTTCCCGCGCAGGTGCATCCGGGGAACCACGACACGCGGCCGTTGGGCGTGCGGGTGAGCCGCATCCTCCTCGACGACGCGCACGACCTTCCGCTCGACCCGCTCGACCTGGACGACGGCTGGCATGGCCTGGAGAGCGATGATCTCGCGACGTGGCGCTGGACGGCCGGCGCGGCGCGGCTGCCCGCCGGCGCCCGGACCGTCAGCATCGAGCTGATCGGCGACGGCACCTACAAGTACTGGGCCCGGCCTGGATCGGGCGGAGCGGTCGCACGCGATCGAGAGCCCGTTCCTCCGGACCGCCCCCCCGAGCGACTACGCGAACTGGGCGCGTCCGGCGGCCTGACCTCGCGCCCGCATCGGCCGCGGCGTTCCCCGGTACCGCGGGAGAACTCCGGGCCTGCGGCGCGAACGGATCGCTCGGTTGCGCAAGGCCGCCTGAGCGCACTAGACCTTGCCTTGGTACGCATCGGCACTCGACGGAGCAGTAGAGAGTAATCTGGGAGATGACCTGTGACCACGTATAACGTCACCGTCAATCAGACATGGGGCAAGAGCGGATCCGTTCCCGCGCCGTCTAACGGCGACGAATACGATATCAGCCAAGGCATCACACTGACCGCCGGCGGAGGCACGTCCAACTCCTTCGCCGTCAACGGCTCAGACAGCATAGATCCCTGTGGCGGTTACACGCCATACTTCACGACAAGCACCGGCGGCGTGCTTGATATGGCAAGCAAGAACCTGACGGGCAGCCAACTTACGGTTACCAACGGTATCGTCCAGAACGTCCAGAACTACAATGCGGCTGCGACGATCAGTTTGAATAATGCGACGTTCTTCATCAACTGGAGAGTGCCGAGTTCTCGGCTACTTTTCGCCGGCCGATCGCTTGCGCTCGTAGTCTTCGAGCCACGGCTCCATGAGCTGGTCGAATTCCTCCATCTGTTCGTCGGTGTAGGATTCTGGCGCGCAGTTTTCCAGCC
>DATEQV010000143.1:0-4297 GCA_035272265.1 Acidisphaera sp. | reverse complement strand
GCGTGGCGAGCGAGGTCATCATGCTCTCCACGCTGGTGTCGAGCACGGTGACCATCAGCGTCGCTGCATTGATCTGGCGGTCGCCCTTCGCCGCGAGATGGCCGAGCAGCAGCGCCGCCGTGATCCCGCCCGAGCACGCGGCGTTGAGGTTGAGGTCCGCGCTGCCGGTGACCTCGCGCACCGCCTCGGTCGCTTCCAGCAGTGCGGCGATATAGGTCTCGAGGTTCCAGTGGCGCTGATCCGCAGACGGATTGCGCCAGCTCACCACGAAGACCTGCTGGCCGCCGGCGACGAGGTACTCGATCAGGCTGCGGCCCGGCGCGAGGTCGTAGAGATAGAACTTGTTGATCTGCGGCGGGATGATCAGCAGCGGGCGGCTGTGCACCTGCTCGGTGGTCGGCGTGTACTGGATCAGCTCCAGCACGTCGCTCGTGAACACGACCGCGCCCGACGACAGGGCGAGATTGCCGCCGACCTTGAACTTGCTCGCGTCCACCTGCGCGGGCAGGCCGCCGTTGGCGAGCAGGTCGTCGACCATGTGCCCCAGGCCGCGCGCCACGCTGCCGCCGCCGGTCTCCAGCAGCTTGCGCAGCGCAACCGGATTGCCGAGCAGCGTATTGCTCGGCGCCGCGGCATCGACGAGGAGCCCCAGCGCGATCCGCGCCCTCGCGTCGTTGCTGCCCTCGAGGCCGCTGCGACCCAGCCACGCCTCGGCCGCTTCCGACCATGCGAGGTAGGACTGCTTGAGCGACCGGAAGAACGGGTTGCTGTCCCAGAGCGGATCAGCGAAGCGCTTGTCGCCGGGGCGCGGCTGCAGATCGGATCGGCCGAGCGCGGCCGTCGCCAAGCGCTGTGCCAGCGCGGCGCCGATCTGCGCCGTCACCGCAGGTTCGGCAACGACACGCTCGGCAAGCTGCGCAAGGCCGGTGATGAAATCGGTCGTTCCGTAGCCGACCAGGGGATTGAGACCGAGCCCGATGTCGCCCGCCCGCTCGGTCGCCTGCGGGTCGGTCGCCTGCGGGTCGGTCGGCTGTGCGGCGACGGCCGCCTGCCCTGCGTCTTTGCGTGCAGCCGTCACGGCACGTCCGCCGACGTCGCGTGTCTGCGCCATGGCCTAGACCATCAGCATGGCGAGCGTGTCGGCGACCAGCGCGGGCCTCGCCTCGCCCTCGATCTCGACCGTGTGCCGCACCGTCATCAGCACGCGGCCTTCGCCCTTGTCTTCGAGTCCCACCAGCGTGATGCGGTCGCGCAGGCGCGACGGAACGCGGACGGGTGCCGGGAAGCGGCAGCGTTCGGCGCCGTAATTGATGGCTTGGCGAACGCCGGATGGCACCATGCCGATTTCGTACGAAAAGTGCGGCAGGAGGGAGAAGACGAGGTAGCCGTGCACGATTGTGCCGCCGAACGGGCTTTCGCGCCTCGCTCGCTCGACGTCCACATGGATCCACTGGTAGTCGCGGGTGCACTCGGCGAACCGGTTCACCAAATCCTGGTCGACGGGAAACCACTCGGTGACACCCAGCTCCTCGCCGGGCGCGCGGCCGAGGGCCGCTTGCACGTGTTCGACCGCCGATGCCGGCTCGGCCATCTTGATCCCCCCTGTCCGATGTTGGTGTTGTCTTGCGTTGCTGCTGCGGCGCTCCGCCATCGGCACGACGACACGGCCTCGCCAGTTGATGAGCTAGCGGCGGGAGTAGACTGTCAAGATGCCGGAGGATGGTTTCCCTTCAGGTAGAACCTGAAGGATGCTCATGCTTCGGTCGGCGGGGCATGCCGCGGGCCGGCGCAGATGCAGGGCATTCAGGTCGCGCCTGAAAAAATTGAGTTTGCCGCATTGGGCCCCGGGGTTATCGTCATGCCGGGGAAACAGTCCGGACGAAAGGCGCTCCATATGACCGGTGAAGCCGTCACGCGCGCATCGGAAGCGTATTCCTACCCCCTGACCATCCGCGAACTGCTGACATCGGGTGTGCGGCGCGCGCGCGACCAGGAGATCGTCTACGCCGACAAGCGGCGACTGTCTTACCCGGAGCTCGAGGAGCGCGTGGCCCGCCTGGCATCGGCGCTGGCCGGGTTGGGCGTGCATCGCGGCCATACGGTGGCGATGATGGACTGGGACAGCAATCGCTACCTCGAATGCTTCTTCGCCGTCCCGATGATGGGTGCGGTGCTGCACACGGTGAACGTCAGACTGACGGCCGAGCAGGTGCTCTACACCATCAACCACGCGCCCGACGACGTGATCCTGTTCAACGCGGAATTCCTGCCGTTGCTGCAGGAGATCTGGGACCGGGTGGTTCCCGGCAAGCGGCTCGTGCTGATGTCGGATGACGGCGCGGCCGCCACGGGCGCGCTGCCGATCGCCGGCGAATACGAGGCGCTGCTCGCCGCCGCGGACCCCGGCTACGCCTTCCCTGCGCTCGACGAGAACACGCGCGCGACGACGTTCTACACCACCGGCACGACCGGGCTGCCGAAGGGTGTCTATTTCACCCACCGCCAGCTCGCCCTGCATACGCTCGCCGCCACGAGCGCGCTCGCCGGCAACGGCCAGGGCTGCTTCAACGACGATGATGTGTACATGCCGATCACGCCGATGTTCCACGTGCATGCCTGGGGCGTCCAGTACGTGGCGACCATGCGCGCCGCCAAACAGGTCTATCCCGGTCGTTATGTGCCGGATACGCTACTCGGGTTGATCGAGCGCGAGAAGGTCACGTTCTCGCATTGCGTGCCGACCTTGCTGGAGATGGTGCTGGCCGGCGCGAAACGCCGCTCCGTCAATCTGTCGGGCTGGAAGGTGATCATCGGCGGCGCCTCGCTGCCGCAGGCGGTAGCCGCGCAGGCGCTCGATGCCGGGCTGGATGTATTCGCCGGCTACGGCATGTCGGAGACCTGCCCGATCCTGACCATCTCGCGGCTGCTGCCCGAAATGGCGGATTGGAGCCGCGACCGCCAGATCGAGGTCCGCTGCCGCGCCGGCCGCCCGGTCGGCCTCGTTCAGATACGCACCGTCGACGACGCGATGAACGACGTGCCGCGCGACGGCGTGTCGGTGGGCGAAATCGTGGTGCGCGCACCCTGGCTGACGCACGGGTATCTGCATGACCAGGCCAGCTCCGAAAAGCTGTGGGCCGGCGGGTGGCTGCACACGGGCGATATCGGCATGATCGGACCGGACGGCTACCTCAAGATCACCGATCGGCTGAAGGATGTGATCAAGACGGGCGGCGAGTGGGTTTCCTCGGTCGAGCTGGAAGACATGCTGCTGCAGATGCCGCAGATCGCCGAAGCGGCGGTGATCGGCATTCCCGACCCGAAATGGTCGGAACGGCCGCTCGCGATCGTCGTCTTGCGCCCCGATGACACGGTCGAGACCGAGCAGGTGCGCACCCACCTGATGGGCTTCGTCTCGCGCGGGCTGCTTTCGAAATTCGGGGTTCCGGAGCGGGTGATCGTCACCGACGACATCCCCAAGACCAGCGTCGGCAAGATCGACAAGAAGCTGCTACGCCGGCTGTACGGCGCCTGACCGCGGGCTTCCGCCGGGCTGCGGCCAAGGCATACAGTCATGGTACGAACAGATGAGTGAGGGGGCGGCGGAGTGGATTTCTGGCGGCTCGACCTCAATCTGCTGCTGGTGTTCGACGCTGTCATGCGCGAGCGGAGCGTGCTGCGCGCCAGCCGCCAGTTGCACCTGACACAGTCGGCCGTCAGCCACGCGCTGAACCGCCTGCGGCATTCGCTGGGCGACGAGTTGTTCGTGCGCGATACCGGCGGCGTGCGGCCCACCCCGCGGGCGCTCGAGATCGCCGGCCCGATCGCGGACGCGCTCGACACGATCCGGCGCAGCCTTTCGCCGCCGGCATTCGACCCCGCCCGAGCGCGGTGCGCGTTGACCATCGCGGCGAGCGACTACGTCGCCGTTGTCGTTCTGCCGACGTTCATCGCAACGCTCCGGCAGGAGGCGCCCGGAATCGACGTGCAGATCTTCCCGATCGGCCGGACCGATCTGGCCGCGCAGCTCGACAGCGGGCGTCTCGACCTCGCGGTGAGCTGGTTCGACTACGTGCCTGCGCGACTGTTCCGCACGCCGATCGTCGAGGAAAGCGAGGTCCTCGTGGTTGCGAAGGGACACGAGCTTGCCACCGGGGAGATGACGATGCAGCGGCTGCTGCAAGTGCCGCATCTCGTCGTCGAGTTCACCGGGCTTGGCGAGGGCGGCGACACCGGCATCATCGACGAGCGCGGCTTGAAACGACGGACGCGGATCGAGCGGGGCCTGACCGAGCAC
>DATEQV010000142.1:0-19518 GCA_035272265.1 Acidisphaera sp. | reverse complement strand
TTCCGCCGCGTGCTGTTCTGGAACGGCCTGATCTCCACCGCGCTGCTCAGCGTGACCGCCTTCTTCCGGCCCGCGTGGCCGTTGGTAGCGATATACGCGGTGCTGCTGATCGGCGGCTTCTTCCGCTCGCTGCAGTTCACCGCCTACAACACGATCGCCTATGCCGAGACCGACCGCGCGCGCATGAGTGCGGCGACCAGCCTGTATTCGACCTTGCAGCAGGTCTCGCTGACGCTCGGGATCACCGCGGGCGCGGCGGCACTCGAGGTAGCAATGTTCGTCTCTCGCCACACGGAGCCAGCGACGACGGATTTCGGCACGGCGTTTCTCGTCGTCACGGTGTTCTGTGGCTTGGCCGCGCCGATCTCCTTGTTGCTCGCGCAGGACGCCGGATCGGAGCTGACGCGCTGAGCACAGGCCAGGGACGGGCAAGTACGTCTGCCCGAAATGCCTCTGCTCTGGTAAGCTTCGCTCCAAGCTCGGCCCGGCCTTGTGATGGCACGGGCAAGATCACCAGGGGAATCGGGGGCGCTCGATGCGCGAGAACAGCACGGACGGCGAAGGCGAGCGGTTCGCCAACGCGCGGGCACTGGCCGAGAAGGCGGTGCGCGCCGAGTCGGAGGGCGACAGCGAAACCGCCGACCGGCTGTTCGCCGAGGCCAACCGCATCGACCCGCAGGCGGTCGAGGCGGTGCTGAACGAGGCGGTCGTCAGCCGCGAGCCGCCTCCGCCGCCCGCCTCCGACGAGGAGGTGGCGGCGATGAGCCGCACGGTGCGGCCGCACTCGGACGCGCCGTCCCGCGCGGGCATCACCCGCGACGGCAGCGGGGCAGACGGCGAGCGGTAGGTTCGGCGGCCGGTCGGCGCGGGCGGAAAATCGCGGGCTCGCATCGACCATCAGGCCAGCCGGACACGCGCGAACCGGCAGCAGCCGGACATGCCAACGCGCATCGCACCGGGACTGCCTCTCGCACAGGTGAACGTCCGACCCTCGCTGCGCCGTCGACGTAATCCTTGCCGAGCGGTCCCGCTGCGGTGGAGCTCGGCCTTCTTCGGAACGCCCAAGGCGCTCGAACCGGACACGACGTCGATTGCCGGACGACCGCACTTCGTCCTGCGACAAGCGAAGGAGTCAGGGATGGATGACGCACAGGCAAAACGCGAGTGGGTTGGCCGGGTCCTTGGCGTGCAGTTCGCGCCGGTGGCCCGAGGCAGCGATGGCTCCGGCACTGGCTCGCCCTTGTCGGTCTGGCGGGACGCGAAGGATCGCGCGGATGCGCAGCTCACCCGCTTGTATGACACGCTGCGCAAGAGCGGCGTGCCGGCGCTTGGCAGAATTGCCGACAAGATCGAGGACACGGTGCAAGGTTTCCACGTCCCTCTGGCCGCCAAGCGGATGGACCTCGACCGGGCGGCGGAGTCGACGCGGGACGCGGCACGGGCCGCCGCATCCAAGGCCGTCGACGAGGCCCTGGCGCGTCTTGCGAGCGACGCCCGCGTCCGCGCCGTGGACCGTAATCCGTTTGCTATACCGACCGACCTCCGCAGCACGCTCGAGCACGGGCTGACACAGCTACAAGCCCAGCTCGCCGCGCACTGAGTCAGGCAACGAGGAGACCTCTGATGTCCGACAAGCCCGTCCCGAACGACGCGCCGGCACCGACTCCCGCTTTCGATATGGCCCAGCTGGATGAGATTCCAGAGTTTTTCGCTCCGTTCGGGGAGGATCCGGACGACCCAGTGACGGCTGCGTTTTTCGCGCAAGTCGATTTCGAGTTGTCGCTCGGTTCGGGATCGACCGAGCAGCCATTGGACGCGCTCCGCGCTGAACTGGAAAAACTCGAGAAGACGCTCTCTCCGGACCTGATGGAGGATCTCGAATCGTGGCGGCAAGACGTTCTAGACGCTGTGGAAGGCGGCGACCTCGGCGGCGCGAAAGCGGCGCTCCAGTCACTCAGAGAGGAAATACCGGACGCAACAGCTCGGGTGGAGCGCCAGCAAAACGCCGATGCCGTCTTCACGGGCTATTTTAATTTCATTTTCTCAGACACGCACGCCGTGAAAGCGATGAGCGGGGTGGATCTGAAGGACCTGTGGAGCAGGGCGAAGCTGGCGGATCATCTAAGCACGGACGTCGATTCCAACGGCGACCTCGATCCGGGCTCGCTCGAAGACCCAAGGGTCGAAAAGTTCCGCGAGCAGTTTCTCAGGACCTTCAAGGCGAATTGCACAAGCTTGCCGCTGTTGGCTCCGGTCAAGACTCCGGAGTGCTCATTCACCTGCAGCAAGCCGGTGATCACCCTGAAGCAGCCGGAGGTTACGGCACACCAAAGCCGCCGCGAGGGCGGACCCACCAATTACGGCATGCGGAGCGGCAACATCGGCGTCCACGTGACCGTCACCATCGCTGGCGATTCGTCCGCCAGCGATATCGACGGCTGGGAGGCGTGCCTCCTGCAGAACTGCCGGGCGAACCGCAGCGTTACTTACACCAACGGCGCATCGTACACGAAGATCTTCGCCACGATGGCAGACATCGTACCCGTATGGGTTGCTCTGTCGCCGGGCGAACCCGTTCCCCTGCGGCTGACCGACGCGCCGAAGTGGCAGTGGACCGACGAGCTTGGCACGATCGACAAGGTCGCGATCGACGACACGCACATCGTCTATCTACTGGTCCGCAAGAACGCGGAGATGCACTGCCTGATGACACTCACCTGGTCGTTCACGAGCGACGGCAGCGGCGCCAGCTACGCGGTCACCAAGCTGACGACCTCGCTCGTCGCCGGAGACGGCGGGGCCAATCTCGCGACCGGCCCGCTAGCGAACGAAGAAGTGGAGGTTACCACTCCCGGGACAGCCACGCAGTAGATCCCGGCGACCGCCAGCCGTTCACGTCAGCACCCCGCGCCCGAGAAGCTCCGATTCGAGTTCCTCCGGGCCGGAATACGCGTAGCCGAGCAGCCCGGCCGCACGGGCGCCGGCGACATTGGCCGCGCTGTCGTCGATGAACAGCGTGGCCGTCGGCTCCGCGCCGATCCTGGCGAGGCAGCTTCGATACGCCTCCGGCTCCGGCTTGCGTGCGCCGAACTCGGCCGAGACATACGCACGCTCGCCGACCAGCGCGGCAACCTCGGGATACAGCGTCGCGAAATGGCGCCGTACCAGCAGATTGTTGTTGGTCAGCACCGCGCACTGCACGCCTTGCCGCAGCCGGTGCAGCAGCGCCAGCGACTCCGCGATCGGCGTGACCGCGACAAGCTGGGCGTCCAGCCACTCGGTTTCGCTGAGATCGTATCCCATGCATCGGCCGAAGCCGCGCAGATACTCGGACGCGCCGAACGCGCCGGCGTCTCCCGCATCCTCGAAGCCCGAGTCCCAGATCGCGGCCTTGACCGCCTCGGGCGGCTGGCCCGACAGCACGCCGAGACGGGCGATCCGCGCGTCCCGGTCGTAGCGGTAGAGCACGCCGTTCAGGTCGAACAGGATCAGCGCGATGTCGGACATGGCGACCCCAGGGGGCGTTCGGCGGCGTCCGGCCGAAGACGAGCAAACCATAGGCCACGTTGCCGCAGGTCGCGCGCTGTTCCACGCTGCGCGTGCCGACGACGCCGGCAGACCGGGCCGCAAGATGCCCGCCGCCGATCGAGGGAGGAACACACGTGTTCGGATACCGCCGGGGCGGCGCGCCGCTCAACACGCTCGTGCTGCTCGGGGCGATGTCGTTCCTGCTTTATGTCGACCGGGTGAACCTGTCCACGGCGTCAAGTCCGATCATGCAGGAGCTCGGGCTGAGCAATACCGAGCTCGGGCTGGTGTTCGCCGCGTTCGGCTACTCCTACGCGCTGTTCCAGGTGATCGGCGGCTGGGTCAGCGACCGTCTCGGCTCGCGCCGCACGCTGCTGGTCTGCGGCATCGTCTGGGTCGCGACGACGATCTGCACGGGCCTGATCGGCAGCCTCACGGCACTGCTGTGCGTGCGCTTTTTGCTCGGCATCGGCGAGGGCGCGACGCTCCCCGCGGCCGGCCGCGCGCTGACCAACTGGACGCCGAGGAGCCGGCGCGGCTTCGCGCAGGGCGTCACGCACTCCTGCTCGCGCTTCGGCAACGCGGTGACGCCGCCGATCGTGGCACTTCTGGTCACCGCGCTTTCCTGGCGCGCGTCGTTCTACGTGCTCGGCGGCGTCACCGCGCTGTGGGTCGTCGTGTGGTGGTGGTATTTCCGCGACGATCCGGGCGCGCATCCGGCGATGACGCCGCAGGACCTGGCCGCGCTGCCGCCGTACGGGGCGACGCACCCGACCGCCAGACACGTACCCTGGGGACCGCTGATCCGCCGCATCGCGCCGGCCGTCCTGGTCCTATTTCTGCTACGGCTGGACCGGCTGGCTGTTCTTCACCTGGCTGCCGACGTTCTTCCTGCGCAACTACCACATGAACATCAAGAGCTCGGCGATCTTCGCCTCGGCGGTCTTCTTCGCCGGCATCGTCGGCGACACCTCGGGCGGCATTATCAGCGACTGGATCCTGCGCCGCACCGGCAACCTCGAGGCGGCGCGGCGCAACGTCATCGCCGCGAGCTTCCTCGGCACGCTGCTCGCGCTGATCCCGGTGCTGCTGGTGCGCGACCTGACGATCGTCACGGTCAGCCTGGGCGTCGCCTTCTTCCTGCTGGAGCTGACGATCGGCCCGATCTGGGCGGTGCCGATGGACGTGGCGCCGCGCTACGCGGGCACCGCCTGCGGCTTCGTCAACGCCGGCGCGGCGGTGGCGGGGATCATCTCGCCGCTGCTGTTCGGCTGGATCGTCGACCGCGCCGGCGACTGGACGCTGCCGTTCGCCGGCTCGATCGCGCTGCTGCTGGTGGGCGTCGCCGCGACCTTCTTCATCAAGCCGCAGATCCCCGTCGCCGACGAGGCGGCCGTCGGCGTCGCGCCCGCGGTGATCTAGATCGGCTACAGCCTGAGTGTGCTCGCGCCCACCTTGTTCATCGTCATGCCTTGGTCTCGTCGTGGTCCGC
Organism: Acidisphaera sp.; assembly: GCA_035272265.1. GTDB lineage: Bacteria > Pseudomonadota > Alphaproteobacteria > Acetobacterales > Acetobacteraceae > Acidisphaera. The sequence goes on along the minus strand of DATEQV010000142.1, from coordinate 14,498 downwards.
CTTCCAGGCTGTGTGAAAACTCCGGCATTCGGGTGAGAATCGTGGTGGCACGATTCGCTGGAGTGGGAACCGATGGGCTACGTCGAAGGGGTGGACCGGAGGCAGCCGATGCTGCTGCCGTCGCGGGTCGAGGACTACGTCGCCGCCGATGCTCAGGTGCGGGTGATCGAGGCGTTCGTCGGCACGCTCGACATCCTGGCACTGGGTTTCGTGCGCGCCGTCCCGGCGGGCATCGGCCGGCCCGGCTACGATCCGCGCGACCTGCTGCGGCTCTACCTCTACGGCTATCTGAACGGCGTGCGCTCGTCGCGCCGGCTGGAGCGGGAGTGCCGCGTCAACGTCGAGCTGATGTGGCTGATGGCCAAGCGCGCGCCGGACTTCAAGACGATCGCCGATTTCCGGCGCGACAACGGCGCGGCGATCATCGGCTGCTGCCGCGCGTTCGTTCTGACCCTGCGCGAGGCCGGGCTGCTGGCGGGCAACATCGTGGCGATCGACGGCAGCAAGCTGCGCGCCTGCGCCAGCCGCAAGCAGATCATGAATGCGGCCGAGGTGTCGGCGGCGCGCGCCGAGATCGACGCCGAGATCGCGGCCTATCTAGCGGAGATGGATGCGCAGGACGCGGCCGAGCCGGACGCGCCGGCCGGCGCGCAGATCGAGGCGACGCTGGCGGCACTGGCAGAGCGGCGCGACGCGCTCGCAAGCCTGGCCGAGACGATGACGCGCGAGGCGCGCGAGTTGGGCGTGCTCGGCGAGCCCGACGCTCGCCCAATGGGCCATGGCAGCGGCGCCAAGCCGCCGTCGTACAACGTGCAGATCGCGGTCGATCCGCAGAGCCACGTCGTCGTGCACCACGAGGTGACGACGGATGCGAACGACAATCGCCAGCTGTTGCCGATGGCGTGCGCGGCACGCGACGTGCTGGCGGCCGAGACGCTGACGGCGGTGGCCGACACCGGCTATGCCAACGCGTCGCAGGCGGCGGCGTGCGAGGCGGCGGGCATCGCGGCGGCGGCGCCGTCGCCGCGCTGCGTCAATCGGACCGGGGCGTTCTTCGCCGCCGATCGCTTCGTGCACGATCCGGCTACCGACACGCTGACCTGCCCGGCGGGCCGTCGGCTGCTGCGCAACGGCGCGCATGGCCGCGATCGCGCGCTGCGCTACCGGGCGGAGGATTGCAGCGGCTGTACGCTGAAGGCGGACTGCACGCAGACGACGCGTCGTTACGTGTATCGGCACGTCGACGAGGCGGCCGGCAGACGGATGAACGCGCGCGCCGAGCGCTCGCTGATGCGGCTGCGACGACAGACCGCCGAGCACCCGTTTGCCAGCCTCAAACGCTGCCTGGGCGGCCGCTTCCTGCTACGGGTTCGCACAAAAGCGGCCACCGAAACCGCACTGGCGGTGCCGGCCTACAACCTGACCCGCGCGATCAACCTGCTCGGCGGGCAGGGCCTGATCGGCAAGCTCGCCTGATCCCTGGCGGAACTGAACGCCGTCCACGTTGCCACGCCAAGCGCCCCGTTTTCGCACGGTCTGGCAGGCGGACCATGACGGGGGAAAGCGGGCGATGACGGGGAAAAGCGGACGGGCGATCACACCCGGGCCGACTTTGGTCCGGAGCCGCAGGCGGTGAGGGTCGAGGAAAATCGTCATTGCGAGGCGCGAGGCGCCGTGGCAATCCAGGGCCGCGCGTCAGGCCCCTGTCACGCGGCCCTGGGTCGCCGCGCCGCCAAGTGGCGGCTCGCGAAGACGGTGGTATCAGGACCGACCGCAGGGCACCTTAGCCAGCGGGCGAATGTGGCGATAGTGAAACGGCCTACCGCGCCCGCACGCGCCGCAGCAGCAGGCGGGTGGCACCCGGGTTGTTCGGCGGCTGCGCGGCGGCCAGCACCAGCGGACGCAGGCCGGGCAGGTTGAGCCAGAGCGGCAGCTCGCGGCGGATCACGCCGCCGCCGGTGCGGGCGCCGTGGCCGGTGACGATCTCCACACAGCGCACGCCGTCGGCGTGCGCGCGATGCAGGAAGACGTTCAGCGCGTCGTGCGCGTCCTGCGCGGTGCGGCCGTGCAGGTCGATGGCGCGCTCGGGCAACAGCCGGCCGGTGCGCAGGCGGGTCCAGGTGGCGGCGTCCACGCCGGGCGGATGCGTGCCGACATCCACGGATGGCGGGCGTTGGACGGCGCGGCGCGGGGCGGGGGCAGCGGTTGGGACCGGTGGCGCAGGCGGCGGTTGAGCGGCGGCAGGCGGCGGCGCGTCGCGGCCGGCAAGCGGGCGGACGGTGCGGGCATAGGCGGCCCAGGCGTCGCGATCCGCGTCGGTCAGCCTCGGGTTGCGGGCCGGGCGCATCGGATCACCGCTGCACCGCCGCGTCGTCGTCGACCAGGACGATGTGCAGGCGGCGCGGACCGTGGGCGCCGAGTTCGAGCGCCTGCTCGATATCGGCCGAGCGCGACGGGCCGGTGACGAGCATCACGTTGCGCGGCATCGCCCCCTCGCCCCATTGGACGCGCAGCATGTCCCAGGCGTCCTCGTACGGGCCGACGATCCGCGACGCGCGCAGCACCACGATGGCGTTGTCCGGCAGCAGGTTGAGCGTGGTCGGGCGGTCGGGTCCGGCGGGCAGCATCAGCGTGCCGGTCTCGGCGATGCCGGCGAAGCCGTGCTGCACCGAGGAGGCGTCGGTCGGCGAGGCGCGGCCCTCGCGCACGGCGAGCATCGGCCGGTCCGACCAGGGGATGGCGCGGAGTTCGTCGTGCGGCGCGATGACGATCTCGGCCGGCAGGTTCTGCGCGGCGAGATAGTCGGCGACGAGGCCCGGCACGTCGGCGAGCGTGGCGGCGTGGGCGACGGTGCCGAACACCGCCTCGACCTGGGCGACGAACAACGCGATCAGGCCGTCGCGCGGCAGCGCGGTGCGGGCGGGGATGAGCTGGCGCGGATGCTCGGCCAGGCGGCGGCGCAGCATCGCGGCCTGGTCGGCCGGCAGCGGCCCGCGGCGCAGGCCGCGGCGGATGGCGTTCAGCATCGCGCCGCGGGTTTGGCCGGGGTCGGTGTCGGGCATCACAGGTGGTTTCCGGTGTTACGGTCATCGTCATTGCGAGCGGAGCGAAGCAACCCAGAGTCGCGTGACAACCGTCTGTCGTACGGCCCTGGGTTGCTTCGTCGCTGCGCTCCTCGCAATGACGGATTACGCATGACTTGCGCAGCCGTGCGCGCTGGGTTGCTTCCCGCCACGCCTTCGGCTCGCGATGACGGTGTGATCGGAGTGCGCATCTACTTGAGCCGTGCGCGCTGCTCGCGCGCGTAGCGGACGAAGAAGGTGTCGCCCTCGGGGGCCGGCATGTCGCGGCCCTGCGTCCAGCCGCTCGCCAGCGGCAGGCGGCGGATGCGGTGCTTCTTGCCGCCGAGCAGGCGCAGCGATGCCGCCGTCGCACGGGTCAACAGGCGATAGGCGGAGGGGCGGCGCGCGAACCAGGCCCACGCGGACAGGCCGTAGCGCGCGGCGGCAGGCGTGAGGTGACGCTCGAACTCGCGCTCGCGCCAGTGCCGCATCAGGCCGGGCAGCGGGATCTTCACCGGGCAGACGCTCTCGCACTTGCCGCAGAACGTGCTGGCGTTGGGCAGCTGGCCGGCGGTCTGCACGCCGATCAGCGACGGCGTCAGCACCGCGCCCATCGGGCCGGGATAGACCCAGCCATAGGCGTGGCCGCCGACCGCACCATAGACCGGGCAGTGGTTCATGCAGGCCGCGCAGCGGATGCAGCGGAGCATGTCCTGGAACTCGCTGCCGAGCATCGACGTGCGACCGTTGTCGAGCAGGACGACGTGGTACTCCTCCGGCCCGTCGAGGTCGCTGGGGCGGCGGGCGCCGGTGGAGAACGTCGTATAGACCGACATCTCCTGCCCGGTGGCGGAGCGCGCGAGCAGGCGCAGCAGCGAGGTGCAGTCCTCCAGCGTGGGGATGCATTTCTCGATGCTGGCGAGTGCCACGTGGACGCGGGGCAGCGTCTGCGTCAGGTCGCCGTTGCCTTCGTTGGTAACGATGACGCTGCTGCCGGTCTCGGCGATCAGGAAGTTGGCGCCGGTGATGCCGACATCGGCGGCAAGGAATTTTTCGCGCAGCTTCTTGCGCGCCTCGGTCAGGATGTCGCGGCGTTCGTGGAAGACGCGGTTCGGGTCGAGGTCGGTGTGGGAGAGGCGGAACTGCTTCTCCCAGTCCTCGCGGTTGAGGTGGAAGGCGGGTGCGATGATGTGGCTCGGCAGCTCGTGGCGGAGCTGGATGATGTATTCGCCGAGGTCGGTCTCGACGGGCTGGATGCCGTTGGCCTCGAGGTGATCGTTCAGGCCGATCTCCTCGCTGATCATCGACTTGCCCTTGGTGACGGTCCTGGCACCCGCGTTGCGGCAGATGGTCAGGATCGTCGCCCGCGCGTCGTCGGCGGTGGCGCACCAGTGGACGTGGCCGCCGGCCGCCTCGACCTTGTCGGCGAAAGCCTCGAGGTAGAAGTCGAGGTTGGCGAGCGTGTGGTTCTTGATGTCGCGGGCGATGTCGCGCAGCCGCTCGAATTCCGGCAGGGCGGCGACGGCGGCACCGCGGCGCGCCATGAACTGCGGGCGGGAGTTGGCGAGCGCCTTCTGCAGCCTGGCGTCGGCGAGGGCGGCGGTGGCGTTCTTCTTGAAGGCCGGACTGGTGGCGACGTGCATGGCTGGACGCTCCCTGATCCGGCATTAGGCCCGGCGGAGGGGATTGCCAATTCCCCGGCCGGCGCGCGGGCAGTGAACTGCTTCACCGATCGGAAACCGCATCCGTCCTAGGGTGCGTGTATCGGCCCTGAACAGGCGGCGGCCCAGGAACCAGGCCATGTCACACGTGCAGCACGATGGAACGGCTCCGGGACTTGGCGGCGCGGTGACCGCGGCGCCGGTGCCGGTGAGCATGATGTCGCGGCTTTCGGTGCGCGAACCCGGCCTGACGTGGCGGCAACGGCTGGCCAAGCCGATCGCGGTGGCGGCCGTCGGGCTGTTCTACGGGTTGCTGTTCACCGCGGTGGTGATTCTGCCACTGGCCGTGGTGGTCTTCGGACTGGTCATCCTGTTCGGCTGACCCGGCTTCAGCGCGGGGCGGCTCCGGGCGCGGCGGCGAGCATGAGCGCCGGAACCGGGCTGACCCGGTACAGCACGGCGAACGGCGCGCGGGCCTGCTCGGCGAGCGACGTGTCGTACAGCTCGCCGGTCGGATGCAGACGCAGCACGTAATCGTAGCGGCGCCGCCAGTCCGCGAGCTGGGCGGTCTCGGACGCAGCGAGCGGACGGGGCGGCGGGCCGGACAGCATGCTGGTCAGCGGCAGCGGACCGTCGTGCTGGGCGAGTTCGGCGTAGGGCGGCCGGGCGCGCAACGGACTCTTGCCGGGCTCGGTGAACAGCATGGGCCAGAACGCGGCCCGTTCGGTGATCGCCAGCGCCGGCAGCCGCGCGTAGGCCACCGCCTTGTGGAACGCCCACGAGGCGCGGCCCTCGTCCGGGTCCGCCTGCCACGGATCGGCGCCGTCGCGCACGGCCAGCACCCGCGCACCCGCGGGCACGCCCGACAGCACGGCTCGCACGTCGGCGAGGCGGGCGCCCTGCCCGGCCCAGTCCTCGGTCGCGACCGCGCCGCGCACCACCAGCAGCGCGGCACACGCGGCGGCGGCCGCGACGGCGGCGCGGCGCGGCAGGCGCGGGTCGGTGCCGGCGATCAGCAGCAGCGAAGCGGGCCAGGCCATGCGCTCGAACATCAGCCCGTTGCCCAGCAGGCGGTCGGGCAGGATCGCCCACGCCGCGGCCAGCGCCACCAGCGCGGGAAGCACCTCGGGCGCGAGGTTCAGGCGGCGGCGGGCGGCGAGCAGGATGGCCACGAACAGCGCGCCGACGGGCAGGTCGAGATACGGCCAGCCCCCGGGCGAGGCGAACGGCGCGAACAGCCATAGCAATCGCACCTTCAGCCCCGGCCCGGACTGCAGCAGCGCCGAGGCTGCGCCGTCGAGGTCGAGCCCGCCGTCATGCGGTCCGAACGCGGCGAACAGGGCGAGCGGCGCGAGCATGAGCGGACCCAGCGTGGCGGCCGCTTGGCGCCGGAAGGTGCCGCGGCAGGCGAACGCGCCGGCCAGCAGCAGGACCAGCAACGCGAAGGCAACGGCGTGACAGGCGAACACGACGATGCCGAGCAACGCGGCCAGAAGCGGCCGCGGGCGTGGCAGCAGGAGTGACGCCGACAGCATCGCGGCGCCGATGCCGGCCGCGAAGCCGAGCAGACCGAACGTCACCGTCGCATTGCAGGCGAGCAGCGAAGCGGCGAGCGGCCAGGGCGTCGTCGCCGCGCGCGGATGCAAGGCACGATGCAGGGCCGCGCAGCCGGCGACCGGCAGCAGCATCGCCAAGGCAATGAACACGCGCCCGGCGGCCTCCAGCGGCAGCACCCGCGAAAGCGGCAGCACGACCGCCTCCATCGCGAGGTTCGGGATGAAGCGCCAGTCGGCCATGAACACATCCGCCATCGGCGGCTCGGCGTGCAATCGCGACAGGATCAGCATGCGCGCGAGGTGATCGGGGTAGTCGACCAGGGGCGGCACGCCGGTCGCGCCGAGCGGCATCAGCACTGCCACCGAGACTGCCAGGACCGTCAGCCAGCGCCGCATGACCGCAACCTATGGTTGTTCTTCCGGACAATGACGAAACTTGGGCGTGCCGTCCAGCGCGGCGTTTGCGGGGCGTGCGTTTGCATGTCTAGATCGGCCGTGTTGGAGGAGACCGGGCGTGGATCGCGCAGAACTCGATAGGGCCGCGAGGACGCCGGCATGACCGCGAGGCTTGAGGTCAGGCGCGCGCGCAGCCTCGGTCTGGGGTGCGGGTCGCTGCCGATCGGGGAGCGGAACACCATCACAGACGTGCCGGGCGTGCTGGTCGGCCACACGACGATCCGCGGCGGCGACCTGCATACCGGCGTGACGGCGGTGCTGCCGCACGACGGCGACATCTTCCAGGACAAGCCGGTCGCGGCGGTCGACGTGTTCAACGGCGTCGGCAACAGCCTCGGCCTGGAGTTCGTCAACGAGGCCGGCGTCATCGAGACGCCGGTGCTGCTGACCAACACGTTCAGCGTCGGCACCTGCGCGAACGCGCTGATCCGCCGCGCCATCCGCGCCGACCCGGAGATCGGGCGCCAGGGGCCGGTGGTGCATCCGGTGGTGATGGAGTGCAACGACGGCTACCTGTCGGACATCCAGGCGATGGCGGTGACCGAGGAGGCGGCCGAAGCGGCGATCGAGACGGCCGCGGAGGATTTCGCGCTCGGCGCGGTCGGCGCCGGCACCGGCATGAGCTGCTACGGCTTCAAGAGCGGGATCGGCTCGGCGTCGCGCCGGCTTCTGCTCGATCACGAGGTGTATCACCTCGGCGCGCTGGTGATGGCGAATTTCGGCCGCGCCGGCGACCTGCGGCTGCCCGACGGGACGCGCGTCGATCCGCAGACGGAGCGCATGGCGGAGACCGGGTCGGTGGCGATCGTGCTCGCGACGGATGTGCCGCTGAGCCATCGCCAGTTGCGCCGGATGGCGCGCCGGGCCTTTGCGGGGGTGGCGTCGACCGGCTCGTTCTTCGGCCACGGCAGCGGCGACCTGGCGGTGGCGTTCACCACGGCGAACCGCATGCCGCAGGAGCCGGACGGCGACATCCTGGATCGCCGAGTGGTGGCCGAGACGCGCATCGACCGGCTGTTCCAGGCGACCGCCGAGGCGGTGCAGGAGAGCATCATGGACGCGATGGCGGCCGCCGAGGCGTTGAAGGGCCGCCATGGCCACGTCCGCCCGGCGCTCGCGGACATGCTGCGGCGGCGCGCGTGACGGCGGTGCTCGCCATCCACGGCGGTGCGGGGGTGCGGGCGGAAGCGGCGCAGGACCCCGCGCTGCGGGCGGCGATCCATGCCGGACTGGCGACGGCGCTGCGCGCGGGGCACGCGGTGCTGGCCGGCGGCGGCGGCGCGCTGGACGCCGTGGTGGCGGCGGTGTGTGCGCTGGAGGACAATCCGCTGTTCAACGCCGGGCGCGGCGCGGTGCTGACGACCGACGGGCGGCCGGAGATGGACGCCGCCGTGATGCGCGGGACCGACCGCGCAGCCGGCGCGGTCGCCAGCATCTGCGGGCCGCGCAATCCGGTGCGCGTGGCGCGTGCGGTGCTGGACGCCGCTCCCGTGATGCTGGTCGCCGAGGGCGCGCTGCGGTTCGCATGCACGGCCGGGCTGCCGTTCGAGCCGGAAAGCTATTTCGTGACGGAAAACCGGCAGGCCGCGCTCGGGCGCGAGATGGAGCGCCGGGAGAAGGGCCTGCCCGACGACCGCGACGACTATTCGAAGCACGGAACGGTCGGCGCGGTGGCGCGGGATGCGTCGGGCGGACTGGCCGCGGCGACCTCGACGGGCGGGCTGACCGGCAAGGCGCCCGGGCGGGTGGGCGACACGCCGGTGTTCGGCTCCGGCACCTGGGCGGACGACACGGTCGCGGTGTCCTGCACCGGCGACGGCGAGGTGTTCATCCGCCACGCCGCCGCGCACGAACTGTCGGCGCGCCTGCGCTACACGGCGGCGACGCTGGCGGAGGCCGCGGAGGCGATGGCGATCGAGCTTGCGAAAGCCCGCGGATCGGGCGGGCTGATCGCGGTGGGGCGCGAGGGCGACCCGGTGCTGCCGTTCAACAGTGCGGGGATGTATCGCGGGATCATCGGCACGGACGGCGTGCCGAGGGTGGCCATACACCGGGAAGCGCTCGCGTTTGCCCAATAGGGCACACCGCCGCCGCGGGCAGACCTCGCCTTGTAGCCCAGATCGTTGTATCTACATTTCGTAGCTACGAAATGGAGTTCGAATGGGACGAGGCGAAGTGTCTCGCCAACATCTCGAAGCACGGTTTCGACTTCGTCCGTGCGGTTACGCTGTTCGACGATCCGCATCTGGTCGAGCCGGCGAGGAGCGTCAGCGGAGAGGATCGTTGGCTGGCGATCGGCATGGCACAGGGCAGCTTGGTTACGGTGGTCTTCACACGACGAGCGACCAAGGTGCGCATTATTTCGATGCGGAGGGCTAGGCGTGGAGAAAGCCAAAGATATCAGGCGGTATACGGCCGATGAGCTGCGGGCGATGATTGCTCGCGGCGAAGATCGGACCGACTGGGCGCGCGTGGACGCGAAGACCGAGGAGGAGCTGGAGCAGGACATCGCCAGCGATCCCGACTGGAAGGATATCCCGAAGGATTGGTATCTGAACGCTGTCCCGGTGCGGCCGAAGAAGCTGCTGTCGTTGCGACTCGACACCGATCTGGTCGAGTGGTTCAAGCAGCAAGGACCCGGCTACCAGACCCGGATCAACGCGGCGCTGCGGGCCTTCGTCGATCAGGCCAAGAAGCGCCGCGCCTAGGCGGGCACGCTAGTCGCGGCTGCTGTCGGCAGCCCGTTCCGGCCACCAGTTCTCAAGGATCTGATCGGGCGAGAATAGTTCGTCGCGGAGCCGTGCGGCATCGGCCTGTGTGATCCCCCCGCGGTCCGACAGTTCGTCGACGACCAACTCCTGCTCTGAACGGTGCGCCTCGGCTACCAAGTCGGGCAACAGCCGGCGCAGACTTGGGCTCTGCTCGAGCAGCATTTCGACTTCATGCCGCTCGCGAATGACCGTGCCGCGCCACGCGGGGTGCTTGTCGGGTGACCAACGCAGCTTGAGCAGATGCTCGACGATGTTGTCCAAACGGCGCCCGAGTTCGCGCTTGTTGTCCCTCCCCAGGCTCCCGATCTCCTCGGCCACGTTCTCCCAGTCGATTGGCAGATCGACCCGGGCGGCAGCCGCGTCGCGCAGTTTGGCGGCCTGAACTTCCGTCCAAGCGACGAAATCCCGGTCATACAGGTCGGCATCGCGGGCCATACGGGCAATAGCTAAGCGCAACCCTGCCGCGCCGCCACGGGCAGCGGATTGGACGCCGACCGCCGCCGTGCCACATGCTGACCCCTCGGGACGGGGCAAGACGATGGATTTCGACCTCTTCGTGATCGGCGGCGGGTCGGCCGGGGTGCGGTGCGGGCGCATCGCGGCGCAGCACGGCGCGCGCGTGGCGATCGCGGAGGAACGCTTCTGGGGCGGCACCTGCGTCAACGTCGGCTGCGTGCCGAAGAAGCTGCTGGTGCAGGCCGGCGAATACGGCGCCTGGGCCGACGACGCGGCCGGTTTCGGCTGGCACATCCGGAAAGGCGCACACGACTGGCGCACGCTGATCGAGGCGAAGGACCGCGAGATCAGACGGCTGAACGACATCTACCGCAAGCTGCTCACCGGCTGCGGGGCGACGATCTACGACGCGCGCGCCACGCTCGTTGACGCCAACACGGTCGATATCGCCGGCGAGCGAATCACGGCCGAGACCATCGTGATCGCGACCGGTGGCCATCCCGTGCGCCCGGACATCCCGGGCGCCGAACTCGGCATCGTCTCGGACGACGCGTTCTTCCTGCCCGCGATGCCGAAGCGGATCGCGATCGTCGGCGGCGGCTACATCGCCGTCGAGTTCGCCGGAATCTTCCACGCCCTCGGCGCCGAGGTGGACCTGATCTACCGCCAGCCGATGCTGCTGCGCGGCTTCGACGACGACCTGCGCGCGTGCCTCGCCGACATGATGGCGAGCCAGGGCATCCGCCTGCATCCCGGCTGCGCGCCGCATCACGTGACGCAGGACGGCGCCGCGAAGCGCCTGACGCTGCGCAACGGCCATGCGATCGACGCCGACATGGTGTTCTTCGCCACCGGCCGCCGGCCGGCGACCGCGGGGCTCGGGCTGGAGCACGCCGGCATCGCGCTCAATCCGGCCGGCGCGATCATGGTCGACGACATGCTGCGCACCAACGTGCACAACATCTACGCCATCGGCGACGTCACCGACCGGTTGAACCTGACGCCCGTCGCGACCGCCGAGGGCCACGCGCTCGCCGACACGCTGTTCGGCAAGCGCGCCCGCACCGTCTCGCTGCGAAACGTGCCGACGGCCGTGTTCTCCTCGCCGCCGCTGGCGACGGTGGGGCTCACGGAGGCGGAGGCGGCGCTGCACGGGCCGGCGGATATCTACCTGACGCGGTTCACGCCGATGCGCCACACCATCAGCGGACGCCACCGGCGCACGATGATGAAGCTGGTCGTCGAGCAGGCGAGCCAGAAGGTGATCGGCGCGCACATGCTGGGCGAGGACGCGCCGGAGATCATGCAGGGGCTGGCGATCGCCATCGGGATGGGTGCGACGAAGGCCGATTTCGACCGCACGATCGGCATCCACCCGACCGCGGCCGAGGAGTTCGTCACCCTGCGCACCCGCACCCGGGTCGCCGACATGCGCCCCGAGGCGACCCGCGAGGGCGCCGGGCAGGGGCGCGAAGCGGCCGAGTAGCCATCGCCCGGCGTTTCGGTCGATAACACACCGGTCAGGGCCGGCCCGATACGCCGGCCCGGAGGGGAGTTCGATGACCGCGACGATGGCCCGCGAGACCTATACACAGGGTTGGGCACCCGATTCCTGGCGCACCCGCCCAATCAAGCAGGTGCCGGCCTATCCCGACCCCGAGAAGCTCGCCGCCATGGAGGCGCGGCTGCGCCGGCATCCGCCGCTGGTGTTCGCGGGCGAGGCGCGCCGGCTGAAGGCCTCGCTGGCGCAGGCCGCGGAGGGCCGCGCCTTCGTGCTGCAAGGCGGCGACTGCGCCGAGAGCTTCGCCGACTTCACCGCCGACATCATCCGCGACACCTTCCGCGTGCTGCTGCAGATGGCGGTGGTGCTGACCTTCGGCGCCACCGTGCCGGTGGTGAAGATCGGCCGCATGGCCGGGCAGTTCGCCAAGCCGCGCAGCGCGGATGCCGAAACCATCGACGGCGTCACGCTGCCGAGCTACCGCGGCGACATCATCAACGCGCCGGAGTTCACGCCCGAGGCGCGCGTGCCCGATCCGCAGCGGATGGAGCTCGGCTACTTCCAGTCGGCCGGCACGCTGAACCTGCTGCGCGCCTTCGCGTCGGGCGGCTATGCCGACCTGCACGAGGTGCACCGCTGGAACCTGAGCTTCGTCGAGCGCTCGCCGCTGGCCAGCCGCTACCGCGACCTCGCCTCGCGCATCGACGAGACGCTGGCGTTCATGGCCGCCTGCGGCATGACGAGCGCGACGACGCGGGACCTGCGCGAGACCGATTTCTACGTCAGCCATGAGGCGCTGCTGCTGCCGTACGAGCAGGCGCTGACGCGCATCGACTCCACGTCGGGCGAGCCGTACGGCTGCTCGGCGCACTTCATCTGGATCGGCGACCGCACGCGGCAGCCGGACGGCGCGCATGTCGAGTTCATGCGCGGCATCCGCAACCCGATCGGCCTGAAGGTGGGCCCGACGATGGAGCCGCAGGAGCTGCTGAAGCTGATCGACATCCTCGATCCGCGCGGCGAGCCGGGGCGGCTGACGCTGATCGCGCGCATGGGGGCGGACAAGGTGGCGCACAAGCTGCCGCCGCTGGTGCGCGCGGTGCGGCGCGACGGCCGCAAGCTGCTCTGGCTGTGCGACCCGATGCACGGCAACACCGTCACCATGCCGTCGAAGGTCAAGACGCGGCGGTTCGACTCGATCCTGTCGGAGGTGCGCGGCTTCTTCGACGTTCACGCGGCCGAGGGAACGATCGCCGGCGGCGTGCACGTGGAGATGACGGGGCGCAACGTGACCGAGTGCATCGGCGGCGCACACCAGCTGAGCGAGGCCGACCTCGGCGCGCGGTACGAGACGTTCTGCGATCCGCGGCTGAACGCCGAGCAGTCGCTGGAGCTGGCGTTCCTGGTGGCCGAGGAGCTGAAGGCGCGGCGCGACCCGCAGCGTCAGCTGGTCGCCGCGGCGGTGTAGGCAGGTGGCGGACGGTGATCGCCCCGGGGATCGCCCCGGGGATCGCCCAGGGGACCGTCCGCCGGGGCGCAGCATAGCGTCGGAGATCGCCGGCCGCACCGACGCCTATTTCACCCGCACGCGCACGATCGTCGCGCGCTACGGCGACGTGCGTGCGACCTATGCGATGTTCCTGCGGCGCCCGGTGGTCTCCGCGCCGCGTCTGATGACGGACTGGCTCGCCGAGGTCGCGCTGGCGCGCGGCACGTCGTTCGACATCGATGTGACGCATCCCGAAGGCGCGTGGGTCGGCGCGGGCGAACCGCTGGTGTACGTGACCGGCAGCCTCGAGCAGCTCGCGGACCTGGAGACGCTCGCGCTGCAGAAGCTGGGTCCGCCGTGCGTGGCGGCGCACAACGCGTATCAGATGTGCGCGGCGCTGCCGAAGGCGTCGTTCCTGGCTATGGAGGCGCGGCACTGCGCCGGGGCCGAGATGGCGGACATGATGTCGTACGCCGCCTCGGTCGGCAGCCGTGCGGCGCAGGCGGAAGGCGCGCGGGGCTTCATCGGCAACGCGAACGACGCGACGGCGCACTGGTTCGGCGCGCCGCGCGGCTACGGCACGATGCCGCACGCGCTGATCGGCTACGCGGGCTCCACCGTCCGCGCGGCCGAGATGTTCGTCGAGACGTTCCCCGGCGAGCCGCTGACGGTGCTGACCGACTATTTCGGGCGCGAGATCACCGACGGGCTGGCGGTGTGCGCGCGCTTTCCAGATCTGGCGGCGGAAGGGAAGTTGGCCGTGCGGCTGGACACGCATGGCGGGCGGTTCCTGGAGGGGCTCGATCCGGGTGCGAGCTACGCGGCCTTGGAGCGGCACTCGCCGGGGGCGATCCGGCGCTACCGCAGCGAGACCGAGCTGCGGTACCTGGTGGGGACGGGCGTGTCCGCCGCGGCGATCTGGCGGATGCGCGAGGCGTTGAACGAGGCCGGCTATTCGAAAGTGCGGATCGTGGCGTCGTCCGGCTTCGGCGTCGACAAGTGCCGGGTGATGGCGGACGCGAAGGCGCCGATCGACGTGGTGGGCACCGGCAGCTTCCTCCCCGAGGTCTGGAGCGAGACGTTCGCGACGGCGGACATCGTGGCGTACGACGGCGTGCCGAGGGTGAAGGTCGGGCGCGAGTTCTTGCTGCGGCGCCGATAGGCTGCCGCGTTCAGCAAGTCTTCTTTCAACAGGCACCGGGCTTGGCCACGATCGGTTCGCGGTCGGCATCTCAACGGTGCAACGTCGTAAGTCGGGCTGTTCTTGACGCCATGGTCCAGCGAACGCACTGAACTGCGAACGCCTGCGGGAGGTGGAAGCGTGGCGGCGCAGCGCCTAACTCGCGTCGCGAACTTCCATGAAGCACCCATCCGGATCTGGCCGTTTTTTTTGAGGATAGTAGAATTCCTGGAGAGTGCCGAGTTCTCGGCTACTTTCCGCCGGCCGATCGCTTGCGCTCGTAGTCTTCGAGCCACGGCTCCATGAGCTGGTCGAATTCCTCCATCTGTTCGTCGGTGTAGGATTCTGGCGCGCAGTTTTCCAGCC
>DATEQV010000141.1:0-16863 GCA_035272265.1 Acidisphaera sp. | reverse complement strand
TGGTTGCCGACGTGACGATCGCCCAGCTTTCGTCGGCGGCGAGCCACACGGCGGTCGGCGGCCCGACGACGCTGCCGGGCGCATCGAAGCTGCCGGTCACGCGCGGCGGGAAGACGCCGAGATCGATGACCGTCACGCTGTCCGGCGGCGCGTTCAGCACCGCGACCTGCGCGTTCTTCTCGTTCAGCACGGTGTGCGCGTCGTTGGACGACAGCGCCAGATCGGCCCGCGCCGCGAACGGCGCCAGCACCATCAGCGACCCCGCGAGCAGGCGCGCCGGACGATGGCTGCGGTTGAATCGCATGGCGTTCTCCCTCGCCCGCGTTGGCAGGCATGGGAGCAGAATAGGCGTCAGCCGAGGCAGGGCGCCAGCAGAGCACCGGCGGCGTTACGCCGCCGGGCCGGCGCGGACGTCAGACGGCTTCCTTCAATTCCTTGGCGGGACGGAAGGCCACCTTCTTGCTGGCCTTGATCTGGATCTGCTCGCCGGTCGCCGGGTTGCGGCCCATGCGGGCGGGACGCGCGCGAACCTGCAGGATGCCGAAGCCGCCGATGCGGATGCGATCGCCACGCTTGAGGTGGTCGACCATGCTGTCGACCATGTCGGAGAGCAGCGTCTCGGTCTGCTTCTTCGGCATGCCATGGGTCTCGGCGAGATGCGCGCTGATGTTCTTCAGCGTCACCGTGCCGCCCGGCGGCTTCGCGGCCCCGCCCTTGGCGGGCGCGGCCTTCTTCGCCGGTGCAGCCTTCTTCGCAGGGGCGGCCTTCTTGGCGGGAGCCGCAGCTTTCTTGGTGGGCATAGCCATCGGATCGTCTCCTTCGTATCGATTCCGTGCTTGCCGCACAGAATCACGCATTTTCCGGCCCTTCAAGAGCCTCGAGGGTCCAAAACGCCGATTTTACGGGGCTTTCCGGCTAAACCACGGACGAACAAGGCGAAAGCGCGTCCCGGCGGACACAGAGCGGGGGCGCGGGAAGGCCCGGAAAAGGCCGGAAAACCGGCGACTCGGCGCCCACACCGGGCGACTCGCCCGGTCATTTCGGGTCCGGTCAGGCCAGCAGGGCGCAGGCGGCGGCGAGCCAGGGACGATCGTCGGGCGGCAGCGTCGGCCCGATCTCGGCCAGCACGCGGGCGTGGTAGGCATCCACCCAGGCGCGTTCGGCGGGATCGAGCAGGCCGGGATCGATCAGGCGGCGGTCGAACGGCGCCAGCGTCAGGGTGGCGAAGCGCAGCCAGGGACGGTCGCCGGCGTTGGACGCTTCTTCGACCAGCAGCAGGTTCTCGAGGCGAATGCCGTAGGCGCCGGGGCGATACAGGCCGGGCTCGTTGGACAGCACCATGCCGATCTCGAGCGGGATCGGCCGCGCGTTGCGCGAGATGCTCGCGGGGCCTTCGTGCACGGACAGGTAGCTGCCGACGCCATGCCCGGTGCCGTGGTCGTAGTCGAGCCCGGCGTCCCACAGCGCGCGCCGCGCGAAGGCGTCGATGTGCGGTCCGGCGACGCCGCGCGGAAAGACCAGCGTGGCGATGGCGATGTGGCCCTTCAGCACGCGCGTGACGTCGGCGCGCACCGACGCGGGCGCCGTACCGCGGCCGGTCCAGACGGTGCGGGTGATGTCGGTCGTGCCGTCGGGATACTGGCCGCCGCTGTCGATCAGATAGAGCTCGTCGGGGTGCAGCGTGCGGTCGCTCGCCTCGGTGGCGCGGTAGTGAATGATCGCGCCGTGCTCGCCCGCGCCGGAGATCGCGGGGAAGCTTTCGCCGCGGAAGCCCGGCAGCTCGGCCCGCAACGCGAGCAGCTGCGCGGCGGCCGACAGCTCGGTTTCCGTGCCGAGATGGGCGTGGCGGTCGAGCCCGTGCAGGAAGCGGCAGACGGCGATGGCGTCGCGCGCGTGCGCGACCCGCATGCCGTATTGCTCGGCGAGGTTCTTGCGCGCCTTGGGCAGCGCGCAGGGATCGGGCTCGGCGACGACATCGGCGCCGGCGGCGCGCAGGCGCTGGCTGAACCAGACCGGCGAGGCGGCGGGATCGACGCGCACGCGCTTGCCGGCCAGCGCATCGAGCGCGGCGGCGAGTTCGTCCGGCGGACGCACGGAGACGGCGTTGCCGAAGCTCTCGCGCAGGTCGGGCGCGATGCGGGCGGCGTCGGCGAACAGATCGACGCTGCCGTCGGCGCGCAGGATGGCGAAGGCGAGCGCGAACGGCGTGTTCGGCAGATCGGCGCCGCGCAGGTTGAGCAGCCAGGCGACCGAGGCCGGATCGGTCAGCACCGCCGCGTCCTGGTTGGCCTTGCGGAGTGCGGTGGCGATCTCCTCGCGCTTTTCCGCCGACGCCTTGCCGGCGAGCTCGAGCGGATGCAGCACGATGGGTGCGGCGGGCGACGGCGGCCGGTCGGACCAGATCGCATCCACCGGGTCGGTTTCAATCGGAACCATCTCCAGCCCGGCGGCGGTGAAGCGGGCGAGGCCGTCGGCGGCGATCAGCTTTGGGTCGTAGCCGATGCGCCCGCCGGGCGCGTGCGAGGCGAGCCACGCGGGCGGCGGATCGTCGATGACGTGGCGCTGCTCCCACAGCGCCGCGTCAGTCTGCTGCGCGAGCTGCAGGACGTAGCGCCCGTCGGAGAACACCGCGGCGCGGTGCGCGAGCACCACGGCGATGCCGGCGCTGCCGGTGAAGCCGGTCAGCCAGGCGAGGCGCTGCGAGGACGGGGGCGCGGCTTCGCCGAGGAATTCGTCCGCATGCGGCACGATCACCCCGTCGAGGGCGAGTGCCGCGATGTGGCGCCGCAGCGCGGCGAGACGCTCGGCATGGTCGCCCATCGGGCTCATCGGGGTGTCTCGCGGCAACGTGAGTTAACACTTTGTGTCATAGCGCACCCCGGTTCCCATGCGTTCAGCGCATGACTGGCGGAGGAACATTGCGACCTAAGGTCATGCTTTTGAGCCTATATTGCGTATGCGAAGGCCGCACGGGACGACCTTCCGTGACGACGAAAGATGGGAAGTGATGCCATGAACGCTCCAATCAGCTCGCAGGAAATCCGCTTCCTGCTCACCGACACCGACACTGTCCGCCAGGGCGCGGGGTTGGCGTCCGACGCGCGCCGCGCGGCGCCGCCTTCGGCCCTGCTGCGCACCGCACAGAACGTGCTGACGTGGCTGAAGGAATGGCCGAGCCGGCGTGCCGCGATGACCGAGCTGTCCATGCTGACCGACCGCGAACTGGCCGATATCGGCCTGACGCGGCAGGAAATCCCGCAGGTCTTCAGCCGGCACTGAGGCACATATCGGCGCGTGATTCACGGCTCCAGCGGTTCCGCCTCCGCCGATCATGCGCCCGCCGGTTTGCGCAACAGGAGCGTCGTCCAGGGACGCTCCTCGTAGCGCGCGACGAGAGACAGCCCCGCGCGCCGATGGGCGGCGAGCACCATCGGCACGTGGGTGAACAGCAGCCCGGCCAGGATGGCGTGGCCGCCCGGTCGCAGGTGCGCCGACAGTGACGGCGCCATCCGCGACAGCGGCCGGGCGAGGATGTTGGCGAACACCAGATCGAACGGCGCGGCGGATTTCAGCGGGCGCTGGCGCCAGCCGTCGGCGAGATAGGGACGCACGAGCGCCCCGACCCCGTTGCGGCGCGCGTTCTCCCGCGTGACGCGCACCGACCAGGGCTCGATGTCGGTCGCGATCACCTTCCGATGCAGCAGCTTGGCCGCCGCGATCGCCAGGATGCCCGAGCCGGTGCCGAGATCGAGCACATGCGAAGGCTGCAGAGGCGCGATGCGTTCGAGCGCGCGCAGGCAGCCCTTGGTGGAGCCGTGCTCGCCGGATCCGAAGGCGAGGCCGGCGTCGAGCACGACGGTGATGCGGCCGGCGGTCTTGCCGCCCTGCAGGTGCGAGCCGCGCACCGCGAAGCGCCGGCCGATGCGCTGCTCGGGAAACGCGGCGTAGGTGCGCGCCAACCAGCCCTCCGCCTCGGTCACCGTCCGTTGCAGCACGGTGTGCACGCCGCTCGCCGCGTCCGCCAGGGCCAGCGCGGCCGCGAGTTGCGCGTCGCGCTCGCCGCGCGGCTTGACGCCCTCGACGCGCCACGCACCGGTCGCGTCGTCGATGAAGAAGCCGGCCGTCTCGCACACGCTGGCCAACGCGGTTTCATAGGTTTCCAGCGCCTGCTCGGGCACGTCGACCCAGACGGTCTCCAGCGCGGTCGCGTGGCGGGACGTCATGCGCGCTCCACGAAGCGGTCGAGCACGCGCTTGGCACCCGCCTTGTCGAAGGCGATGTCGAGCCGGTCGTCATCGGCCGCCGTGACGGTGCCGTAGCCGAACTTCTGGTGGAAGACGCGCGCGCCGACCTCGATCGCGTCGGGCCGTGGCGGCCGCGCGGGCTGCTCCCAGACCTCGATGGTGCGCGGGCGGCGCGCGAGCAGCGGGAACTGGCCGGAGAACGAGGCGAACGCGGCCGGCACGGCGTCGCGCGCCAGGGCCGCGCTGCCGGTGCGGGTGACGTGCGCCTCGGGCAGTTCCTCGATGAAGCGGCTGGGGATGCTGCTCTGCCAGTTGGCGTAGATGCGCCGGTTGGCCGCGTGGCTGACGATGGCGCGGCGGCGGGCTCGCGTGAGGCCCACATACGCCAGGCGGCGCTCCTCCTCGAGGCTCTTGTTGCCGCCTTCGTCGAGCGCGCGCTGGTTGGGGAACAGGCCCTCTTCCCAGCCGGGCAGGAAGACGGTGTCGAACTCCAGGCCCTTGGCGCCGTGCAGCGTCATGATCGACAGTCGGTCGCCCTCGGCGTTCTCCTCGTTCTCCATCACCAGGGCGACGTGATCGAGGAAGCCTTGCAGCGTCTCGAAGTCGGCGAGCGCGCGGACGAACTCCTTCAGGTTCTCCAGGCGTCCCGGCGCCTCGGCGGATTTGTCGCGCGTCCACATCTCGGTGTAGCCGCTCTCGTCGAGGACCGTCGCCATCGTCACCAGATGGCCGTCGCTCTCCAGCATCGCGCGCCAGCGGCGGAAGCCCTGCATCAGCTCGGCGATGGCTTCGCGGGGCTTGCCCTTCAGGCCGCCGTCGTGGGCGAGCTGGATCGCCGCCTCGGTCAGCGGCACGCCGGCTTCGCGCGAGCGCGTGTACATCGCGCGCAGAGCGGCCTCGCCGATGCCGCGGCGCGGGACGTTGACGATGCGCTCGAAGGCGAGGTCGTCGGCCGGCTGCACCAGCACGCGGGCATAGACGATGGCGTCGCGGATCTCGGCGCGCTCGTAGAAGCGCAGGCCGCCGACGACGCGGTACGGCACGCCGAGCGTGATGAGGCGCTCCTCGAAGGCGCGGGTCTGGAAGCCGGCGCGCACCAGGATGGCGATCTCGGCGAGCGGGTGGCCGTCACGGCGCAGCGCCTCGATGCGCTCGCCGACCATGCGCGCCTCTTCGTCGCTGTCCCACAGGGCGACCACGCTGACCTGCTCGCCGGTGGCGTCGTCGCGGCCGGGGCGCAACGTCTTGCCGAGGCGGCCCTCGTTGTGCGCGATCAGGCCCGAGGCGGCGGCGAGGATCGGCGCGGTGGAGCGGTAGTTGCGTTCGAGGCGCACGATGCGGGCTTCGGGAAAGTCCTTCTCGAAGCGCAGGATGTTCTCCACCTCCGCGCCGCGCCAGGAGTAGATCGACTGGTCGTCGTCGCCGACGCAGCAGATGTTGTGGTGCCCCTGCGCGAGCAGGCGCAGCCACAGATACTGCACGAGGTTCGTGTCCTGGTACTCGTCGACCAGGATGTAGCGGAACGCGCGGTGGTACTGCGCGAGCACGTCGGGACGGGTGCGCAGGATCTCGGTGACGTGCAGCAGCAGGTCGCCGAAATCGGCGGCGTTCAGGGCGGCGAGCCGCGCCTGGTAGGCGGCGTAGATGGCGCGGGCGCGGCCATTGGCGAAGTCGGTGTCCTCGGCCGGGGTGACGCGGTCGGGGGTCAGGCCGCGATCCTTCCAGCGCTGCACCAGCGCCAGCATGGCCTGCGGCGCCCAGCGCTTCGCATCGATGCCCTCGGCGTCCATGACCTGGCGCAGCAGGCGGAGTTGGTCGTCGGTGTCGATGATCGAGAAGCTGCTGGTGAGGTTCACGTATTCGGCGTGCCGCCGCAGCATACGCGCGCACAGCGCGTGGAAGGTGCCGAGCCACAGGCCTTCGACCGGACGGCCGAGCAGCGCGCCGACCCGCTCGCGCATCTCCCGTGCCGCCTTGTTGGTGAAGGTGACCGCCAGCACCTGGCCGGGCGAGGCACGGCCGGTGAGCAGGATGTGGGCGAATCGGGTGGTCAGCACGCGGGTCTTGCCGGTGCCGGCGCCGGCCAGCACCAGCAGCGGTCCGTCGAGCGTCTGCACCGCTTCGCGCTGCTCGGGGTTGAGGCGATCGAGGTAGTCGGTCATCGCCGACCCATATGGCTGAGGGCCGCGCCGGGTCCAACTGGGACGTGAACCCGGCACCTGCCGTGCTATATTCCGGACATGTCGGACAGCAACGTCATGGATGACCCGATACTGGCGCGCGCCCGCTCGGCCATTGCCGACGCATATGGCGACCGCGTGGAGCGGATGGTACTCTATGGATCCCGCGCCCGTGGCGATGCATGCCCGGAGTCGGACTACGACATCGCGGTGTTCCTGCGGGGCATCACCGATCGCATAAGCGAGATGTACAGGCTCGCCGATATCGGAACTGACATCCTGTTCGAGACAGGGCAGCACGTGCATGCGCGGCCGTATCGGGCCGGATCCTACAACGACCGGACGCCTCTCATGCACGAGATCCGGCGGGACGCGATCGAGCTATGAAGCCGGAAACAGACGCATTCCTGCGCAAGGCACGAAGCTTCATCGCTATGGCGCAGGAGCTTGTCGGGTCTGGAAGATGGCCCGAGGAGGCCGGTCGAATGGCCTACCTCGCGACTTTCCACGCTGCCCAGGCCATGCTGATGGAGGTCGAGGGCCGCCGCTTCAAGACGCATCTCGGCGTCCATGGCGCGTTCGCTTCGTTGGTGAAGGACGATCCTCGGTTCACGGCCGAGCAGAAGAAACTGCTCGGCCGGACGTACGAGCTGAAGAACACAGCTGATTACGAGATCGAAGCTGTCGACGAGATCACCGCGGAGCACGCCGCGGATGCGCTGGCGGCTGCGCGTGGCTTCGTGGCCACCGTCGCCACTGTGCTGGAAGCGGAGTCGTAGAGCCGCGCCGCCTGAGCGGCCGGCTTAACCCACCGCCTTCTCCGGCCGCACCCCCAGCAGGTGCGCGATCGCGTACGTCAGGTCGGGACGGTTGAGCGTGTAGAAGTGGAACTCGTCCACGCCGTTGGCCTGCAGCAGACGCACCTGCTCGGCCGCGACCACCGCACCCAGCATGCGTCGCGTCTCGGCGTCCTCCTCGGTGCCCTCGAACAGCCGGGCGAGCCAGTCCGGCACGCTCGCGCCGCACATCGCCGAGAACCGCGCCGCCTGCACGAAGTTCGACACCGGCATGATGCCCGGCACGATCGGCGCCGTGATCCCCGCCGCCAGGCACCGGTCGATGAAGCGCAGATATACTTCCGTATCGAAGAAATACTGGGTGATCGCGCGCGTCGCCCCGGCGTCCAGCTTGCGCTTCAGGTTGTCCAGGTCGGCCTCGGAGCTGGTGGCCTGCGGGTGGCACTCCGGGAAGGCGGCGACCGAGATCTCGAAATCCCCCACGCGACGCAGCCCGGCGACCAGCTCGGACGCCCAGGCGTAGCCCTGCGGGTGCGGCGTGTAGTCCTGGCCGGCCGGCGGGTCGCCGCGCAGGGCGACGATGTGGCGCACGCCCGCGTCCCAGTAGCGGCGGGCGACCTCGTCGACCTCGGCGCGGGAGGCGCCGACACAGGTCAGGTGCGCCGCCGGGACCAGCGTGGTCTCGCGCAGGATCCGCGCAACCGTCTCGTGCGTGCGCGCCTGGGTGCTGCCGCCCGCGCCATAGGTGACGGAGACGAAGCGCGGCCGCAGCGGCTGCAGGCGTCGGATGCAGGTCCAAAGCTGCTGCTCCAGCGCCTCGGTCCGCGGCGGGAAGAACTCGAACGAGAGCGCGGGCGGCGGCGTCTCGGCCGCCAGCAGCGGAACGCGCCCGACGCGCGGCGCGGCAAGCCAGCGCTCGAGCGTCGGCCGGGCCGCCTGGGCTGTCGCGTGCTGCATCACAGAAGCCTCCGTCTTGTCGACAGGCTGGTGCCACAGGGGAGGCCGGCACGGAAGTGGTGAGGGAAACCGGCCACGCTTTCAGGACGTTGCGCGGCGGTCACGCCGTGGTAAGACAACGGGGCGACATCTGTGCTGATTTGGCCGGCGTCTGTCCGCGCCGCCGGGTCTAATGGTCTGGTAATTCTCGGGACTGCCAACGTCGAGGCGCTCTATATGCCGCATCCACGACCCCATCGAGCGCTGGTGATGGGCAGCCTGCTGGCTGCCGTGCTGGCGACCGCGCTGGCGGGCTGCGCCACCCCCCCGCCGGCGTCGGATAAGGAAGCGGTGGCCGATTTCAACGAGACCAACGATCCGCTGGAGCCGACCAACCGCGTTTTCTACAAGATCAACAACGGGCTCGACGCCTACTTCCTGCGGCCGATCGCGCTCGGCTACCGCTATGTGCCGGCTCCCGTCCGGCACGGCGTCCACAACGCGCTGGCCAATCTGGGCACGCCCGTGCAGCTTGCCAACGACATGCTGGAAGGCAAGCCGCGCCGGGCCGGCGACACCTGGATGCGCTTCATCATCAACACGACCGTGGGCGGCGTGGGCGTGTTCGATCTGGCCAAAGGCTGGGGCTACCCGTCCCACGACGCCGATTTCGGCCTGACCTTCGGAGTCTGGGGGATCCCCGAGGGTCCGTTTCTGTTCCTGCCGTTCCTGGGTCCGAGCGACCCTCGCGACTTCGTGGGCTTCGGGGCCGGACTTGCCGCCGATCCGTTCACCTGGGTCGGCCAGGGCGCCGTTGTCACGGCCCTGGACTGGTCGAAATTCGCGGTTTCCGCCATCGATGCGCGCGAGCGGGTCCTGGACGATGTCGACCAGATCAAGAAGACGGCACTTGACCCGTACGCCACATTCCGGAGTTTGTATCGCCAGCATCGGGCATCGCAGCTGGAGGCGATCAAGGGCGATCGCCGGGCGACGGTTCCGGTCTGGTTCCCGCAGCATTGAAGGCCGTGCCGACCGCATGATCGAGGCAGACCACATGATCCACCGCCGACTGTTCATGAAGATCACCGCCGCGTCGGCGCTGATCCTCGCAACGCCGCTCGCCTGGCGCCCCGCCTGGGCGGATGCGGACGATCAGGCGACCGCCTTCATCAAGCGCCTGTCGGACCGGCTGACGAGCGTCGTCAACGGCCCGGGCAACGAGGCCGACAAGCGGGCCCAGATGAGGCAGATCATCGACCACGACGTCGATGTCGAGTCGGTCGGCCGGTTCTGCCTCGGCCGTTTCTGGAACACCGCCACGCCGGAGCAGCGCCAGGAATACCTGCGCCTGTTCCACGACGTGCTGGTCAACAGCATCAACTCGCACCTGGGCGAGTACGCGGGGGTCCGCATCACGCTGGGCCGCACAGTCCCCGGCGACGACCAGGCGACGGTGTCGAGCACGGTCGAACGCCCGAACAACCCGCCGACCGAAGTGAAGTGGATCGTCAGCTTGTCCTCTGGCGGGCCGAAGGTCGTGGACGTCGTCGCCGAGGGCACGAGCATGCGCCTGACGCAGCGCGAGGACTACGCCAGCTACCTGCTGCACAACGGCAGCAACGTGCAGAAGCTGATCGCCGCGATGAAGCAGCAGTTGGCACAGAATAGCTAGTGTCCTGCCCCAGAAGTTCGCTCGCGAACTTCTGGGATAAGCAGGCCACTAAGACTTTGATTCGCCAGTGTCCCACCCTGATTCCGAAGTTCGACGAACTTCGGAATCGGGACACTAGCCGGCTACCCGCACGTCGGTTTCCGACCTCGGGCGGCTCGACGGTCCGGCCGGTCCGAGGCCGACCTGAGGCCGGGCCAAAGCCTGACTAAAGAAGCAGCACGATAGCGGCCAGCGTGACCAGGAGGCCGAAGCCGAAGAAGGCGAACTTGCCGCCTTCGCCGAGATGCACGCCGACATCGTGGAAGCTGTGGAACAGCCGCAGCGTGCCGTGCAGCGTGAACAGCGCGATCACCGCCAGGATCACCAGCTTGCCGATCACGTTATGCGTGAAGGCCAGCATGTTGCCGTAGCTCATCGTGTCGGCCGGCAGCAGCAGGCCGAGTGGCACCGCGATGCCGGTGATGAACACCAGCACCGGGCCGAACAGCGCGGCCAGCATGCCGCCGGCGCCGAACGGCGCCCACATGATGGGATCGTTGCTTCGCTTCATCGCACCAGCCCATACGTGATGACGAGAACCAGCACCGAGATGACGGCGACCGCGGCCCACCCGCCCAACGTGATCGCCTTCGGCCCGATCGGCAGCGGCGCCATCGTCTTCGGCATCACCTTGAACCACGTGTAGCTGTGGTAGGCGACGACGAAGAACGTGACCACGTGGAACAGGATGAAGAACGGCGACCGCATAGCGGCGAGCCAGCCGTTCCACGATGCTTCGCCCTGGTTGAGGTCGTAGAGCCCCCACAGCAGCACCAGCGCGTACAGGACGATCAGCAGCGACGACCACTCGCGGATCTGGTATCGGAGCAGGAACGGATTGTGGATCCACCAGTCTGCCGGCTGGTGCCAGGCGTAGGTCTTCAGCTGGGGCTTGTAGCGGCTCATTTCGCGCCACTCCTTGGCATCAGCAGCTTCATGATGCCGAAATAGTCCATCACGCTGTTGACCTTGTTCTGGTTGATCGCGTGCGCCGGGTCGACGCTCTTCGGGCAGACCTCGGAGCAATAGCCGACCAGCGTGCAGTGCCAGACGCCGTTCTCGGAGTTGACGAGGTCGCGGCGGGCCGCCCAGCCCTCGTCGCGCGAGTCCGCGTTGTAGCGATGCAGCAGCGCCAGCGCCGCCGGGCCGGTGAACTGCGGCGTGATCCCGTATTGCGGGCAGGCGGCGTAGCAGAGCAGGCAGTTGATGCATTCGGAGTACTGAACGTACTGCTCCATCTGCGCCGGGGTCTGCCGATAGGCGCCGTCGCTGACCGGCTTGTCCTCTTTCGGGATGATGTAGGGCTTGATGGACTCGAGCTTGTCGAGGAAGTCGTTCTGGTCGATGACCATGTCGCGCACGATCGGGAAATGCTCGAGCGGCGCGATCCGCAGCTTGTTCGGGTAGTAGTCGCGCAGGAACGTGTGGCAGGACAGTTGCGGGATGCCGTTGATCATCATCCCGCAACTGCCGCAGATCGCCATGCGGCACGACCAGCGGAAGGTCAGGCTGCCGTCGATGTGGTCCTTGATGTGCCGCAGGCCCTGCAGCACCGACATGTCGTTGCTGAACGGCACCTTGTAGCTCTGCATCCGCGGCGCCGCATCGGTGTCCGGGTCATAACGCTGGCACTCGATCTCGATGGTGCGCGTGGTCGTGTCCAGGGGCATGTCGCTCGGTTCCCGTTTCAGGTCAGCACGGCCTGCTTGCCGGCACCGCCATAGCTGCGGATTCGCGGTTTCGACTTCGTGATCACCACCGGCTGGTAGGTGATCGTGGGCGGCCCGTCGCCGTTGTAGGTCGCGAGCGTGTGCATCAGGAAGTTCACGTCGTCGCGCTCCTTGTACTCGTCAAGCCGCACATGGGCGCCGCGCGATTCCTTGCGGTTGTAAGCGGAGTAGGCCATCGCCTCGGCGACCTCGAGCATGAACCCGAGTTCGATCGTCGACAGCCATTCGGTGTTGAAGCACCTTGCGTGATCGTCGAGCCGAACGCCGCGGCGGTAGCGGTCGCGCAGCTCGGCGATCTTGTCGCAGGCCTTATGCAGCCCGGCGTCTTCGCGGTAGATGCCGACATGCGCTTCCATGCAGGCGCCCAGCTCGTCGCGCAGCGTGGCGACGCGCTCGCCGGTCTCGCTGTGCAGCAGCGCCGTCATGTGCGCCACCGACGCCTCGGCCTGGGTCCGGGTCCGCACGCTCGCCTCGCTCGCGGCCGGCGCGGCGCGGGCATAGGCCGCCGCCGCCTCGCCGGCGACCCGCCCGAACACGGTGATTTCCGCCAGCGAGTTCGAGCCGAGACGGTTGGCGCCGTGGATGCCGACGCTGGAGCATTCGCCGGCGACATACAGGCCGCCGAGCGTGGTCGCGGTCGTCAGGTCGGACGCGATGCCGCCCATCGTGTAGTGCACCGCCGGCCGCACCGGGATCGGCTGCGTCACCGGATCCACACCGGCGAAGATCCGCGCGCACTCGGTGATCTGCGGCAGGCGCTCGAGGATCTTCTTCTCGCCCAGGTGCCGCAGGTCGAGGTTCACGACCGAGGCCTGCGGCGTGTCGATCGTGGTGCCCTTCTGCTCCTCGTGCCAGAACGCCTGCGACAGCCGGTCGCGCGGGCCGAGCTCCATCGCCTTCGGACGCGGCCACGGATCGAGCGGCCCGAGCCCGTAGTCCTGCAGATAGCGGTAGCCGTTCTTGTTGGTCAGGATCGCGCCTTCGCCGCGGCAGCCCTCGGTGATCAGGATCCCCGTTCCGGCCAGGCACGTCGGGTGGTACTGCACGAATTCCATGTCGCGCAGCTTGGCGCCGTGGCGATAGGCCAGGCCCATGCCGTCGCCGGTGACGATGCCGGCGTTGGTGTTCTGCAAGTAGACGCGGCCCGCGCCGCCGGTCGCCATCACCAGGGCCTTGCAGACGAACAGGAACGGCTTGCCGGTGGCGACCTCGATCGCCACCACGCCGCGTATCCGCCCGTCCTCGACGACCAGGTCGGCCGCGAAGAACTCGTCATAGCGGGTGATCGACGGATACTTGAACGAGGTCTGGAACAGCGTGTGCAGGATGTGGAAGCCGGACTTGTCGCCGGCGAACCACGTGCGCTGCACCGTCATTCCGCCGAAGAAGCGGACATTGATGGTGCCGTCGTCGTGGCGGCTCCACGGACAGCCCCAGTGCTCGAGCTGCACCATCTCCGGCGTGCAGTGCTCGACGAAATACTGCACGGCGTCCTGGTCGCACAGCCAGTCGCCGCCGGAAACCGTGTCGTCGAAATGCTTGTCGAGGCTGTCGTCCGGGCGGATCACCCCGGCCGAGCCGCCTTCGGCGGCGACCGTGTGGCTGCGCATCGGCACGACCTTCGAGATGAGCGACACCGACAGCTTGGGATCGGCCTCGGCGATCGCGATCGCCGCGCGCAAGCCGGTGCCGCCGCCGCCGATGATGACGATGTCGCTGTTGACGGTTTCCATGCCCGCTCCCGGCTATCCGATATGTTGCGCTGGTGCCGGCCCGCGCCGGCCCCAGCGGTCAGGACTCGTGCGCCAGCTCCCAGCGTGCCGGCGAACGCCACAGCCGCGAGCGTAGCAGCTCGCGTTCGAAGATGAACTCCTTCGGCAGCCGGTCGAAGAAGCGGTCGAACAGCTCCTCGTGCCCGTGCGCCTCGGCGGTGCCGGCATCGCGCGCGACTGCCATCAACTCGTAGAACGTGTCGTGGTCGTACTCCAGGCCGCGCCAGTCCAGGTCCTCGCGCCGCGGCATCCAGCCGATCGGGCTTTCCACCGCGTAGCCGCGGCCGTGCACGCGATCGACGATCCACTTCAGCACGCGCATGTTCTGGCCGAAGCCGGGCCAGAGGAACTTGCCGTTCTCGTCGCGGCGGAACCAGTTGACGCGGAAGATGCGCGGCGGGTTGGGGACGTGCCGCCCCACGTCCAGCCAGTGGCTGAAGTAGTCGGCCATGTTGTAGCCGCAGAACGGCAGCATCGCCATCGGATCGCGCCGCGTCGCGGTCACGCCGATCGCCGCCGCCGTCGCCTCGGAGCCCATCGTCGCGGCGAGGTAAACGCCGTGCGCCCAGTTGAATGCCTGGAACACGAGCGGCATGTTCTTGCTCATCCGGCCGCCGAAGACGAACGCGCTGATCGGCACGCCGGCAGGATTCTCCCAATCGGGATCGATCGAGGGGCACTGCCCCGCGGGTGCCGTGAAGCGCGAGTTCGGGTGCGCCGCGGGCCGCCCGCAACCGGGCGTCCAGTCCTTGCCGGTCCAGTCGATCAGGTGGGCGGGCGGGGTGTCCGTCATGCCCTCCCACCACACGTCGCCGTCGTCGGTCAGCGCGGTGTTGGTGAAGATCGCGTTGCTGGCACAGCTCGCCATCGCG
This sequence comes from Acidisphaera sp., assembly GCA_035272265.1. Lineage (GTDB taxonomy): Bacteria > Pseudomonadota > Alphaproteobacteria > Acetobacterales > Acetobacteraceae > Acidisphaera. Next base: position 2,618 of record DATEQV010000141.1, on the reverse strand, counting down.
TTCGGGTTGGACTGCACATTGGTGCCGGGTGCGACGCCGAAGAATCCCGCCTCGGGATTGATCGCCCGCAAGATCCCGTGCTCGTCCTTCTTGATCCATGCGATGTCGTCGCCGACCGTGGTCACCTTCCAGCCGATGAGTTCCGGCGGAGGCACCAGCATGGCAAGGTTGGTCTTGCCGCACGCGCTGGGGAATGCTGCGCCTAGATAGGTCTTCTCGCCGTCGGGCGAGTGGATGCCCATGATCAGCATGTGCTCGGCGAGCCAGCCTTCGTGGCGCGCCATCACCGAGGCGATGCGCAAGGCGAGGCACTTCTTGCCCAGCAGCGCGTTGCCGCCGTAGCCCGAGCCGTACGACCAGATCTCATACGTCTCCGGGAAGTGGGCGATGTATTTGCGCCCGATCTCGGCCTCGCAGGGCCACGCCACGTCCGCCTGGCCCGGGGCTAGCGGCGCGCCCACCGAATGCATGCACGGGATGAACGGACCGTCGCCGAGCACCTCGAGCACGCGGGTGCCCATGCGCGTCATGATGCGCGTGTTGGCGACGACGTAGGGGCTGTCGGTGATCTGCACACCGATCTTTGCGATCGGCGAGCCAAGCGGCCCCATGCTGAACGGGATGACGTACAGCGTGCGCCCGCGCATGCAGCCGTCGAACAGGCTCAGCAGCGTCGCGCGCATCTCGGCCGGGGGCGCCCAGTTGTTGGTGGGACCCGCATCGTCCTCGCTGAGCGAGCAGATGAAGGTCCGCTCCTCGACCCGCGCGACATCGGACGGATGCGAGCGCGCCAGATACGAGTTGGGGCGCTTGTCGGGATTGAGGCGGATGAGCGTGCCGGCCGCGACCATCTCGGCACAGATCCGCTCGTACTCCTCCGCCGAACCGTCGGCCCAATAGACCTGCGCGGGCCTGCACAGAGCCGCCATCTGGCCGACCCAGGTCAACAGGCGCTGGTTGGTTAGGCAAGCTGGAATGGTGCCGAGCCGCGCGGTAATGTCCTGATCCATTGGTATCTCGCTGACCCAGGTCACCAGTCGCTGACTGGCTGCGCCGCCTGCCGCAGTGCCGCCTGCCGCAGTGCCAACCGGTACGGCCACATCCTGATCCACTGCCAATCTCCCCTTTGCAGGCACGCGTCGATGATTGTCACCCATTCGACGCGATCAACGACAGACGACGACCGCCGAACGTCATCCGCGCCGATGATCGGCCGACGAACTTGCCATGAGGTACGGGCCGCCGTTGCCGACAACGTCGCTCCGAGGCCCCTCCCTCATGGGCGCCAGACACCCATTCCCGTACCAGAATGGCCGCTCCGGCGCGTGCTTCAATCATTGGACATCCCCGCACGTCGCACGCAGTTGCCACTGTCGAGCTGGCGTCGTGACGCGCGGTTCCGACGATGAGAATGATGCACCGAACGCGCTAGACCCCCTTGATTCAGATCAATGTGTTGAAATACCGACGGGTTGAGCGTCCGAACCTTCACGGCAAGCGGTCGTGCGGCCTGTCAGGAGATCGCTTTGGTCACGCTACCACCACGTTTCGAACTCGGGACCGAGTTTCACAAGATAAATTACGGTGCGTGGCGAGCCAAAGTTGAGTCCGAGCTGAAGGGCGCGTCGTTTGACAAACGGATGACGACTCACTTCTACGAAGGGATCGAACTCCAGCCGCTTTATACCGAGGAGATCTTCGCGACCGCCGGCGATCCGGCGGGACTGCCGGGGTTTTCGCCCTTCGTGCGCGGCACCGAGACGCTGGGCCACCGGGTCGGCGGCTGGGACATCCGGCAGGAGGAAGCGCACTACGACCCCGCCGTCGCCAACGCGCACATCCTCGAAGAGCTCAACGGCGGCGTGACCTCCATCGACCTGCGCTTCGACGGCGCGTCGATGCACGGTCTGGACCCCGACGACCCGCGCGCGGCCGATCTGGTGGGCCATGACGGCGTCAGCATCGCCACGGCCGGCGACATCGCGCGCGTGACACGCGACGTCGATCTCACCGTCGCCGGACTTCATCTCGATCCCGGCTCGGCCTTCCTGCCGGCAGCCGCGCTGTATGTCGCGCACGCCAGGCGCGCCGGCATCCCGCTCGACCGGCTGCGCGGCGGCTTCGTCGCCGATCCGCTGAAGGCGCTGATGCGCGACGGCAGCCTGCTGACGTCGCTGGACACCGCACTGGCGCAGATGGCCGATCTGGCCGCCTGGACGTCGCAGAACCTGCCCTGCATGACGGCGGTCGACGTGTCCACCACGCCGTACCACAACGCGGGCACGACGGCGGTCGCCGACGTCGCGTTCGCGGTGGCGACCGGGCTCGACTATCTGCGCGTGCTGACCGATGCGGGGCTCGGGCTTGAGGCGGCGGCTCGTCAGTTCACGTTCAGCATGGGCCTCGGCTGCCGCTTCTATCTCGCCATCGCCAAGATCCGCGCCGCGCGCCTGCTGTGGGCGCAGGCGGTCGCGGCCTGCGGCGGCAGCGCCGAGGCGCAGAAGATGCGCCTGCGGGTCACGACCGGCCGACGGGTGATGACGACGCGCAACCGCTCGCTCAACATCCTGCGCAACACCGTCGCCTGCTATGCCGGGGCTGTTGCCGGCGCGGACGTC
>DATEQV010000140.1:0-11902 GCA_035272265.1 Acidisphaera sp. | reverse complement strand
TGCTGACGACCGTTGCCGGTGTGGGCGAGGTGGCGGCGGGGCTCGGCGCCGGCGGCTTCGGCCGCGTCGCCATCGCCGTGAGCCTGCTGATCGCGGGGGCGGTCGCGGTGGAACTGGCGTTGCGCGCAGCCGCCCGGGCGTTCCTGCCGCCGCCCGCGCCGGACACGGCAACCGCCGCCGTGCAGTCGTCGCTCGCGCGGCTGATCGCCGAGGGCGTGCGCGAGCGCAGCCTGACCGCGCCGGTGCGCTCGCAGTTCGGCATCGACTTCTCGCGCAGCTTCGCGCTGGCTTACGCCCGTTCGGCGGCGTTGCCGCTGCTGATGTTCATGCTGGTGCTGTCGTGGGGGCTGAGCGGGGTCGCGCTCGTCGGCTACGACCAGCGCGCCGTGTACGAGCGGTTCGGCGCGCCGGTGCGCGTGCTGCATCCGGGCCTGCACGCGATCCTGCCCTGGCCGCTCGGGCAGACCCGCGTGGTGGAGTTCGGCGCGGTGCACGAGGTGCCGCTCGCCGACGCCACACTCGGACCGGCGGACCGCGTCCCGGCTGAGGCGGTGCCGCCGGCGTGGCTCGACCGGCTCTGGGAGGAGGAGCATCGGGGCGAGGCGGCGTTCCTGATCGCGAGCGAGGCAGGCGGACGGCAGTCGTTTCAGACGGTCGCCGCCGACGTGCGCGTGCAGTGGCGCGTCGGCCTGAGCGACGCGGCGGCGCTCGACGCCGCCTATCGCACGGTCGATCCCGAGCCGCTGGTGCGTGCGGCGGCGAGCCGTGCAGTCGCACGCGCGCTGGCGGGACGCACGCTCGACGAGGTGCTGGGCGAGAAGCAGGACGGGTTCGCCGCGATGCTGCGCGGCGCGGTGCAGGCCGATCTCGACGCGGCGCATAGCGGCATCGAGGTCGTCGCGGTCGTGGTCGAGGCGATCCATCCGCCGGCGGGTGCGGCGGAGGCGTACCACGCCGTGCAGGCAGCCGAGATCAACGCGCAAGCCCAGGTGGCGTCGGAGCGCGGGCGTGCGGCGGCGACGCGCGCGACCGGGCGGCAATACGCGACCGAGGAGATCACCAAGGCGCAGGCGATCGCGGCGGAGGCCATCGGGCGGGCGCGGAGCGATGCGTCGTTGTTCGCGGCCGACCGCGACGGCGCCGCGGCGGGCCGCACCGTATTCGTGCTGGAGCGCTACTACGAAAAGCTCGCGGCGGCGCTGTCGCGCGTGCCAACGACACTCATCGACAGCCGCATCGCACCGGCCGACGCGCCAGTGCTCGATCTTCGCCCACCCGGCGCGTCCGGCGTCATCATCACCGCTCCACAGGGTTCGGATTAGCGCGTGCTGCACATCCATTCGCACGACGACGATGACCACGACCATCGCGGTCACCACGATCATGGCCACACGCATGAGGACGTCGCGGGGGGCGGGCGGCTGCGGATGGCGCTGCGCGTGGCGCTCGCGAGCGTGCTGCTGATCGGCGCAGGACTGGCGGCCTCGGCCGTGATGGTGCCGGCGGGCGAGGCGATCGTGGTGACGCAGTTCGGCGCCGTGACGCGCGTGATCACCGAACCGGGGCTGGCGTGGAAGGCGCCGATGCCGGTGCAGATCGCAACCCCGGTCGACCTGCGGCTGCGCACCACGTCCACCGGGCTGCAGGATGTCGGCACGCGCGACGGGCTGCGCATCCTGGTGCAGGCCTACGCGGCATGGTCGGTGCCGAAGGACCCTGCGGCGATCCGCCAGTTCCTGCGCGCGGTGCGCAACGACCCGGACGAGGCGGCGCGGCAGCTGCGCAGCTTCGTGGGCTCCGCCTTGCAGGTGACGGCGAGCAACTTCGACCTTGCCGATCTGGTGAACACCGATCCCTCGCGCCTGAAACTGTCGGAGTTCGAGACGCGGCTGCGCGAGCAGGTGGAGGCGCAGCTGCGCGCCACCTACGGCGTCGCGGTCGCCGAGATCGGCATCGAACGCCTGACCCTGCCGGAGACCACGCTCGCGGCGACCGTGGGCCGCATGCGCTCGGAGCGCGAGACCGTCGCCGTGCAGCGGACCGCGGAGGGCGCGCGGCAGGCCGCCGAGATCCGCGCCGATGCGCAACGCGACGAGCGCGTGACCGTGGCCGAGGCGAAAACCAGGGCCGCCGACATCGAGGCGCAGGCAAGGCGCGAGGCGGCGGACATCTACGCCCGCGCGTATGCCGGCGATCCGGGGCTCTATCTGCTGCTCCGGTCGCTGGACACGTTGGCGCAGGTGGTGGGCAGCAACACCCGCATCCTTCTGCGCGCTGATGCCGCGCCGTTCAACCTGCTCGTGCAAGGTCCACCTCAATCGGGCACGCCGCCCGGGCTTGCGCAGGCGGCACCCGAGGCGCCGCACCAATGAGCGGCGCCCCGTTAAGCGGTGACAGGGCGCTGTCGGGGCCGGTCGCGCAGTCGGTCGCCATGGGGTTCGTGGCGTTGCGCATCGCGACGGTGCTGCTGGCGCTCGGCTGGGCGACGATGAACGTCCGGCAGGTGCCGCCCGAGATGCAGGCGGTGGTGATGCGGCTGGGTGCGATCGACCGCGTGCAGCAATCGGGCCTCGTGATCGCGTGGCCGCGGCCGATCGAGCGGGTTCTGCTGGTGCCTGGCCCGGTGCAGCAGATGAGCCAGCGGCTCGCGGCGAACACGGCGGGAGCGCCCGGGCTGAGCAACGTCGTCGCGCTGTCGGACGCGCCGGCGACGGCCGGCAGCTTTCTGACCGGCGACGGCGGCGTGGTGCTGCTGGATGCGACGCTGACGTGGCGCATCGTCGATGCTGCCGCGTATGTGCTCGCCGAGCAGCACATCGCACCCGCCTTGCGTCGCGCCGCCGAGGGCGCCGCGGTCGCGATCGCCGCCGCGCGTCCGTTGGACGATTTCGTCGTCGCACGGCCGGAACGGGCGGACCCGCGCGCCCAGGCCGCGCGGGAGGCGCTGCGGGCGGCGTTCGCGGCCGAGGTCAACCGCCGCCTGCGCGCGCTGGATGCGAGCGGTGCCGGACTCGGCATCGAGGTCACGCGCGCCGACGTGTCCGCGTACCTGCCGGCGTCGGCGAAGCTTGCGTTCGATGCGGTGCTGAACGCGGGGCAGATGGCGGAGCAGGGCATCGCGCAGGCGCGCACCGGTGCGGAGCAGGCGCGGCAGGCCGCGGCGCAGGAGAGCGACCGCATCGTCGCGGCAGCGCAGGCGACCGCGGCGGAGAAGATCGCCGACGCGCACGCGAAGACGGCGGAGATCGCCAGCCTCGCCGCGGACAACCCGCCGGACACGCGGCCCGCGCTCATCGAGCGCCTGTATCGTGACCGCATCGTGGCCATCCTGAAAGGCGCGGGCGCGGTGACGGCGGTGGACGCGCGGGGCGGAACGCGCGTGATCCTGCCGGGCTCGCTGCAATGAGTGCTGCCGCCGAAGCCGCGACCCTCGCACCCGCGCCGGCGGCGCATGCCGAGGCGCCGCTCGCGCGGCTCGAACGGCTGGTGCTGCGGGTGCAGCTCACGCTGGCGATGCTGGCGGCCGGGCTGCTGGTCGTGGCTCTCGGCTGGGAGTGGGCGTTCCCGGAGCAGACGGCGCTTGCGTCGCTGGTGGCGGGAGTCGCGGCCATTCTGGTCGCCGTGCCGGTGCTGGCGGCGGCGTGGCAGAGCCTGCGACACCCGAGCCTGCACGGCATCACCGACCGGCTGATCGCGCTCGCGCTGATCGCCGCCTGGGCGAGCGGCGACCTGACCACCGCGGCGATCCTGCCGATCGTCATGATCATCGGCCACGTGCTGGAGGAGCGCAGTCTGCTCGGCTCGCGCGAGGCGATCCGCGCGCTCGGGCGGCTGGCGGAGACCACGGCGAGGCGGCTGCGCGACGGCGTGGCGGAGCTGGTGCCGACGGCGGCGCTGCGTGCGGGCGACCTGATCGAGCTGAGGGCCGGCGACCGCGTGCCGGCGGACGGTATCGTGCGCGACGGCTCGGCGAGCATGGATGTCGCGTCGCTCACCGGCGAGAGCGTGCCGGTGGACGTGAGCGACGGCGCGCAGGTGCTCGCCGGTTCCATCGATACGGATGGCCGCCTCGAGGTCGAGGTGACTCGCGTGGGCGCGGAGACCACGCTGGGGCGGATCATCGCGCTGATGCGGACCGCCGAGCGTGCGAAGCCGCCGGTGACGCGGCTGCTGGAGCGGTATGCGGGGCAATACCTCGCGCTGGTGCTGATGATCGCGGGAGGCACGTGGTTCGCGACCGGGGATATTGCGGCGACGCTCGCGGTACTGGTCGCGGCGTGTCCGTGCGCGCTGGTGCTCGCCGCACCCGCGACGTCGATCGCGGCGATTGCGGTCGCGGCACGGCATGGGATTCTCATCAAGGGGGCCGCGTTCATGGAGAACCTCGCCGATGTCGGCGCGGTGATCTTCGACAAGACCGGGACGCTGACCACCGGCCAGCTCGCGCTGGTGCGCATCGAGGCGGCGGACCCCGACGCGGCACTGCGCGTCGCCGCCGCACTTGGTGCCGCCAGCAACCATCCGGTCAGCCGCGCGGCGTTCCGCGCCGCCCCGCACGCCCAACCGGCCGAGGATGCGCGCGAGGCAGGGGGCCTCGGCGTCACCGGGACGGTCGACGGCGTACACGCCGCGTTCGGCCGTCCGGCGTTGTTCGAGAAGCTCGGCATCGCCGCCACGCCGCCGCCTGCGCATGACGGGCCGATCGGGGGCGTGGCGCTCGGCGGGCGGTTCCTCGGCTGGCTGCTGTTCGCCGACGGGCCACGGCCGGAGGCGGAGGGGGCGCTCGCGCAACTGCGCACGCTGGGGCTCGCGCGGCAGGTGCTGCTGACCGGGGATCGTGCCACGGTCGCGACACGGGTGGGTGAGAGCCTGGGGATCGACGAGATCGTCGCCGAGGCGCTGCCGGAGCAGAAGATGGACCGGGTGCTCGCCGACGTGAGGGCGGGCTGGCATCCGATGGTGGTGGGCGACGGGATCAATGACAGCCTCGCGCTGAAGGCCGGGGCGGTGGGCGTCGCGATGGGTGCCACGGGCACCGACGTCGCGCTCGCCTCGGCCGATCTGGTGCTGATGAGCAGCGACCTGCGTCGGTTGGCCACCGCCATCCGGCTGAGTCGCCGGTGCCGGCGGACGATCCATGTGAACGTCGCGATCGGGCTGGGGTGGACGGTGGTGCTGGTCACGCTCGCAGCGCTTGGGGGGCTCGGGCCGCAGGGTGCGATCGTCGCGGCCTTGCTGCACAACGTCTCGACGTTCATGGGTGTGGCGAATTCCGGACGTCTGCTGACGTTCGACGAGACGGGAACAAGCGAGCCGCACGCATGACGGTCGAGGGCAAGCAGGTTGCGCTGGTGCTGCAGGGGGGCGGGGCCCTCGGCGCGTATCAGGCCGGTGCGTACCAGGCGCTGGAGGAGGCGGGATACCAGCCCGACTGGATCGCCGCCGTGTCCATCGGGGCGATCAACGGCGCACTGATCGCCGGCAATCCGCCCGGCCGTCGGGTCGACGCGTTGCGCACGTTCTGGGAGCGGGTGACCGCGCCGACCGCCCTGCTGCCCGACCTCCCGAACGCCGCCTGGCAATACGTGCTGCGGGAATCGAGTGCGGCCGCGGCCGTGCTGTTCGGCCAGCCCGGGTTCTTCCGCCCGCGGCTGCCGGCCGAGTTCCTGCTCACCGGCAAGCCGCCCGTCAGCTTCTACGACACCAGCGACCTGCGGCAGACGCTGGTGGACCTGGTGGACTTCAACCTGATCGGCCGCGGCGGGCCGCGGCTGTCGGTGGGGGCGGTCGACGTGACGACCGCCGAGCTGCGGTATTTCGACAGCAGCACCGAACCACGTTTCCTGCCCGAGATGGTCACCGCCAGCGGGGCGCTGCCGCCGGGCCTGTCGGCGGTCGAGGTGGCGGGCCAGACGTTCTGGGACGGCGGGTTGGTGTCGAACACGCCGCTGCTCTACGTGATCGACAACAAGGCCGACACCGACATGCTGGCCTTCCAGGTGGACCTGTTTCCGCCGCGCGGCCGCCTGCCGGAGAACATCGACGAGGTGGTGGAGCGCGAGAAGGACATCCGCTTCGCCAGCCGCAGCCGCACCAGCCTGCGGATCGCCACGCAGACGCACGGCTTGCGCCGACGCATCGCCGCCGGGCTGGACGCGGTGCCCGGGGAGCAGCGGAACCATCCGGCGCTGGACGAACTGGCGAGGCATGCACGCCGGTCGTCGCTGGATATCCTGCACCTGATCTACGAGCCCGCGATGCCGCAGGGCGGCGCCAAGGACTTCGAGTTCGGCCGCGCGGTGATGACGGAGCGCTGGGAGAAGGGGCTCGCGGACATGCGGGCGGCCCTGGTGGCAACCGACTGGGCCAGCGTCCGGCCCGACGAGACCGGGGCCAAGGTGGTCGAGTTCCCGCCGCCCAAGACGGGCTGACGGGACGGCTTGACGCACGGCGGCGGGCTGCGCACCTCAGCGTGATGAGCGATCCCTTCGTGCAGCCCGAGGAGCCGACCGCCGCCGAGGCGATCGCCGCGATCGCCGACGAGCTGGCGGTGTTCGACGACTGGATGGACCGCTACGGCTACATCATCGACCTCGGCCGCAAGCTGCGGCCGTTCCCCGACGAGTGGGCCGACGACGCCCATCGCGTGCCGGGCTGCCAGAGCCGCGTGTGGATGGAGCCGGTGATCCGCGAGGGGCGCATGTTCTTCGCCGGCGCGTCCGACGCCGCGATCGTCTCCGGCCTGATCGCGATGCTGCTGCGCGTGTATTCCGGCCGCACGCCGGATGAAATCGCCGCGACCGACCCGGTGTTCCTCAAGGATCTGGGCCTGATCGCGGCGCTGTCGTCGAATCGCGGCAACGGCATCGCGTCGATGGCGAAGAAGATCCGCGAGGCGGCGCGGCAGCCTGCGGCAGCCTGACCCGGGGCAGCTCCCGGGACGACACGTCACGATCGGCAGGGAGCGAGTGGCCACAGCCGTGGCCGTGCAGTCGGCACGCGCCCGCGTCTCGCGCGGCCGGCGACGGCGAGGCGTTCGCGGTGTGGCCGGGCGCGGGTGTTGGCGCGCCGGCGAGGCGTTGGGGGCGCGGCGGCGGGATCGTCGCCCGCGCGGCGCCGATCTTGATGATGGTGGTGCTGCCGGGCGGGTACGGAATCAGTGCGATGCGCGGTGCGGGAGGAGTCGCCGGTGCCGAGGGTGCCGGCGCGATGGCGGGCGTCTCGGGCGAAGGCGCGGCTTCGGCCGGCGGTTCCGAGGGCGCGGTTGCGTCCGCGTCGTCATTCCGCGTCGCCTCTTGGCGGCGTGGCGATCCAGGGCGGCGCGGCAGGCGCCTATCACGTTGCCCTGGATCGCCACGGCGCTGCGCGCCTCGCGATGACGGGGACGTGGTTGCGTCAGTTCCCTTCTCGCCCGGACCCGGCGCGCGGTCCGCCGGCTGTTCCGCTGCGTGCAGATGCCGGTGCGCGGTCTCCCGCGCGACGTCGCGGTCGCGCCGGCGGGCGCGGCTGCGCTGGGCCATGCGTTGCAGCGTGCGGGTGTGCGCGCGCACGAGCTTGGCCTCGGCCGCGCGGCGCTCGACGATGAACCAGCGCTCGGTCGCGGGAGGGTATTCGGCGCGTCGGTCGCGCCAGCGCTTCCAGCCGAGCATGACCCAGATCACCGGCGGCGGCCCCGGTTCGGGGGTCCGCGCGGCGCGCTGGCGGCGGCGGGTTTCGGCCCAGGCGCGGCGCTGGGCGAGCAGGCGCATCGACGCGCGCGTCGCCAGCCGGTGCAGGCGGCATTCGGCCTGCCAGTCGCCTGCGTTGGCGCGGCGGTAGAGGTCGCGGGCGTCGGTGCAGTGGGCGCAGCGGTGCCGGGTGGTGGGGTAGCGGGAGGCCTCCAGGTCGCACCAGGAATAGAGGTCGCGATGGCCCGTCGGCTTGCGGAAGAGGCGCTCCGGCCTGGGCCGGCGTTCGCAGAAGGCGTCCTGGATGATCTCGACCCTGAACATGCGCTCGCGGGCCGAGGCGGCGATCTCGGGCTCGGGCTCGGGGGTGGCGCGCACGCGGGTGCCGCGGGCGTACGGGACGCGAAGGCTTTGGTAGAGCCGCTTGAGGAAGGGCGGCAGGAAGTCGAACATCCGGCCCTCCCTGGGGCTCGAGGTTCCCCGGACCGCGCCGGGCTCACCACGAGAATAGGGTCGCGAGAGAAGCTTGGCAAGGTATTTATTCTTGGGACCTGGATTGCGGTCCTGCTTGCCGGGGTCGTTCAGGCACCGACCCGCAGCACTCCGCGAGCGCCCGTCACGCGGCCCTGGGTTGCTTCGTCGCTCCGCTCCTCGCAATGACGGGTTTGCGCGGATCGCGCGTGACGTGATCCGCGTCAGCCGGGCTGATGCACGGGCGAGCGCTGCGGGATGCGCGCCTTGATGTAGGTGCGGCGGAACTTCAGGAACGGCAGCTCGAAGAAATGGTAGCTCGCGGCCGCGAACGGCAGCAGGAGCAGGAACGCGCCGGCCGAGCAGGCGAGGCCCACGTAGAACGTGTCGATCCGGACCAAGTGCGCGCCGATGAAGGCGGCGAGATCGAACACCACGAAGACGTGCAGCAGGTAGATCGAGTAGGAGTAGGTGCCGATCCTGGCGAGCAACCATGAAACGCCGCGGTTCGCGAAGCTGAACGACGTGTCGTAGAACGCGATCAGCGCGCCGAAGAATGCGCCCTCGATGGTGGGCAACACGATCCAGACCGGCGAGGGCGAGGGGTAGGCGGGCATGAGGAAGAACCCGCCCGCCTTGTCGAACAGGTAGTAGCCGTAGGTGAACAGAAGGGCGGCGGTCGTCATGACGTAGTGCCGGCCCGTCAGCGTGCGGCGGGCGCCGTAGAAGACGATGCCGAAGACGAACTGGTCGATGCGGCCGACGATGGTGAAGTGCGACAGCGTCTGGACCTGCCCCAGCCGAGCGAACAGCACGCAGCGCGGGCCAAGCGCGGCGGCGACGATGAGCAGCGGATACCAGCCGCGCAGCGCGGCGAGCAGCAGGATCAGCGGCAGGACGAGATAGAACTGCGTCTCGATCGCGATCGACCAGCCGCCGTTGGGCCAGACCGGCAGCACGAACCCGCTGGCGAGCGTTTCGAGCGTGTCCGCCAGCGAGTCGCGGTGGCGCAGCGCGTCGATGGCGATGACCAGCAGCAGCAGGGGTGCGAGCCGGAGCAGGCGGTTCCACAGGAACCAGCCGTAGTGGAACCGGCTTCCGTCGAGCAGCTTGGCGAACAGGTAGCCGCTGAGCGTCATGAACAGGGCGACGCCGACATGGCCCTCGTCGAGCACGGCGAGCGGGAAGAAGTTCGGCGGATGCGCGAAGGGCAGCGGGTGGCCGTCGATCGAGTGCAGGAAGTGCCAGGTGAAGACGGTGAAGGCGGCGAGTCCGCGCAGATGGTCGAGCCCGACGAAATACGATCCGCTCGACGATTTCACCGGAAAGGCCTGATCTGGTTGACGGACGCGCGCCTGCTGGACTGGCGGAGGACGCTGCCGCTCTCAACACGCGGGGTGCGGCGCGTCAAGCAGCGGAGGGGACTTCCAGTCCGGTCGGAACTGTCATAGAGCGGTTCCGAGCTGACCGGAATCGCATTACAGTGCCATCCCCGTCATGGCCGGGCTTGGCCCGGCCATCCACGACTGCGTCGGCGCTGCAAATCAAGAAAGTCGTGGATGACCGGCACAAGGCCGGTCATGACGAGTGAAATCAGATGACGATACGAACACGGAAACAGCCTCCGCCCCGCATCGCGGCCCGTCCACAGGTGACCCGCGGCGGCGTGGGCGCGTGAGCGACATCGACCTCAACCTCCCGCCGTGGTTCGTGGTGCTGTTCGTCATCTACCTGAACTGGCCGATCGCCCTTGCCGTCGCGTTCGGCGCGTTGGCGGCCAGCTTTCTGGTGCGCGGTTGGGCGCGCATTCTGCTGCGGGTGATCTTCGGGCTTGTGAGCGTGCTGACGGTGGCGTTGCAGGTGTTGGCGCTGTTCGCGTAGCGCGCGGCGGGGTGGCTGGATCGACCTGACCTCGTCATTGCGAGCGTAGCGAAGCAACCCAGAGCCGCGTGAAAGACGCTTTTCGCGCGACCCTGGGTTGCTTCGTCGCGGAGCGCCTCGCAATGACGATGTAAGCCGAGCCTGCACTCCGGCCGATACAGGCCTACGCCGCGACCAGCTTCGCCGCCTTGCGCAAATCGGCGACAAACGCGCGGTACTCGCGCGCCTTGCTGTCCTCGTCGGGCAGGCGCAGCAGGTAGGACGGATGCACGGTGACGAACGCATCGCTGCGCGCGTCGAGCGGAATGCGCTCGCCGCGTTCGCGCGAGATCGTCACCATGCGGCCGAGCACCGCGCGTGCCGCCGTCGCGCCCAGCAGCACGATCAGCGCGGGCCGGATCACGTCGCGCTCGATGTCGAGCCAGTGCTGGCAGGCGACGATCTCCACGCTGTCGGGCTTGGCGTGGATGCGGCGTTTGCCGCGGGGGACGAACTGGAAGTGCTTGACCGCATTGGTGACGTACACCGTGCGGCGGTCCACGCCCGCTTCTTCCAGCGCGCGGTCGAGGATCTGCCCGGCGGGCCCGACGAAGGGGCGGCCGGCGAGGTCTTCCTGATCGCCCGGCTGCTCGCCCACGAACATGATGCGCGGGTCCGGCGGGCCTTCGCCGAACACGGTCTGGGTCGCCGGCTGCCAGAGGTCGCAGCGGCGGCACTCGGCGGCTTCGTGCGCGGCGCGCGCCAGCCGCGTGTCGTTGGCGCCGGTGCCCGCGCGAGCGGCGGCGGTGCGGACGGGACCGAGCGGCATCTTGGTTGGATCGCGCATGTCCTGCTCCGGCATGGGATCGGTCGCCGGGGCGGCGGACCGCATCGGGTCTGGAATCGCCGCAGGGTCGGTCAGGTTGCGCCAGGATGCGCCGCGCGTGTCCGACAGCATCGCCGTCAGCCGGGCGGGATTGAAGATCGCCGAGAAACGGGCGCGCCAGTATGCCTCCAGCGCGTCGTCGTCGGGGACGTCGGACGGATCGGCGCCGGGGCCGAAGGTGAGGCTCGCGAGGTCCCAGTGCGCGCTGCAGTCGGGCGTGAGGATCGACCACGCCATCGCGGCGAAGCGACGGGCGAAGAAGCCGGCGTTGGCTTCGACGATGTAGTGCTCGGGCTCGAACCACGCGACGTAGCGCGTGCCGTCGGGCTCCTGCACGGCGCGGAAGCGGACGAAGGCGCGCATGTTGTGCATGTCGCGGCGCACCGATTGCGCGAGCCGCGTGGCGCGGTGCAGGTCGGGGTCGGTGGCCTGCTCCATGAGCTGGCGCTCGCCGCGGTGGTAGCGCCAGAACAGGCGGTAGAGCAGCGCGAAGCGCTCGGGGTCGCGCGCGAGGATGACGGCTTGCGCAAGTTCGACCAGCGCGCGCGAGACGTTGAACGTGCCGGCGAGGATGTGCGCGCGGGTCGCGGCGCGGAACCCGTCCCAGTCGGTCGGACGCGAAAGGACGACCGCGGTCAGGCGAACGGTTCCGTTTGCGAGGGCGAGGCGCAGGACCCGTCGTGTCTGGCGCCGGCGAGGATGCGGAGCTTGTCGATCAGGTCCATATCGGAGCTTACCCGTTGCCGACGACATGCACGCCAACGGCGGATGCGGCTTCGCATAGCTTGCGGTCGAAAGAGGCCAGCGGCAGCCGGGTTCTATGTGCCAGTTCGAGGTAGGATGCGTCGTAAGCCGTGAGGCTGAAGCGCTGCGCGAAATCGAACGTGTCCGACCACGCGCGCGACTGCGTTTCCCGATCGATCTTGATCGGCAGAGCGGACAATCTCGCCATTTCGGCTGCTTGGGTGCCGGCACGCATCCGCCCGCGCCTGACGGCGATCAAGATCGCGTTCGCCGT
>DATEQV010000139.1:0-12174 GCA_035272265.1 Acidisphaera sp. | reverse complement strand
TACGCCGCGGCTTTGCTGGGCCGCTTGCCGTCGCGGCAGGCGGCGTACCCCGCCGGGCGTCAGATCGCCGGCCTCGCGTCGGGCTCGACCAGCGCGCGGAAGCGGTCGAGATCGAGGATCGTCAGCTGCGCCGACTTGCCGTCGAACGTGGCGAGCTGCTCGGTGCGCCACTTGTTCAGGATCGTGATGATGCTGCGGCTGGTGGCGCCCAGCAGGTCGGCCAGATCCTCCTGGTGCATGCGCGAGTGGATGCGCACGCGCTGCCCGCCCGTGGCCCCGAGCCCCATCAGGTAGAGCACCTGCTTGGCCAGCCGCAGCTCGAGGTTCAGCAGGCTCGCGTCCTCCAGCAGCGAATAGGTGCGCCGCAGCCGCTTCGTGACCATGCGCAGGATGTGCTTGCCGAACGCGGCCGAGTTGTCGAGCAGCAGGTTGAACGCGGTGTTCGGGATCACCAGCAGCTCCGCCGGGCCGTAGGCGATGGCGTCGGCGGTGCGCGCGGCGTTGTCGATCACGCCCAATTCGCCGAACAGCTCGTGCTCGCGGAAGATCTCCACGACGATGCGCTTGCCGCTTTCGCCGAGCGTGCTGATGCGCACCATGCCGTTCAGGATCAGATACGCCTTCGACCCGTCCTCGCCGCGGTGGAAGGCGAATTCCTCGTCGTTGAGGTGGCGCGGCGACGTCATCGCCAGCGCGCGGTCCAGCAGGTCGGGGTCCACGCCCTCGAACGAAGGTGCGGCGCGGATGCGCGTGCGGACGGAGTCGCTGATCGTCATGTCTGCCTCATGCCGCCTCGCCGTGCCATGCGGTGTCGCGCAGGATCGCGCGCACCTCGAACGGGCGCAGCCCCGGATAGGCGCCGAGCAGGCGCGCGACCAGCGCGCTCACCGTGGGCGTGGCGAAGCTGGTGCCCGTCATGTTCGTGTAGCCGTGCGCGAGCCCGGTGGTGGGCACGTTCTCGCCCAGCGCCACCAGCTCGATCCGGCTGCGGTCGTTGAAGCGATAGCGGAACGGCGAATCGAGCTCCTCGGTATCGACGCCGATGCAGGAGCTGAACTCGGCGGGGAAGCCGTCGTCGGTGATCGGCACGTTGCGCTTGGCCGCGACGATGATCTGGCCCTGGTACCAGGCGCGCTCGCACAGCGGCACCAGCTCGCTTGCATACTTCGCCGGGCAGGCGAGGCTCATGTTGATCACCGGGAAACGTTCGCGCACGGCGATCTTCAGGCCCTTCACCAGATCCTGCCCGCTGCCGGTGTTGCCGCTGCTCAGCACGCGGATGTCGGCGATGCGCGCGTTGGGCGCGATGCGGGCGATGATGCCGGCCACACCCGTCCCGTGGCCGAACTTGTCGTTCTCCGTGCCCGTCGGCAGCTCGACTTCCTGCGAGCCGCCGCGCTCGTCGGGATCGAAGCGCCAGGCGCGGAAGATGCGTGTGGTCAGGTCGGGATGGGTGGCATCGATGCCGCTGTCGATGACGGCGACGTCCACCGGCGCCAGGGGCCGCGCCTCCAGCGCCTCGATCGAGCTGCCGAGCGCCTCCGTCAGAAACGTCATGCGGCCCGCGGCGGCACCGGGGCGAGGGCGAGGCGCTCGATGCGTTCCAGCACCGCGACGGCGTCGTTCAGCGCGTCGGGCCGTGCCTGGCCGAGGTGGGCGGCGATCTCCACGATCCGCTGCTCGCGCGGATCGGCCGGTGCGGCCATCGCTCCGGTCTCCAGCCGCGCCAGCCGGCGCTCCTGGTCGATCACCACGCCGGCGATGACCGCGAAGCCGCCGTACAGCCGGCCCTGGTCGGTGCCGAACCGCTTGCCGGGCTCGAAGCTGACGCAGGTCAGCACGCCGAGCAGTTCGTCGCCCGCCAGAATCGGCGCGGCGATCACCGCCTCGGGATCGTGGCCGACCTTCTGCGACTGCTTCACGTCGCGATAGGTGGGCGCGCCGATCTGCACCTCGCGCGACGCCGCGGCGAGGCCGGAGATGCCCTTGCCGAGCGGCACCGGCTGATCGAGCAGCGTGGCCTCGCTCTGCTCGTTGCCGACCGTCATCGCGAAACGCAGTTCGTCCCTGCCGGCGTCCAGCACCAGCAGCGAGCCTTCCTGCGCGCCGGTCAGTTGCAGCCCGGTCCAGATCAGCATGCGCAGCGTCGCCTCGGTGGCCGAGGTCGGCCGTATGCCGAGGTGGCGTTCCAGCAGTTCGGCGCTCAGCGGCATGGTTCAGGACTCCGGCTTCGCCAGCTTTTCCATCGTCGGCATGGGCATCGGGATGGGCGGCGCGCCGAGCTTGGGCAGCGCCACCGTCTCGATCGTCATTCCCTCGGTTGTCGCAAGGCCGCGGCGGATGCGCAACAACTGGGCGAACAGCGTGTCGCCCGCGGCCATCTCGGCGGTCGGGCCGGTGGCGGTCAAGCGCCCGGCCTCCAGGCAGCACACCTCGTCGGCCATGCGTTCGATGAAGTCGAGGTTGTGCTCCACCATGATCACCGTCATGCCGCGGCAGGCCGCGCGCAGGCAGCGCTCGAGCATGTCGATGCCCATCGCGTCGATGCCCGTCGTCGGCTCGTCGAGCAGCAGCACGCGGGGGCGGCGGAGCAGCGCGCGGGTGACCGCGAAGATGCGCCGCTCGCCGCCCGACAGGCCCTGGCCGGTCGGTCCCATCGGCGCGTCCAGCGGCGCGCGCGGGGCGTTGCGTTCCAGGATCGGCCACAGATCGGTCGTCCGCGCGGCCGCCTCGATCTCGGCGTCCGTCGCGTCGTCGCGCGCGAGGAGGAAGTTGGCGCGTACCGTGTCGGTGATGAACAGCGGGAACTGCGACACCGTCACCACGCTCGCGCGCAGGCTGGCGGGATCGGCGCGCTCGACCGGCATGCCGCACACCGAGACGACGCCCGCGTCGGCGTGGCGCAGGCCGACGATCAGCCGCAGGATCGACGACTTGCCGCTGCCGGAGCGGCCGACCAGGGCGGTGATCGTGGCGGGCCGGAACGTGTAGCTGATGCCGTTGACGACCGGCGGCAGATCGGGCGCGTAGCTGAAGCGCACGTTGTCGAACACCACGTTGGACTCGGCGTCGGCCGGCAGCGTCTCGCCGCCCTCGACCTCGTCGGGCGTGGCGTCGAGCAGCTCGCCCACCTCGGCGATCAGCGGCCAGTTGGCGCTCAGCCCGGTGAGGAACGCGATCACCTCCTGCACCGGTCCGACGACCTGCGGCACCAGCAGCAGGATCGTCACGATCGCGCCCACCTCGGCGCTGCCCGTCGCCAGCACGATGAACACCGCGTAGATGACGAACACCGTCTGCAGCACCGTGGGCACCGCGTCCTGGAACTGCCGCGCGATCTGCAACGCGAGGTTGGCGCTGCGCTGGGTGCGCGCCGCGTGCTGCAGGCTGGCGGCGAAGGCGCGGCTGCGCTGCGGCGCGGCGCCCATCACGCGCACTTCCGTCGGCATCTGCGCGGAATTGAGGAACTCGGTGTTCAGCGCCTGCCGGGCGCGGATGTTGTCGGCCGAGGCCAGGCCCACGCGATGCGCCAGCCGCCACCCGGCGACCGGCAGCAGAAGCAGCACGGCGCCGAGCAGCGCGTCGACCGACCACGGCATGCCGGCCAGCGAATTGAGCTGTCCGAACAGCAGCACCAGTGCGCCGATCAGGCTGATGCCGTCGACGAACGGGAAGCTGACGAACTCCTTCAGCGCGGGCTGCGCGCCGGCGGCGAACTGCATGACCGTCATGCTGGTCCGCCCGACATCGTGCTTGTCGTGGTAGTCGGACCCGAGCGCCAGCAGCTTGTCGTGCAGCCGCTGCTGCAGGCGGCTGACCATCGTGGTGTCCGACCACACGCCGACGTACTGGCTGACGAACTGCAGCACGATCAGCAGGATCGCGAGGCCGGCGAACAGCATCGCGTCCCAGCTCAGGTGGCCGGTGACCGTCGGGCCGCCCTTCAACGCCGAGATCACGCCGCCGAGCAGCTTGGCGTTGTACTGCGTCAGCAGCTTGCGGCCGGTCTCCAGCACGGTCGCGAGCACGAACAGGCCGATGGCGCCGCCCACCACGATCAGCGCCCAGTGCAGCAGGCGGCGATAGGACATCGGCGGCGGGGGCGGGCCGCCCGTGCCGGGCATGATCCCGGCCTTCACGCCCATCGGGGGTGCGCCCATCGGAGGGACGCCCGCGGGACCGCCGGGGGCGCCGGTCGGCGGAGGTTTCGCCGCACCGGGCGGCAGTTTCAGGCCGACCGGAGGGGCTGATGGCGGTCCGCCGTCCGGCCCGGCCGGCGGCGCCTGGGGCGGCATCCGCTTGGGTGACAGGGTCGCGCCCTCGGGCGCGGCGCTGGTCGTGGACATCGATTAGCGGCCGTACGGGAGCGTCATCGAAACACTGTTGCACGGATCGCCGCCGTGGGCGACCGGCTTGTTACCCCGCGAAGAACGGCCGCCCGCAGGCGCCGCAGATCACCAGCGTCCTGCGCCCCTCGTCGGGACTCGCGAGATCGACGTTGGTGAACCAGCGCGGGCTGCCGCAGAAGGGGCACACGACCCACCCGTTGCCCGCGGATTGCGGTTCGACGTCATCGGACGAAGGGCCGGCGAGGCCGAAGGCCACGCGACGTGACGCGATGGCGGCCTGCGCCTGTGCGATCGTCGCTTTCGTGCCGACTGTGATTTCGATCGGTCCCGGCATCGTCGAGCACTCCTGCAGGGGTGGTCGCGGCCGGCACAAGGCATGGGTGCAACGCACCGGCGGCCGGCTTGGGGCCGGCCGCCGAACGTCATAGCATCTGCCGTATCTGCCGGGGAGCGATCAGGCCCGGAAGGCGCGGCCGCAGGCGCCGCAGATGACGGTCTCGTAGAAGTTGCTGTCCAGGCCGGCGGTCCAGCCGATGTGGCCGCACCACGGGCACTGCGTCCAGCCGCTGTAGCGATACTGGCCCTCGACCTCCTCGGACGGGGGCTTGGCGAGAAGCATGGCGAACTTGCCGGACTTGATCGCGGCCTGCGCCTCGTCCGCTTCCAGCTTGGTGCCGCGCTTCACTTCCATCTTGTCGGACATCGTACTCTCCTAAGTGTTGCCCCTGCGGCCCCCGCGCCGGACGCCGCGGCCGATCGATCGGCCGAACCGCCCAACGGTGAAATGGCCTTCGAGAGCGGTTTCTCCCTGATCGGCATCCACGGCGGGGTGCCGCGAACGAGTGAAGGATGGACGCCTTGCAACCGGACCGCCCTGAAGTGTTTCGTAGGCCGTCGGTCGCTCAGCCGGTTAAGCCCGTGCGTTAGCCGGCGCGACCGTATCGCGACCGCACCGAGGGGATCATCATGCCTGAAGGCCACCAGTGCAAGTGCGAAACCGACGAGTGCGAGCACACCGCACACGACCATGGGGCGCACGACCACGATCAGCCCGCGATGCCTCCGGCTGCCCTGCAACTTGAGGACGAGATCGCCGCCGAGCGGTCGCGGCGCGCGTCCGGGGAGCCGGGCGATCCCGGCACGCTCGCCGGGCTGCTGCACCGCCAGGGCGCCATCGCGCTGAAACACGGTGCGCCGCAGCACGCGAGCGCCTGCTGGCGGGAAGCCCGCGCCGCCTGCGGCGAGGCGGCTTCGCCCCGCCAGCGCGCCGCGATCAGCGCCGATCTCGGCCGCCTGCTGCTGACGATGCATGACCGTTCCGCAATCGTGCTGCTCGACGAGGCGATCGCGTTGTTGCGCGGCGATGCCGGGCAGGGCGGGGAACTGGCGCATGTGCTGGCCGCCCGCGCCGGCGCTGCCCGCCACGACGGCGACCTCGAGGCCGCCATCGCCGACCTGACCGAGGCGGCCGCGCTGCTGGAGGAGCGGCTGGCGACGACGCGCAGCCCGCGCGACGCGACGGCGCTCGCGCACGCGCTGCTCGATCTCGGCCGCGCGCAGATGGCGGCCGGCGGCGTGGCGCAGGCGCGCGAGAGGTTCGCGACCGGCGTGGAGCTGACCGAGGCGCTGCAGGAGGCCGATCCGTCGCAGACCGCGCGCAACCTGGTGAATGCCGCGCTCAATCATCTCGGCCGCGCCGAGGAAGCGCTCGGCCGCCCCGAGCAGGCGCTGCCGCTGTATGAGCGCAGTGCCGCCGACATGCGGGCCCTGGTGGACGAGGGCCGCAGCGACCTGGCCGACGATCTTGCGCAGGCCGAGACGGATCTGGCGCGCGCCCGCGCCGCGGTGACGACGCACTGACACCAAGTCTCGAACGGTAATGCTCAATCGTCATCGCGAGGCGCGCAGCGCCGTGGCGATCCAGGGCCGCGCGACGGACGTTTGTCACGTTGCCCTGGATCGCCACGCTTCGCTCGCGATGACGGAGTAAACGGGTTCCGCCGACCAAGACTTGCCGATTAAGCCAGCATCTCCGAGATCCGCTCCGAACCGGCGATTGCGTCGCCAAGCTCGATGAAATCGACCGGGTTCGCCGGCGGCTCCGCCAGTCCGGCCGTGTCGCTCGTGCCCGTCCGCGGTGCCCAGACCTCGCGCGTGTCCAGTCGATACACGCCATATACGGTGCGCAACGCGTGCGTGTCCTGGCCCCGCAGTTCCTGCTGCACGGTGTACGCCGTCAACGCCGCATTGGCGGCGACCGAACACTCGATCAGCGCCTCCCGATACCGCGCATGCTCCGTTACGCGCTCGCCGAACATGCGGGCCAGTTTCCGCGACACCTGCTCCACCACCATGAACTGACGATCCAGGATCGTGCGCAGCGCGTGGTTGGTCGTCAGCGGCACGTAGCCGGCGGGCTCGAGAAACGCATCGACCGCGGCCGACACCGCGCCGCAGCCGCTATGCCCCAGCACCACGATCAGCCGCAGGCTTTCGCGCAAGTGCTCGATCGCAAAGCGCAGGCTGCCGAGCGCGTCGTTGCCCAGGCCGTTGCCGGCAATGCGCACCACGAACAGGTCGTTCGGCCCTTCGTTGAAGATCAGCTCGATCGGCACCCGCGCGTCGGAGCAGCCGAGCACCGCCGCGAACGGATGCTGTTTCGGCACCTCATGACCGTGCAGCTCCAGGCCGAGATCGCGCGGATCGACCTCGATGATGCAGCTTGCGGTGCCGCCCTCGCCGTCCGCGGCGTGCATCAGCCCGGCGAACGCCCGATTGCCGTCGCTCAACCGCGTGCGCGCCGCGTCGGCATCGGCCGGACGTGTGGGCAGGGCCGCGCTGGGCGCGCCATAGCGATACGTGATCTCCACAGTTTTCATGGCGATGTCCGCGGAACGGGTTGGGTCGGATCAGGCTGACGGCGACGCCGCCTTATACCGCACCCGCCATCACGGCGTCGCTGCGTGCCTGCTCGGCAGGCGAACCGGCCAGCCGCTCGGCCGGCACGCCCGGCAGGCGGTCGTTGCGCCCGCGGCCGCCCGCGCGCACCAGATACAGCGGCAGGATGCCGTAGTCCTTCGCCGTGCGCGTCAGCCCCGCGTAGTCGCAGGTCACGGCGGGGAACGGCTCCAGCGCCATCTCGCAAGCGAAGGCCTCGGTCGCGTAGATGCGGCCCGGCGGCGTCACCGGCTCGATGCGCGCGGCGCGGGTCATCACCGTGCCGGCGAATTTGTGCGCCGCCTGCACCGGGTCGTACACCGGCAGCAACGCGCCGTGGTCCAGCGCCAGGCGCGGCGTCAGGCTGGTGGGCAGCCCGGATGCCGCCAGCGCTTCGGGACTGAGCGCCACCTGCACCGCCAGCGCCGCGCGGGCGGCCGCGTTGGGGTGGGCGAACACGCATTGCACTGCATCGCCCCAGGAGTTGCGGTATTCCGGCCGCTCGCCTTCCAGCGCGGCGGCGATGGCGCGCATCGGCTCGCCGTAGAACGTCGCCAGCCCCGCCTCGTCGAGTGCCCCGAAACTCGGCAGGTCGCCGAACAGCACGGCGCGAGGTTCGCGCGGCGGGCGCGGCGCCATGCGGCCGGGCTTGGCGCGCGGCCACGGGCCGGGGACGATGTCGGTCTCCAGCCCCGCCGCCTGCCACGCCGCGACATCGACCGAGGTGCCGCGCGCCGCCCGCGCCGGCGTGCCGTCCCAGATCGCGAGCTGGCGCACGTTGGCGTCCATCTGCCGCGCGCGCAGCCGGGCCAGCCCCATCGCGCGGCGCGCGGCGGACGAATACGACCAGTCGTCGTGCGGCGCGGGTTCGACGATGCTGACGCGCGCGCGGGCGAGGCAGGCGCGGAAGCGCGGCACCCAGGCTTCGCCGGCCGGGCGGACGGCCACCGCCTCGAACGCGTCGGCCGGGAAGGGCAGGAAGACGTGCAACTGCGCGCCGCGCGCCAGCAGCGCCTCGGCGACGATGATGTCGCCGCCTGCCGCGAGGCTGCCGTAGCCGGCGCCGACAGTCTCGATCAGGCCGGCGATGTGGGCGGCGAACGCCGACTCGTCGGCCGGGCCGGTCGGCGGCTGGCCGCAATAGTGGAGCACGTCGGGGATGCGCAGCGCCTCGACCAGCACGGGATCGACGCCGAGCAGGTTGGCCTCCCAGCGCATCTGCCGGCGGATCTTGACCCGACGGTCCAGGTCGCCGTTCGCCCTTGTTTCGGCGACCGCGAGCCAGTGGGCGGCGGTATCGGGATCGCCGCGCAACAGCGCGAGCTCGGCGGCGGTGGCGGCCGACCAGTAGTCGCCCTTGTCGGGCGGCGTGCCGATCGCGGCGGCGGCGGCGCGGGCGTCCTTGGGCCGGCCGGACAGCAGCGTCATCGCCGCCGCGTTGGCGGCGAGCCACGCCTTGCCGGTGCGCAGCCACAGTGCGGTGTAGGCTTCGCGGGCCGCGTCCGCGACGTCCGGATCGTGGCGCTCCAGCGCGAAGTCCTTCAGCAGCCGTGGATACAGGCCGCCGATTTCCTCGTCGGCGCTGCCGGCCAGCTGCCAGCGGTTGAACAGGTCCAGCGCGACCGAGGTCGCGCCGGCGCGCGTCAGCGTATCGAGCGCACGGTGGCGCAATCGCGCGTCATCCGCCCCCTCGTCCAGCGCCGCGCGCGCGAGGTCGTGGGCCGCAAGATACAGGCCATCCGCCTGCAAGGCGCAGACCTGCTCGTAGACGGCGGCGCTCAACCCTGTCTCCTGCCTTGGTGACGCGGACCGGCCGGCACGCCGGCGCGCTCCTTTCGTGTCAGACATGATGCGGCGATGGGAAGTGAAAAACGATGAAAGTTTCCCGGACCGGCCGCGCGCCGGCCCCGCCGCCGGCGCGACGCAGCGTTCGCACAACCCGGGATTGCATCACGCGCGCGACAGGCTGAAGATATGTGCTTCACTATGAAGGCCTTCACAGGCGGAACGCCGATCGTGAATTAGTCTTCGCAGCAACCCGGCGCTCGCGGCGGCCGACGATAATCTAACGTAAAAGTAACGATGCGCTCACGCGGCTGCGGCCACACGCTACGATCATTCCGGCATTTCGGACATTGTCTTGACCGCCCGGCCAAGCCGGCGTCAGGATCGCGACCGGCATCGAAACGGGTGAGGCATGCAGATGCTTGCCGATGAAGTCGCCGCGGCGATGCAAACCCTCGACCCGCCGACCGAGGTCTATCGCAGCGGCGACGTGGCGCAGACGCTGCACGCCATGCTGCCGCGACTCGCCGTCGAGCGGCTGCCGCCGCTCGACGCGCCGCCGCTCGGCTATGATCCGGCGTTGTCCGCACGCAGCACCGGCGAGCGGATCGCGCGCGAATATGCGCGGTACGTCGAGGCGGACCGTCCCAGCATCGCGGCGATCCTGGCGGCCTGCATGGACCGGCTGGGCTGCGGGCCGGACGATCCGGTACGACGGGCGGCGATGGCGGGCGCGGTGCTCGCCTCGGTGCCTTGCACCAACACGTATCACAACGCCAATCACACCCGGGAAGTGGTCTGCTGCGCGGTGTGGCTGTCGGAGGCGAACGCGGCGCTGGCAGACGCCGCCGCACCCGGCGCCGTGCCGCTCGCGTCCGAGGATGTCGCGCTGCTGCTGCTGCTGGCGGTGATGCACGACATCGGCCACGACGGCGGCACCAACACGCGCGCGGACGGCGGTGCGCGCTGCCGGGTGCCGTACCGGCTGGAGGATCGCAGCTTCGCGCTGATGCATCCCGTGCTGCGGCGCGCGGGCTTCCACCACGCCGTGCTGGCGGAGATACGGGCGGTGATCCGCAGCACCGACGCCGCCGTGCGCCCCGCGGTGCGGACCCTGACCGAACACCTGCTGTACGACGGCGTCGCGGCCAACGGCCTGCCGCGCGAGCTGGACCTGATCGGCCGCAGCAAGCGGCTGGCGCTCATCACGGCGCTGCTGGCGGATGCCGACATCCTGTCGTCGGCCGCGCTGACGCCCGAATACCAGCGCGTGCAGAACGGCAGGCTCGAAGGCGAGCTGTCGGCCGTGCTGGGCTGCGACGACGTGCTGGCGTTCCTCGACAAGGTGGTCGGCGGCGAGCTGGCGACGGCGGCCGGACGGCTGCTCGACGACAACCTGCAACGCATCCGCGCACTGGTCGCCTCGCACTGCATCGACGTGACCGCGCCGCTTCGCTGATCCGCAACTTGACCCGCACGCCGCGCCCGTCCTAGCGGTGGCGTATGCCGAGCCGTTATCTCGTCACGGGCGGCGCCGGCTTCGTCGGCAGCCATCTCGTCCTCGCGCTGGCCGACCGCGGCGATCACGTCGTCGTCATCGACAACCTGCGCACCGGCCACCGCGCGGCCGTGCCGCAGGGCGTGCGCCTGATCGAAGGCGGCATCGGCGACGCGGCACTGCTCGACCGCGTGCTGGCGGAGAACGGCGGGTTCGTCGCCGTGTTCCACTTCGCCGCGTGGTCGCAGGTCGGCGAGAGCATGCAGATGCCGATGGCGTATCTGCTCGCCAACGTGGCCGACGGGTTCCGCCTGATCGACGCCTGCGTGCGCCACGGCGTGCGCCGCTTCGTGCTGTCGTCCACCGCCGCGCTGTTCGGCATGCCCGACCGTCTGCCGATCGAGGAGGACGACCGCATCGATCCCGTCTCGCCCTACGGCGACAGCAAGCACATGCTGGAGCGCGCGCTGCGCTGGGCGGACCGCGTGCACGGCATGCGCAGCGCCTGCCTGCGCTACTTCAACGCCGCCGGCAGCGATCCGGCCGGGCGCGCGGGCGAGGATCACGACCCCGAGACGCACCTGATCCCGCTGGCGATCGACGCGGCCCTCGGCCGCCGGCCAGAGCTGACGGTGTTCGGCGACGACTGGCCCACGCCGGACGGCACCGGCGTGCGCGACTACATCCACGTCACCGACCTCGCCGACGCGCATCTGTGCGCGCTCGACGTGCTCGCCGACCGCAGCGTCACCTACAACCTCGGCAACGGCGCCGGGCATTCGGTGCTTGAGGTGCTGCGCGCGACCGGGCGCGTGGTCGGCCGCCCGGTGCCGCACACGATCGGGCCGCGCCGCGCCGGCGACACGGCGGTGCTGGTGGCGTCGTCGGCGCGCATCGCGCGCGAGACCGGCTGGACGCCACGCTACGCAGCACTCGACGACATGGTAGTGACCGCGTACGCGTGGCGGCGCGACCATCCGGACGGCTACGGGCGGTGACCGCGCGGCGGCCGCCGTCGCCGCCGCGCGGCGTGTGGCTGGCGATCGCGGCGCTCGCGCTTCTGCCGTCCTGCGGCGCGTTCTTCCCGTCCGCGCAAACGCTGCAGCAGCGCCTCGCGCGCATGCCGCAGACCGGCCTGCCGCTCGATGCGCCGGTCAGCGTGCGCTGGAACAGCTACGGCGTGCCGTGGGTCGAGGCGAGCAGCGACCACGACCTCGCCTTCACTCTCGGACTCGTGCAGGCGCATCTGCGCGAGGGGCAGCTCGCGATCGCCAAGCGCATCGCCTACGGGCGGCTGTCGGAGATGGCCGGGCCGTTCGTGTGGGACTTCGACCGCACGCTGCGCGCGTTCGACTTCCCGCACGCCGCCGGCGCGATCGAGGCGCGCATGCCGCCGGCGACGCACGCCTACATGCAGGCCTTCGTCGACGGGCTGAACTGGTACCAGGACCATGTCCGGCAGACGCCGCCGGAATACGGGCTGCTCGGCATCTCGCGCGAACGCTGGACGATGCGCGACCTGCTGGCGATCGGGCGCGTGGCGGGCACCGACATCAACTGGCTGACCTTCTTCGGCCTGATGCGCGACCGCGCCACGCCCGAGTG
>DATEQV010000138.1:0-13010 GCA_035272265.1 Acidisphaera sp. | reverse complement strand
GCCTGTCGGAGTTAGCAGTTTTGCGGATGAATATGTCGCCAACGGCCACCGGCGGATTCTCTTGTTGTGCAGAACCGCGAAGTATCGAAAGAAATCTCCGATTTGTTCGTGGTTTGTGCTTAACTCCGACAGGCTGCTAGTGGCGGGAGTCAGACTCCGACCAGCCGGAGATCGTATTTCTGCTCCATGAACGCGCCGATCGCGAAGGTGAGATCGGCATCATCGCGCGTGACAGTGCGACGGTACAGCGCGCCTGGATCCGCATCGGGCGGCGGCGGCGCCTTGATGCGCAGTTCGTCGAGACTGTTCACGGCCGCGATCACGCGGCGCAATGCCGGCTCGAAGCCGTCTGCAGCCTCGAGCAGGTCGATCCGGCCGCGCTCGCCGATCGCCAGTTTGCCGACCGGCGGACCGAACCCGTTCGCCGACCCCTGGTATATCGCGAATGCTTCAGGCGCCTGTGAATCGGACATGGACATCACCCCTGAGAGCGGTTTCAATCTGAGTGTGATCGCACTCATCTCGGTCTCGTCATGGTCCGCCCCCGGGCTGCGCCGAAGGCGCACCCGCGGACAGGCTCCGGCGGACCATCCACGCCTTGCGGCCGGGCGAAAAGGTGCGCTCGTGCGAATCCCGCCTAAACTTACGGGCTGTATTCAACTTTCTTCTGCTCGATTTTTGCCCTAAATTCGTTCTCCAAGTCATCCAACTTTCCGAGCGCGTCCAATCGTTCCGCGGGCGTGTGCCGGGCGCCTGTCCAGATCTCGTTCAATCTGTCCCACATCTCGACAGCCTCCTGCCACGCTCCGACTTTGTGGAGTTCATCGACCAATTCGTGATACCGGACCTCTGACGCGGGAATCGCCTCCTGTGTGATACTGTCGATCTCGAGCATGGCAGCGGTCAGCTGCTGCCTGTCGACGCCTTGTTCGATACGTTCGAACACAGCGTCGACGACATCTCTCCTCGCCGGCAGGAAACGGCTGATGGCGCCCAACACTTTGACGTTGCGCGGGAGATGCGCATTGGCATCGAACAGCCGCCCCGCCTCGTTGCCGGCCTTAATGGCGTGGCGCTCCACAGGCTGGTTCTCGTAGGCCTCGAGCTGCTCGTCGTATTGCCGCCTCTTGCGGTTGTACTCCTCGATCGATTCTGTCGTGGCGTCCTCACCGGTCGGTCTGACCGGCGGCGCAACAGGCCCGTCGTAGTACGCCTCGTTATTGAGCTTGAACAGTTGAGCCTGCGCGTAGCGGGTATCGTCGAGACCGACCTTTCCATCAGGACGAGTGATCTCCTGCAACAGAGCTCGCTGGTAGGCGTGCGTGGTTTCGTGAACGACGGTTTCGAGGGCGTCGTCGAAATCCTGGTTGGCGTTCTCCGCCGTCGAAATCGTCACGACCTTGCCGTCGACGCCACCGCACGTCCCGCCCACTCCGGTCCTCAACTCGTCGAACGCCATCGCAGCCGTGAACCCGAGGATTTTTGTCTGGACCCCTTGAATGCTCCGGAGTTGGTTCTGTTTGGTCTCATCGCTCCCCAGCGCGGCGCCGGTTTTCCATCCGTTGCGCATCGCCTCCACCTCGTCCCCCGACAAGGCGTTCAGGACGGCGGCACGGTGCGTTCGGTCGCCGTCTTCGAACTCCGGGTCGAGTTCGATCACGCGGTACAGCTTGGCCAACACCTCCATCTGCTCGGGCGGTGGGCACAAGATCCGCTTGTCGCCGACGACCTTGACGACCTTGAAGCACGACAACCGCGCAATCATGGCCGCGGCGGCGGCTGGATTTTGCCCGAGGGCTTTGAGTGTCCGGTCATCCATGTCCGAAAGTTCTTTGCTCGCGCCCTCCGCGATGTCTTGCTTCAGCTTCGCATCGTTTCCGTTCGCGATGCCGGAGAGGCGATCCAGTCTATCCTTCAGGTCTTGATTGGCCGCGGCGCGCTGCTCCTGCGCCTTGGTCTTCGCGCCGAGCTTGATCGCGAATTGCTGTGCGAATGCCGTCGGCCCTTGACGGCCCGTCCTCGCCGGGCCCCCACCCCGGGGCTGGCCGAACTGGCTGCCGGGCTGCCCCTGCGGCACTCCACCCCGGGGCTGGCCGAACTGGCCGCCGGGCTGCCCCTGCGGCACTCCACCCCAGGGCTGGCCCGCACCCTGCCCGCCGCCGCCTTGCCGTAAGGGGAGCGGGGGCTGGCCCTGACCCGGGCCGCCGACGCCTTGCGCTTGGGGTCGTGGCTGGGGCTGGGCCTGAGCCGGATCGTCGAAGTGTTGCCGTGCGGGCATGGGCTGGCCGACACGCTGCCCACCGAGGCGTTGCCCTTGGGGCAGGGGCTGACCCCCGCCGACGCCTTGCCCAGCCTGCCAAGGCTGCGGGTTCGGCGCCTGTTGCACCTCGCGGCTATCCGGGTTCTTCAGCGGCTTCTTGCAGAACTGGCACTGGACGTCGTTGATCCCCCACTCGTTGCAGGCCCGGCAAAGATACTCGGTCGGCATCTTCAACTCCTCGCTGTGACGAGCCGCGACGGCGAAACATCGATCCGGGTCAGGACCCCAGCAATTGGTCCACCTCATCGAGCGCCGCGGTGAACGCGGGCCGCACGGGCACGCCGTTGCTGTCCAGGAAGTCGAACACGTCGTCGGCCATGATCTGTGCGCGCAGCTCGGTCGCCGTCCACAGCACCTGATCGACATCTGCGGCGCCATCCTGCGCCTGCGCCGCATTCAGGGCGTCAGCCAGACTCTGCCAGTAGCCATCGAGCTTGCGCTCGAAGGCCTCCGCCTGCTCCGGGAAATAGGCCTCTAGTTCGGCGCGTTGTTCACTCGCGCCGTCGCGCGCCTCGGCAAGCGCGCCGTCCCAACGCTGCCGCGCGCTCTCGAGCGCGTTCGTCATCGCCGTGGCGGTCCCGGGCGCGTTCGTGTCAGCCGCCTCGGCCGCATGTTCCGACGTCTGGACGGCCTGCGGCGTGGGCGGTGTCTCGGTGCCATCTGCAATCGCCTGTGCGAGCGCGCCCAGCAATTGTTCCGCTCTCGGGAAGCGACCGGAGTCGATGGCCGCCTCCGCACGCGCGGCAAAGCTCGCGATCTGAGCCACGATCTGGGAATCCTGCAGGTTTTGCCCGTCGGTCCGCAGACGTGCGAGCCGGTCACGCAATTCTCTTGCAGGATCAGCGCCGTCCTGCCGGGCCGCCCCCTCGTCCGTGGCGGCGAACGTCACCCCCAGCACGCTCTTGACCCACGCGCGTTGTGCGTCATCGGCGCCCATGTTCGTCCTCCCTGCCCGCGCGGCGCCGGTCTTTTCGGAATATCGGTCCGTTCGGGATGGCGGACCCGCCATTCCTTGGACGAACGTCCTGGACTTTCACATGACAGCCTACGCCGCTCCGGGCCGCTTCTTCAACCTGAGTGTGATTGCACTCATCTCAGTCTCGTCATGGTCCGCGAAGGCGGACCATCCACGCCTTTGCCGGGATGGCCCGCCGGAGCCTGTCCGCGAGTGCGCCTTCGGCGCAGCCCGGGGGCGGGCCATGACGTGTTGATACGGTTCATGTGAAACCGTTCTAGATCAGACCGCGGCGCTTGAACCACAGCACCGTGAGCGCAACGATGGCGACCGGCAGGAGAACGCCCAGGAGCAGGAATGTGAGGGGGCCGTCGAGGCCATTCGTCATCCAAGTGAAGTTCATACCGAAGAAGCCGGTCAGGAATGTGATCGGCAGGAAAACGATCGAGACGATCGTCAGTCTGGCAATCTGCTCGCCCTGGCGTTCGGCGATCGCCTCGACATAATCCTGCGTGATATCCGAGGCCCAACTGTTTCGCTGCTGCAGGCGCTGGACGACGTCGTCGACCTGGTCGGCATAGTCGTTCAGCTCCTCGGTCGCGCGCGGGTCGATGCCCGGCAAGGCCTCGACTCCGGCGACCGCGAGGCGAACCGAGCTTCCGTACCGATCGATGCTGAACAGCACCGATCTCAACTGGTGAAGCCCGTCGGTCAGGGTGGTAAGCTTGACGGCGCCCGGGCCGCTTTTCTCACGCTGCTGCAAAACCCTCTCCAGGGTTGCATCGATGTCGCCGACGGCGTTATGAACCGTGGCGAGCAACAACTGTAGAACGATCGCCGTCGCCTCCAGCGGGCTCCGCTCCAGCGCACAGGCCCGATCCACGAATTGTCGTCGTATGCTGTCGAGCGCCGCGGCATCGCCGGTCCACACCGTCACGATCATCCTGCGCGTGTGAAACAGATGAACTTCCGACAGGCCAAGCGGACGGTCAGACAGCCAAGTGACGGCGCGCAGTCTTTTCGGGGCGAGGCCCATGCGGCCCGCCTGGTCGAAGCGCAGAATCCAGCCCTCGTCGACCGCATCGAGCTGCAGCGCCTGCACCAGCGTCGCCCGGACGGCAGGGTCCGCCGCGACGATATCGATCCAACATAGCTTGCCGGCAGCAACCGCCTCGCTCACGGCATTCGCCGCCTCGACATGCCGAACGCCGTCGACATCCGCCAGGAACGCGATCAACTCGCCCTTTCGGCCCGTTTCAGCCTCGGCTCCGGCCGCCCGAGAGGTCTCCGGCAGCATCCACAGGCCGCGGGTTGTGGATGTCCGGGTCACGCCGCTCAGAACTGGGCCGCTCAACGTCAGCGCCTCATCCGCGGGTCGGTCGCAAGGGCCGATGCCGCCGGATCGGTGAAGGATCGTACGCAGGCCTGCGCGGCAGGGGGCGGTCAACCGAAACGCCGTTCATGCTGACAGGGGCCGCGGCTCGGGAATCCGAACACGGCGCCTGCTCGATGACCGCTGACATCTCGTCTTCTCTCCTGTGGCAAGGCCTGTCGAATCCGAGCCTTTCGGTGCCGGGCGCCGGCCCGGCACCCACGCCTTTCTTGACATCCGCCCCAAGGCCGAAAAAGCGTCAATTCCGCGTCGGGACTTTCCAGAATAAAATCCTTGACATGCTGGGAACTTGGTCCTATTCTGGTGGCCGGTTTTGACGCCCGCCACGAAAGGAGGGGCAATGTTCGACTTCCTGCCGCCCTTCCTCAAGCGGCTCTATCGCAGGCTCCGGGTCCCCTACGCCCGCGGCACCCGCGTGCGCGAAACACCGGAGCCCGAACCCGAGATCGCCGTGTCCATGCGCGAGCGCATGTTCCGCGTCGAGATCATCCAGGACGCCTTCTGCGAACGCCGGCCCAGGCCCCAGCGCCTGTTCCGCAAGCCGTCCGGCCATCGCGACCTCTATTCCTGGTGCGACCTCGAGGCCTCCCGCTACCCCACCACCCGCCACCGCTGCGCCCACTGCACCGAAACCCGCGCGCTCTACAAACGCGCCAACGAGGGCGACTGGCAGGCCGAATGCCGCCTGCACCGCCTCGCGACGCGAGCCTCCATGCGCCTGCTCGCCGAGCGCCGCGCCTGGGCCGAGACCCGCCGCCGCCAGCGCGCCGCCCGCACCCCGGAGCCGGGGCCGCCGCCGGTGATCTGGGTCATGCTCGGCTGGAAGCGCTGGCGCGACCGACGCCGCGAATACCCTCCCGCAACCGAGCGCTGGTTCATCGTCGAGCGCCGCGAAGCCGAGGCCAAGCTCGTACGCGCCCACACCCGCACGCTGCAACGCATGACCCAGCGCAGCCGCGCCCGTCGGCGCGACCGCGAAGTCGCGCGCGAGGCCGCGCACCGTCACGTGCACGCTGCGGAACAGTCGCCGGACCGCGTTCCTGGGCCGGACGAGAAGGTCACGCACGGAACCATTCCCTCGTCATCGCGAGGAGCGAAGCGACGTGGCGATCCAGGGCAACGTGACAAACGTCTGTCGCGCGGCCCTGGATTGCCACGCCGCCAAGCGGCGGCTCGCAATGACGAGGCACACGCGGCCGCGCCATCGGACCCGCCGTCCGAAGCCGCGC
This sequence comes from Acidisphaera sp., assembly GCA_035272265.1. Classification (GTDB taxonomy): domain Bacteria; phylum Pseudomonadota; class Alphaproteobacteria; order Acetobacterales; family Acetobacteraceae; genus Acidisphaera. Next base: position 7,113 of record DATEQV010000138.1, on the reverse strand, counting down.
CGCCCGAAGCCGCGACGCCGAATGACGAAGCGCCCGCGGCCAGCTCATCCGCGCCGCAGGCCGAAGCCGCGCCGCCGCCCGCTGCGCCCGCACCTGCGCCGGCAACGCCGGACAGCGCCCCGGAACCCGCGACTCCCGCGCGGCCGAAAATCGCCCGCATCCCGTATCCGCCCGGCGACACGACCATCATCAAGATCGGCGCCGCCCGGCCGACGATCCCGCGCCCCGGCACCCAACCCCGGTCCGGTTCAGACGCAACCGCGGTCCAGCGCCTCGCGCAGCACCGCCGCCTCGTCGTCGGGCAGCAATCCGTGCCGGATGAACAGGTCGATCAGCACCAGGTTGACGTTGAACTTGAAGTCGTCGGTCTCGCGGACGCGCTCGACGACGCGCGCCGCCGGCCACAGCTCGAAGCGCTCGACCTCGTGGTCCGTCGAATAGGGCTCGAACTCCTCCGGCAGCTCCAGGTCGTAGCAATGCAGCCTGTCGCGCCGCAGGCCCTCGGGCCGCTCCATCGCGTAGGCGATGCGCCCGACCTCGACCGCGCGCTCGGTCAGGGACGCCGGGATCGCCGCCTCCTCCTCCGCCTCCTTGACCAGCGTGCCGCGCGGATCGTAGCCGGCCGACACGCCGCCGGCGACGATGTGGTCGAGCTTGCCGGGATCGAGCAGCCGGTCGGCCCCGCGATACCCGACCCAGACATGCAGCCCGCCGTCGCGGCGGACCAGCCCGTTCAGATGCACCCCGCTGGCGAAAACGCCGAACTTCGGCAGCGCGCCACGGTCCAGCCTGGCGAGCGACGGCCGGTCGGGATCGGCGCGGACGTCGAACGCCTCGCCACGCCAGACCAGCACGCCGGCATCGGCCAGAAGCCGGGCGGCGGTCTGCAAAGCATGGCCGTCGTCGCAGGCGACCTCGGCGGCCAGAAGCCGGAACGCCGGGAACCCGGCCAGAAGGTCGGCGAACCCCGGCTCCACGTAGCCGACCAGGGCGCCCCCCAACGTCAGGGGCAGCCGCCGCCCGGGCAGCACGGCGGTATGCACGGCCCTGATATGGCGCAGGAACGGGCTGTCCATCTGACCGGCTCTTCTTTCCATGACGGGTTGGCCATGCCACATCCGGAGCCATGAGGCACCACGCGGGGACGCACGGGGTCCCGCTCGCGCCGGGCGACGGAATGCCGAACCGCTCGGCCTGGCAGACGCTCCGCTCCCTCCTTCCCTACATCTGGCCCAAGGACGACCGCGTCGCGAAGCTGCGCGTCCTCGTCGCCTTCGGCTGCCTGATCCTGGCCAAGGTCGCGACGGTGCTGGTGCCGATCGCCTATGCGCGCGCGGTCGACGTGATCGCGCCGAAGGACGGCCGCGCCATCGTCGCGGTGCCGCTGGCGCTGATCATCGGCTACGGCCTGCTCCGCCTCGCCTCCGCCGGCTTCGGCGAGCTGCGCGACGCGGTGTTCGCCGCCGTGCAGCAGCGCGCGGTACGCCGGGTGGCGCTGCGCACCTTCAAGCACCTGCACCGGCTGTCGCTGCGCTTCCACCTCGACCGGCAAACCGGCGGCATGTCGGCCGCCATCGAACGCGGCACCGCGGGCATGCAGTCGGTGCTGCGACTGGCCGTGTTCAACGTCATCCCGACCATCCTCGAGCTGGCGATGGTCGCGGCGGTGATGTGGGGCCTGTTCGACTGGCGCTACGCGGTGATCACGCTGCTGGCCGTGACGTCCTACATCGCCTTCACCGCCGGCTTCGCCGCGTTCCGCGTGAAGGTGCGGCGCGAGATGAACGACATCGACAACGAAAGCCGCACCAAGGCGCTCGACAGCCTGCTGAACTACGAGACGGTCAAGTATTTCGGCAACGAGGCGCACGAGGCCCGCCGCTTCGACAACGCCCAGGCGCGCTACGAGCGCGCCGCCGTCAAAGTGCAGGTCACGCTGAATATGCTCAACCTCGGTCAGGCGGCGATCATCTCCGCGGCCTTGGCCGGCATGATGGTCATGGCCGCCCAGGGCGTGCAGGACGGCTCGATGACCGTCGGCAAGTTCGTCCTGGTCAACACGTATCTGATGCAACTGTATCAGCCGCTCAATTTCCTCGGCTTCGTCTACATGACGATCAAGCAGGGGCTGGTGGACATGGAGCAGATGTTCCGCCTGCTGCACGTCAACGAGGAGATCACCGACAGCCCCGGCGCCCGCCCGCTGCTCGCGTCGCTGCACGACGGCGCGGCCTGCGAGGTCCGGTTCGAGGACGTCCGCTTCGGCTACCGTCCCGACCGCGAGATCCTCAAGGGCGTCAGCTTCACCATCCCCGCCGGCCGCAAGCTCGCCATCGTCGGCCCGACGAGCGCGGGCAAGAGCACGATCAGCCGCCTGCTGTTCCGCTTCTACGACGTCACCGAGGGCCGCGTGCTGGTCGACGGCCAGGACGTGCGCGACGTCACACAGGACAGCCTGCGCGCCGCGATCGGCGTGGTGCCGCAGGACACCGTGCTGTTCAACGACACCATCCGCTACAACATCGCCTATGGCCGCCCGAGCGCCTCGCGCGAGGAAGTCGAACAAGCGGCAAAATTCGCGCAGGTGCACGACTTCGTCCTGCGCCTGCCGGACGGCTACGAGACGCGTGTCGGCGAACGCGGGCTGAAGCTGTCGGGCGGCGAGAAGCAGCGGGTGGCGATTGCACGCACGATCCTGAAGGACCCGCGCATCCTGATCCTCGACGAGGCGACCAGCGCGCTCGACACCGGCACCGAGCAGGACATCCAGTCGGCCCTGCGCGCGGTCGCGACGGACCGTACCACGCTGGTGATCGCGCACCGGCTGTCGACGGTGGTGGACGCCGACGAGATCATCGTCCTGCAGGACGGCAAGATCGCCGAGCACGGCAGCCATGCAGGACTGCTGGCCAAGGGCGGCCTCTATGCCCGCATGTGGGCCCTGCAGGCCGAGCAAGAGGCGGAGCGGGAGGCGGCGGACTGAACCGATGGACCCCATGCGGAGCCAGGACGAACTGAACCAGGCCGGCGCGGTGATCGACAAGGCGATCGCGTTCCTGCTCGACAAGAAGCTGCCGCCGGTCGCGGTCGCCTCGGCGCTGCTCGGCGGCGCGCTCGGCCTGCTGGCCCGCGAGATGAGCGACGAGTCGATCCTGCGCGTGCTCGACAACGCCGCCCGCGGCGTGCGCAATGGCGACCTCCGCCAGCCCAGCGGGAGCGCCACGCCTTGACCCAGGGGAGCGTCTCGGCCATAAGCCGCCGCTCTCCGCAGACCGCCTGAGGACACCATGTCACGCCGCTGCCAGATCACGGGCAAGGGTGTGCTGACCGGCAACAACGTCAGCCACGCCAACAACCGGACCCGCCGCCGCTTCCTGCCCAATCTGCAGGACGCCTCGCTGCTGTCCGACGCGCTCGGCCAGCACGTCCGGCTGCGCCTGTCGACGCGGGCCCTGCGCACCATCGAGCACAACGGCGGCCTCGACGCCTTCCTGCTCTCGACCCCCGCACGGCGGCTGCCCGAGGAGGCACAGGCGCTCAAGCGCCGCATCGCCCGCGCCCGAGTCAAGCAGGACGCGGCCTCGATCCCGAACCCGCCGGCCGCGTAACCGCCGCTTAAGACCCCCGGCCCACAGTGGGCCGGTGCTCGAAGTTCTTGCACTTTCCGGTGTGGCGCTGCTGGCGACCGGCTGTGGCGTTGCAACCGTGTTGCGCGCCCGCGCCCTCGACCGCTCCGCCCACGACCTGCGCGCCAGCCGCGACCGCGCCCTGGCGACCGAGGCGGAGGCCGTGCGGCTGCTGCGGCTGACCGCGCGCGAGCTGACCGAGAACGCGCTGCTGCTGTCGGGCCATGCCGAGCGGCTCCGGCTCGGCGATCCGCCGGCCAGCCATGTGCCGCCGATCGTCGCCGTCGCCACGCACCTGCTGGCGCTTGCCGACGACCTGCAGGACCACGCCGTGCCGAACAGCGGCGACCGCACGCTGGCCGAGGAGGACATCGCGCTCGAGCCGCTGATGCGTCAGGCGGTCGACACCGTCGCCGCGACGCTCGGCCCGAGCTGGCGCAACTGGCGGCTGCATCCGTCGATCGAGTCCGTCGTCATCCGCGCCGACCGCCGCGCGATCTGGCACGTCCTGGTGCGTGTGCTGTCCAACGCGGCACGCTGGACGGCGCACGACGACTTCATCGACGTCGTCGCCACCATCGGCGAGCGCGAGCTGCTGCTGTGCGTCGAGGACGAGGGCGCCGGCATCGCCGCCCCGGCCAGCGCCGGCGGCCGCGCGCTCGGCAGCCGCGGCCTCGGCCTGGGACTGGCGCTCGCCCGCACGCTGCTGGAGACGCATGGCGGCCGGCTGGAGGTCGACGCAGCCCCCAAGGTGGGCAGCCGGGTGATCCTCGCCCTGCCCGCGAGCCGTGTGCTGGCCGGGCGTTTCGTGCCGGTGCTGTAGGGCGCGACGCCGAGAGCGACGACGGTCGGCAGGGGCCGTCGAATGGTAACGTACGTTACCAGAAAGTTTCACGCGGAGTGAACGCCTGCAAGGCGTAGCCGCGCCCCTCCCGGCCGGCCGCTTCCTCACCATCGCATCAGCGCACGGATCGCGTCGACTCATCACCGCTGTCACGCCCCCTACAGGGGCGATGCGACTGGCGCGTGCAAAAGGTCCGGACGTTTCACCCTTTCTTAGAGGGTGCGTGCAATTTTGATGCAGTTCTCGAAAACGATCCTCCGCTCGCCAGGGAGCTTGCGGCGGGTCCGCCGGCGGCACCGGCGCAACCGATAGCGCAGCAAGGATAAGGACCAATGACAACGAGCAGCACCGTCACGCTGACAAGCTCCGACCCCAACCCGATGGTCAACCTGTCCAACGTGACCATCACCGGCACCGGCTCGTACTACCTGTTCATCGGCGGCACCGGCGACGTGGCCACTCTGTCCGGCGGTAGCGAGACGGTGCAGGCTTACATGGGCAACACCACCATCACCACCAGCGGCGGCAACAACACCATCGAGATCTCGGGAACGGGCAACGTGGTGAATGCCGGCGGGGGCCACAACATCATCACCGACACCGGCAGCGGCAACACCCTGGTGATGCCCGACGCCGGCGCGGGCTTCGACGAGATCTTCGCAGGCGTGGGCAGCCTCATCGACACGATCGACCTGCGGCCGTTGCTGGCTGCCACGTCGTGGAACGGTTCGGCCAGCACGCTGCACGACTATTTCAAGGTCAAAACCGTCGGAAACGGGGGGTCGGTTGAGCTGTTGGCCCGCGATACGACGACGCAGGCCTTTCACCGTGTGGCGGTGTTCTGCGACTCCGGTCACCAGTCGTTGTCGGGCGTCCTGGCGCACGCGATCACCTGACCGGACCGGGGCGGAAAGCGCCACGCTTTCCGCCCCGCCTGCCGCAAGCGACCGACCTGTCCGCGCCGTTATTACCGTATGTTACGCTCGAACGCGGTCCGTCGCGGTCAGCAGATGCGCGGCAGCGGGTCGTCTTCGAGTTCCTCGACGAACCGCTCGCCGCCGATCTCGGTCTCCAGGACTACGCGGCCGGCGCCCTCGCCCACCGTTCCGATCGCGCTCGCCTCCGCGCCGCCCGGCAGCGCTCGCCACGTCGACAGCACCGCCTCGGCGATCTCAGGCGCGACCACCGCGACCACGCGCCCCTCGCAGGCCAGATAATACGGGTCATAGCCGAGCATGTGACAGAACGAGCGCACCGCCTCGCGCACCGGAACGCGCATCTCGACCAACCGGACGCCCAGCCCCGTCGCCGCGGCGATCTCGTGCGCGACCGTCGCCAGTCCGCCCCGCGTCGGATCGCGCATGAAGCGCACACCCGGCAGACCGGCCAGCGGCGCGGTCAGCTTCGTGACCGGCGCACAGTCCGACCGCACCGCGCCGGAGATGTCGAACGACTCACGCGCAAGCATCACCGCGATGCCGTGATCGCCGACCGGCCCGCTGAACAGCAGCGCATCGCCGGGACGGATCAGATCCAGCCCCAGCCGGCACTCCGCTGCACGCAGCCCGACACCCGTGGTCGCCAGATAGTGCCCGCCGCCCTGTCCGCGCGGCACCACCTTGGTATCGCCCGCAACGACGCACACCCCGGCCTCGTGCGCCGCCACGCCGAGGCTGCGCACGATCCGCTCCAGGCACGCGACCTCCAGGCCTTCCTCGATGATCGCGTTGAGCGTCAGGAACCGCGGCTGCGCGCCGCTGACCGCCAGATCGTTGACCGTGCCGTTCACCGCAAGCGAGCCGATGTCGCCGCCGGGAAACTCGAGCGGCTGCACGGTGAAGGCGTCGGTGGTGATCAACGGCACCATGCCGGGCGGCAGATCGAGGGGCGCCGCATCGAGTCTGGTGTCGAGCGCCGGATTGCCGAGGTGGCGGGCGAAAATCCCGGCGATCAGTTCGCGCATGAACCGGCCGCCGTTGCCGTGCGCCAGCGTGACGTGGCGATCCTCGATCACCGCCGATCCTCGCACGCGAGCGCCTCGACCAGCTGGCCGAACGCCAGCCCGCCGTCATTGGCCGGCACCGCCGCCGGCAGCCGCACCGGGATGCCCCGCTCCGTCATCAGCGCGATCACGCGCTCGGCCAGCATCCGGTTCTGGAACACGCCGCCGGCCAGCCCGACGCCATCGACCGTTTCGCGCGCGACGATCACGGCTGCCTGCTCCGCCAACGCGTGAGCGAGCGTCTCGTGCAGCATGCCCGCGCGGGTCGCGACGGGAACGGTCGCGTCCGCCAGGACCGGCACCAACGGCCGCCAGTCCGTCCGCCACACGCCGCCCTCGTCGCGTAGCGGCAGCGTCACCGCGTCGGTTCCCGCCTCGGCGATACTCTCCAGCATCATCGGCCCCTGCCCCTCGAAGCTCGCGATCTCCAGGCCGAGCACGAGTGCGGCAGCCGCATCGAACAGGCGGCCGACCGAGGAGCTGCGCGCCGTCGCGACCCGTTTGCGCCACGCCTGCGCGACCAGCTCCGCCCCGTCGATCTCCGGCGACCATTCCAGGCCGCACTCCCACATCAGCGCGCCGGCCGAGCGCCAGGGCTCGCGCGCAACACGGTCGCCCCCGGTGAGTAGGAACGGCCGCAT
>DATEQV010000137.1:0-4286 GCA_035272265.1 Acidisphaera sp. | reverse complement strand
CCTGTCGGAGTTAGCAGTTTTGCGGATGAATATGTCGCCAACGGCCACCGGCGGATTCTCTTGTTGTGCAGAACCGCGAAGTATCGAAAGAAATCTCCGATTTGTTCGTGGTTTGTGCTTAACTCCGACAGGCTGCTAGGTGAGCGCGATCACACTCAGGCTGAAACCGCGCTGGGAAAGCGGCTCAGACCGTCGCTGCGATGCGCTTACGGGGAGCGTTCAGACGGTTGGCGACGCGGCCGAGCGCGCGCTTCAGGGCCGGTTCGGCAGACAGCCCGCCCGGCCGGCGGTGCGCCGGCGGCCGGGCGCCCCGAGGGTGGCGGGTGGCCCGGTGCTTGATCTTGCGCAACAATCCTCGCCGGGCGCGCCGGTACGGTGATCGCCCAGTGTCCTGCCCCCGGAAGTTCGCTCGCGAACTTCCGGGGCAAGCAGGCCACTGAGACTTTGATTTTCTAGTGTCCCACTCTGATTCCGAAGTTCGAGGAACTTCGGAATCAGGACACTGGGGGGGGGAACGGACACGGGCCGAGCTGCGGCAGGCGACGGCGCAGTCCGCCGTCCTGCCGGACTTTCGCGATGCGGGAAACGTCGGGGGTTGGAATGTTGCAGGGTAAAGTTCTGGTGGCGCAGGGCGGCGGGCCGACCGCGGTCATCAACCAGTCGATCGTCGGCGTCGTGCTGGAAGCGCGCAAACACCGCAACGTCAGCCTCGTCTACGGGGCGCTGCACGGCGTGCGCGGCATCGTCGACGAGGATTTCGTCGACCTGACGCAGGAGACCAGCCACAACCTGGAGATGGTCGGCGAGACGCCGTCCTCGGCGCTGGGATCGACGCGGGACAAGCCGGACCTGAAATATTGCCAGGAGATCTTCCGCGTCCTGCAAGCGCACGAGATCCGCTACTTCTTCTATGTCGGCGGCAACGATTCGTCCGACACCGTCCGCATCGTCGCCGACGAGGCGCGCCGCGCGAAGCATCCGATCCGCTGCATCCACATCCCCAAGACGATCGACAACGACGTGGTGATGAACGACCACACGCCGGGGTTCCCCTCGGCCGCGCGGTTCGTGGTGCAGGCCTTCCTCGGCGCCAACCTCGACAACCGCGCGCTGCCCGGCGTCTATATCGGCATCGTCATGGGACGCCATGCCGGCTTCCTGACCGCGGCCTCCGCGCTGGGCAAGAAGTTCCCCGACGACGGGCCGCACATGATCTACCTGCCGGAGCGCACGTTCCGCGTCGACAGCTTCCTCGCCGACGTGCGGCGCACGATGGACCAGTACGGCCGCTGCGTGATCGCGGTGTCGGAGGGCATCCACGACGAGAGCGGCAAGCCGATCATCACCCAGCTCGCCAAGCAGGTGGAGCGCGACGCGCATGGCAACGTGCAGCTGTCGGGGACCGGGGCGCTCGCCGACCTGTTGTGCGACGAGGTGAAGGCGAAGCTCGGCATCACCCGCGTGCGCGGCGACACGTTCGGCTACCTGCAGCGGTCGTTCATCGGCTGCGTCTCCGACGTCGACCAGCGCGAGGCGCGCGAGGCCGGCGAGAAGGCGGTGCAGTACGCGATGTGGGGCGAGACCGACGGATCGGTGATCATCGAGCGGACCGGCTACTACTCGGTGGACTACCGGCTGGTTCCGCTGGAGGACGTGGCGGGCAAGACCCGCACGATGCCGGACGAGTTCATCGCGCCGAGCGGCACCGACATCACCGACGCCTACCGCCTGTATCTGCGCCCGCTGCTCGGCAAGTCGATGCCGGACGCGTACCGGCTGCGGCACAACAAGGTGGCGAAGATCCTGAAGAGCAATGTGTAGCCGGCGCGCTTGCGGGGCCGTGCGTGAAGGAGGCTCGATGACATCGGTCCGTGCGCTGGTGCTGCTGCTGGCGTTGGCTGCCTGTGCGGGCCCGCCGCCGCCGGCTCCGCCGCCGCCCGGCTACAACGTGCCGCACATGGGCGGCGCGGGCATGATGCCGACCAACGCGGCGGGGCTGACCGTGCCGCCGCCGGGGCCGCTTCCGGTGCCGCAGGGGGCGGCGTCGGGGGCGCCCCGCGGGGATTCGCCAGCCTGGCCCGACTACAACGAGCCGCACATGGGCGGCGCCGGAATGGTGCCGCTCGACCAGTACGGCATCACGTTCCGCTGGCCGGCCGGCGGCCCGTAGCGCGGCGGCCGACCCGAAGCGGGCGCGCGCACCGTTCGTCTCCTGGCCGGGCGCTCGCGGCAACGGTGCGGCGTGCGCCGGGCGTTCCCGCTGCACGCAAGCTTTGCGTGGGGTCGGCACGCGTGCAGCGTTGCGGCGACGGTACGTGTCATCGTGCAACGTTGCATGCCGCGGCCGCGGGCACGGCTGGCGGAGCGGCGAGGCCGGGCGTAGTCAGCACGCAGGTGTGGCCGCGTGCGGCCGAAGGAGGGTTCGATGCCGTCTGTCCGTGCGCTGGTGCTGCTGCTGATTCCGTTGGCCGCCTGTGCGGGCGCGCAGCCGCGGCCGATGGCCTCGCGCGGCTACAACGTGCCGAACATCGGCGGCGCGGGGCTGACCCCGATCGGCACGGCCGGGCTGAGCTTCCGCCGCACTCTGCCGACCGCCTACGCGGGCACGCCCAACTACAACCTGCCGCAGACGGGCGGCGCGGGGCTGGCGCCGATCGGCGGGGGCGGGGTCAACCTGCCGCCTCCGCTGTTGGGCAACGGGGCTGCTCTGCCGCCAGCGCCCTACTACAACCTGCCGGACAGCGGCGGCGCCGGACTGCTGCCGCCCGACACGGACGGGCTCGTGCGGCGGCCGGCGGGACAGTAGCGCGGGCGGCTGAGGTCAGAGGGACGGGCTGCTCGCTCCGGGGGCGGCGTGTTCGTGAACACTGTGTACCAATCATCCGGGTCTCCAACCGTCGGCTGCGATAGGTCGCCATAGCGATTCCCCGCCTACGTCAGCGCCAGCGACGCCGGTGCCGGCGCCGGCGCTCAGCCCTTCAACCGCTGCGCGTAACGCTCCACCAGCGTGGTGAACAGCTGAATCAGGCCGAGCAGTTCCGTCATCTGCTCGGCGGTGGACCGCTCCTTCGGCAGCGGCGCGCGCAGCAGCGCCTCGGCCGGCTCGGCGACCATCGCAACGGCCTCGTCCTGCTTCGCTTCGGCCGCGAACGCGTCGGCGACCTTGCGCGTGCGTTTCACGAACACCAGGACCTTGCGCAGCAACTCCTTCTTGTCGTCGTCGTGCGCGTCGTCCGCCTTCGCGCCCTTGTCCTTGTCTTTGTCCTTCCCCTTGTCCTTGTCCTTGCCGGCCTCGGGCGGGTCCCAACCCTCCTCGACCTCCTGCGCCAGGTCCTCGATGTCCTCCGGCGCAGGGAGCCGGCGCAGGGCCTTGACCAGGAACTCCCGGCTTTCCTTGAGCTGGTCCGGGTCCATCCGGGCGCGCAGGTCCTTGGCGCCCCGTGCCGCTTTGGCGAGGTCGACCTTCGCGCCCCGCACCGCCTGCGCCAGACGTGCCATCGACTTCCCCCCGGCCCGGATCGGACGCCCGTGCGGCCCGTCACGGTGGAGCAGACCGCTTTCCCCGCCGCATTGCTGCGCCGCGTCATCTTTGGTTGCGGCGCGCCTCCGACCCGGTCATATACATGCCCGAGCCCGGGATCGCGTAACAGGCGAAGCGCCGACATTGGCGAGCCGTCCGTCCCGGAGCCTCACTCGCAATCGTCCCGCCCCCGTCGTTACGCAGGGCCGGCAGACATTCAGGCGCCATTCCCCGCATCGGAAACCCCGGCGGCCGGCGCTGGAGACATCATCGCTTTGACCCAGACTTTCGCGGCGCTCGGCCTGGCCGAGCCCATCCTGCGCGCGCTCAGCGCGCAGAACTTCACCACGCCCACGCCGATCCAGTCCGGCGCGATCCCGGCCCTGCTGGCCGGACGCGACATGCTCGGCATCGCACAGACCGGCACCGGCAAGACCGCCGCCTTCGTGCTGCCGATCATCCAGGCGCTGTCCGCCGCACCCGGCCGGCCGCGCCCGTTCGGCACGCGCGCGCTGATCCTGTCGCCGACGCGCGAATTGGCGCTGCAGACCGAGGCGGAGATCCGCCGGTTCGGCGCGCAGTCCAAGGTCGCGACCTGCGTCATCCTCGGCGGCGTCGGCCGGCGGCCGCAGGAGGAGCGCATGCGGCGCGGCCCCGACATCGTCGTCGGCACGCCCGGACGCATCCGCGACCTGATGAACACGAAGCACCTGCGGCTCGATCAGGTGACGCATTTCGTGCTCGACGAGGCCGACCGGATGCTCGA
>DATEQV010000136.1:0-9323 GCA_035272265.1 Acidisphaera sp. | reverse complement strand
GCACGACGGCTCCCGCGCCGGGTTCAAGTTCCTGGCGGAGCGTGGGCTGCCGCTGCACAGTCCCGGACACAGCTTCGGCACGCCCGACCACTACGTGTCCACCGCGGGCCACGATCTCGATGCGATCGCCGAGCCGCATCGGCGCGAGATGGTGGTCGACCTTGCGCAGAACGCGGCGAAGCACGGGTTCACGCATTTCGGCCTCGGCGACGCGCGGCAGGGCATCGTGCATGTCATCGGGCCGGAGCAGGGGATCACGCTGCCGGGCATCGTGATGGTGTGCGGCGACAGCCATACCGCCAGCCACGGCGCGCTCGGCGCGCTGGCGTTCGGCATCGGCGCGTCGGAGGTCGCGCACGTGCTCGCCACGCAGACTCTGTGGCAGTCGCGCAAGCCGGGCAGCATGCGGATCACCGTCGATGGACGCCTGCGCGGCGGCGTGTTCGCGAAGGACGTGATCCTGGCGATCATCGCGCGGATCGGCGCGGCCGGCGGCACCGGCCGCGTCATCGAATACGCCGGGCAGGTGTTCCGCGACATGTCGGTCGAGGGGCGTCTGACGGTCTGCAACATGTCGATCGAGGCCGGCGCGAGGGCCGGCATGGTCGCACCGGATGAAACGACCTTCGCCTACCTGAAGAACCGTCCGTTCGCGCCGCAGGGCGAGATGTGGGACAGCGCGGTTGCCTTCTGGCGCACGCTGCCGAGCGATCCCGACGCGGTGTTCGACGCCGAGGTCAGCCTGGACGGCGGCGAGATCACGCCCTTCGCGACGCGGGGAACCAGTCCCGAGCACGCCGCACCGGTGACCGATGCGATCCCCGATCCCGCAGTCGCGCCGACCGCCGAACGGCGCGAGGCGTATGCCAGGGCGCTGGAGTACATGGGTCTCGCGCCGGGGACGCGCATGGACGCGATTCCGATCGATCGCGTGTTCATCGGCTCGTGCACGAATTCGCGCATCGAGGACCTGCGCGCCGCCGCGCACGTGGTGAAGGGGCGCAAGGCCCGCGTGCCGTCCTGGGCGGTGCCGGGGTCGGGGCTGGTGAAGCGTCAGGCGGAAGCGGAAGGGATCGACCGCGTCTTCAAGGACGCCGGGTTCGAGTGGCGCGAGCCGGGCTGCTCGATGTGCGTCGGCATGAACGGCGACGTGGTCGAGCCGGGCGCGCACTGCGCGTCGACGTCCAACCGCAACTTCGTCGGCCGGCAGGGACAGGGCGCGCGGACTCATCTGATGAGCCCCGCGATGGCCGCGGCGGCCGCGGTGACGGGGCACATCACGGATGTGCGCCGGCTGATGGAAGGCGGTACGTGATGGAGAAGTTCACGACGGTGGATGCGCCGGCGGTCGCGCTGGACATGGCGAACGTCGATACCGACCAGATCATCCCCGCCCGTTTCCTGTGGCGTCCGCGTGCCGAGGGCTACGGACACCTGCTGTTCCACGATGTCCGCAAGCCGGGATTCCCGCTGGACGCGCCGTCCGCGCAGGGTGCGGCGGTGCTGGTGGCGGGGCGCAATTTCGGCTGCGGCTCGTCGCGCGAACACGCCGCCTGGGCGCTGGTCGATGCCGGGTTCCGCGTCGTCATCGCGCCGTCGTTGGGCGACATCTTCTACTCGAACAGCTTCAAGAATGGGCTGCTGCCGATCGTGCTGCCGGATGCGCGGTGCATGGAACTTCGTGCAGCCCTCGCGCGCAATCCGGGTGCACGCATGATCGTGGATCTGGAGGCGCAGACGGTGACCGGACCGGTCGGTATCAACGACGGGTTCGCCATCGACCACTTCGACGTGGACCCGTTCCGCAAGGAGCTGTTGCTGGCGGGCGAGGACGAGGTCGGCTTCACGTTGCGGCACGCCGACGCGATCCGGACGTACGAGGCGGAGTACTCGCGCGTGATGCCGTGGGTGTGACCGGTGAGTGACCAGCTTGCGGACAGCGCCGAGCGCCTGTTCGCCGCGTATGTCGGCAAACAGGTTTCGCGGGACGCGGATCGCGGCACGTGGCCGCAGGCGCTGTGGCGGGCGGTGGAGGAAGCCGGATTCACGGCGGCGCTGCTGCCCGAGGCGGCTGGCGGGTTCGGCGCGACGCCGGCCGAGGCGTTCGGCCTGTTGCGCGTCGCGGCAGCCCATGCCGCGCCCATTCCGCTGCCGGAGACGATGCTCGCAGGCTGGCTGCTCGCCCGCGCAGGGCTGAGCGTGCCGGGCGGCGTGCTGACCGTCGCACCGGTGCGCCGCGACGAGCGGCTCGAACTGGTGCGCGAGGGCAGCTTCTGGCGGGTGCGCGGCACAGCGACGCGCGTTCCGTGGGGGCGGCAGGCGGAACTGGTCGCCGTGGTGGCGGAGGGGCCGGACGGGACGATGCTGGCGAGCGTGCCGGCGAGCGGGTTTGCCGTCGCACAGGGCGCCAACGTCGCCGGCGAGCCGCGCGATACGGTCACGTTTGATACCGTTGTCGATGCCGTGCCGTGTCCGCTGCCGCGGGAGACGGTGCGCGCGGCGGGCGCGGGCGTGCGTGCGGCGCAGATCGCCGGCGCGCTGTCCAAGGTGCTGGAGATCTGCGTCGGCTACGTGCAGACCCGCGTGCAGTTCGGCCGGCCGATCGGCAAGTTCCAGGCGATCCAGCAGAACATGGCCGTGCTCGCCGGCCAGTCTGCTGCCGCGATCGCTGCCGCCGACATGGCGGCCCGCGCGTTCTCGCGCGACCTCGATCCGCTGGTGCTCGCCGCGGCGAAGGCACGCGCGGGCGAGGCTGCCAGCATCGGTGCGGCGCTCGCGCATCAGGCGCATGGGGCGATCGGATTTACGCAGGAATACGCGCTGCACGACCTGACGCGCCGCCTGTGGTCGTGGCGCGACGAGTTCGGCAACGAGGCGGAGTGGAACCTCGTGCTCGGCCGCGCCGCCCTGCGCGCCGGCGGCGACGGGCTGTGGCCCGCGATTACGGCCTGACATGACCCTGCCTCGGCTGCACGAGTTGCTGTCGCCGCGGTCGGTTGCGATCGTCGGCGCGTCGCCGGATGCGACACGGATTCGCGGCGCGCTGCTGCACATGCTGCGCAAGAACGGCTTTCCCGGCGCGATCTATCCGGTCAATCCGAGCTACCCCGAGATCGGCGGGCTGCGCTGCTATCCCAGCGCCGCCGCGATCGGCGAGAATGTGGACCTCGCACTCGTCGCCATTCCCGCTGCCGCCGTGCCGGATGCGCTGGAGGCGTGCGCTGCCGCCGGCGTGCGCAATGCCGTGATCATCTCGTCGGGTTTCGCCGAGGACGCCGAAGCGCCGCCGGACCTGCAGGATCGCATTGCCGCGATCGCGCGACGCACCGGCATGCGTGTGTGCGGGCCGAACGGCGAGGGGTTCTTCAACGAGGTCGCGAGGGTGACCGCGACGTTCAGCCCGGCGGTCGAGCATCTCGATGACGCGCCGCTGGTCGCGACAAGGCGTCGCGTGGGCGTGATCTCCCAAAGCGGCGGCATCGGCTTCGCGTTCTACAATCGCGGGCGCGCGCTCGGGCTGCCGTTCTCCAGCATCGTCAGCACCGGCAACGAGGCGGACCTGACGGCGTCCGACTTCTTCGCCCACATGGCGGAGGACCCACAGACCGGCGGCATCCTGCTGTTCCTGGAAAGCATTCGCGATCCCGCGTTGTTCCGCGCGGCCGCCACCGCTGCGCGCGAGGCGGGCAAGCCGGTGGTGGCGATCAAGATCGGGCGCTCCGCCGCAGGGCGGCAGGCGGCGGCGTCGCATACGGCGAGCCTGACCGGCTGGGACGCCGGCTACGACGCGCTGTTCCGCCGTTACGGCATCGCGGTCGCCGCCGATCTGGACGAGGCGCTGGCGATGATGGGCGCGCTGATGACCAATCCGCGCGCGACAGGCAGGCGTGTGGCGATCCTGACCATCTCGGGCGGCGGCGGCGTGCTGGCCGCCGACGTGTTCGCCGCGGCTGGGCTGGAGGTGCCGGAGCTTTCGGCAGATACGCAGGCGCGCATCCGTGCGTTCATCCCGTCCTACGGCTCGGCCCGCAATCCGGTCGACCTGACCGCGCAGGGCGCGCATGGCGGCGGCACGCTGCGGGCGGCGGCGCTGCTGATGGACGACGACGCGGTGGACATGATCGCGATCGTCACGTCGCTCGCCAATCCCACGCGACCCACGCTGGATGGTCCGACGCTGCGCGATCTCGTCGCGCGGCAGCGCAAGCCGGTGCTGGTGTACAGCTACACGCTGCCGTCCGAACTGGGACTGCGCACGCTGGCTGACGCGGGCGTGGTGGTGACGACCTCGATGGCGCTGACGGCTCGCGCTGCTCGCGCGTTGGTGGAGACGCGCAAGCCGGTGACAGTGCGGAGGGGTGCGTTGCCCGTTGCCGTCGCCGAACGTCTGCGGGGAACCGGCGTGCTGGCGGAACACGCGGCCAAACACGTGCTGCGCGAGTACGGCATCGCGGTTGGTCCGTCCCGCCTCGTCACGGATGCGCGCGGGCTGGACGATGCGGCCGCGCTCGGCTTTCCGCTGGCGCTGAAGATCCAGTCCCCCGACATCGTCCACAAAACGGAGGCAGGCGGCGTGCGTCTCGGCATCGCCGATCGCGCGGCCTTGCAGGCGGCGTTTTACGACGTGCTGGATGCGGCAAGGCGGCACGCGCCGGACGTTCGCGTGGGCGGCGTGCTGGTGGAACGCATGGCGCCGCGTGGTCGGGAGATGATCGTCGGCGTGGTGCGCGATCCGGTGGTCGGTCCCGTGGTCACGCTCGGCGCGGGCGGGACCGAGGCGGAGCTGTTCCGCGACGTCGCTCATCGCCTCGCTCCGGTCGACGAGCAAGAGGCGCACGACATGCTGGCGGAACTGCGTGCCGCGCCGTTGCTGCATGGCTGGCGTGGCGCGCCGGCTGCCGACGTCGCCGCGCTGACTCGGCTGGTCGCGTTGGTGTCGCAACTCGGCGCTGCCGAGCAGGTGGCGGAGCTGGAGCTCAACCCGGTGATCGTGCACGCGGCCGGGCAGGGATGTACGATCGCCGATGCGTTGATCGTGCTCGGGAAGACGAGCGGAGGGTGACGATGCAGGCACTCGCGTTCGCAGCACCGCCGCCCGCGTCGGAGGCGACGGAATCGCTGCGCGCGGAGGTGCGGGCGTTCCTGGCGACGGAACTCGCCGACCGCACGCCGCGTCAGCGCGCGGCGTCGTGGGGCGCGCGGGACAAGGATTTCAGCCGCAAGATGGGCGCGAAAGGCTGGATCGGCATGACCTGGCCGAAGCGCTATGGCGGGCACGAACGCTCGGCGCTGGAACGCTACGTGGTGCTGGAGGAGATGCTCGCAGCGGGCGCGCCGGTGGGACATCACTGGGTCGCCGACCGCCAGAGCGGGCCGAACCTGCTGCGCTACGGCACCGAGGCGCAGCGCCAGGCGATCCTGCCGCGGATTGCCGCCGGCGAATGTTCGTTCTGCATCGGCATGAGCGAGCCGGATTCCGGATCGGACCTCGCGGCGGCACGCACGCGCGCGAGCCGGGTGCAGGGCGGCTGGGTGGTGAACGGCACCAAGGTGTGGACCACGGGCGCGCATACCGCGGACTTCATGATCCTGTTCTGCCGCACCGGCGAGAAGACCGAGGACCGTCATGCCGGCGCGAGCCAGTTCCTGGTCGACATGGCGCACGCCAAGCGGAACGGCATGACGGTGCGGCCGATCATCGACCTGCAGGGCCAGCACCACTTCAACGAAGTGTCGATCCAGGACCTGCTGCTGCCGGAGGACTCGATCCTCGGCCGCGAAGGCGACGGCTGGAAGCAGGTCACCGGCGAGCTGGCGTTCGAGCGCAGCGGTCCGGAACGATTCCTGTCCGCGTTCGCGCTGCTGACCGAGGCCGTGCGCGTGCTCGGCGCCGATGCGTCGGAGCGTGCTGCCGTGACGGTCGGGCGGCTGACCGCGCACATCATGACGCTGCGGCAACTGTCGCGCTCGGTGGCGGGGATGCTGGAGGCGGGCGAGGACCCGGCGTTGCAGGCCGCGCTGGTGAAGGACCTCGGCAACGTGCTGGAGCAGGAGAGCGTGGAGGCGCTGCGCCTGGTGCTGGACACCGAGCCGGACGGCAGCGCGGAGCACGAGCTGGCCGCGGTGCTGGCGCATCTGGTGATGACCGCGCCGTCGTTCTCGCTGCGCGGCGGCACCCGCGAAATTTTGCGCGGCATGATCTCGCGGGGTCTGGGGCTGCGGTGAACGTTACAACGCTACAATGAGCCCGCTGCGATCACGATGAATCGTTGGGTCGCGGCCAGCGATGCCATCCTTCAGCTTGCGGCTGCCGCGTGGCGCGACGCGTGGCGGCCGGCGTGCGGGTCAGCGGGACATCCTCCGCCATGATGAGCGCGCGCGGTCGGCCCGGCGCGTGTTCGGAACCGTCGCGGCCGTTCGCGGCGCTGGTGCGACGGTCCGGCGGGGCTGGAATCGTCGGCCGCGCGGCGCCGATCCTGATGATGGTCGTGCTGCCTGGCGGGTACGCGACGCGGGCGAATTTCGCCGGCGCGGGCGCGGCGGGGGCGTTTGGCGGTGCGGGCGCGGGCACGGGCGGCTGCGCAGGAGGCGCGGTTTCGGCCGGCGGCTCGGGCGCGCCCGCGTGTGCGGCGTCGGCCGGCGGCTCCGATGGCGCGTGCGCGTGCGCGTCGTCGTCCCGCGTCGCCTTCTGGTGGCGTGGCGATCCAGGGCCACGCGGCAGGCGCCTGTCACGTTGCCCTGGATCGCCACGGCGCTGCGCGCCTCGCGATGACGGGGCAGGAGCGTCTGCCGCTTGTTCCGTCGGCGAGATGGTGGACTGCGCTGCGCTGGTCCACCCTACGATTGCGCGTTCGCGGGCGAGTTCGCGATCGCGCGCGCGGGCGCGGCTGCGCTGGGCCATGCGCTGCAGCGTGCGGGTATGCGCGCGCACGAGTTTGGCCTCGGCCGCGCGCCGCTCGACGATGAACCAGGGGCCGGGATCGGCGGCGCGTCGGTCGCGCCAGCGCTTCCAGCCGAGAATGATCCAGATCACCGGCGGCGGCGCCGGCTCGGGGGTGCGGGCGGCGCGCTGGCGGCGCCGGGTCTCGGCCCAGGCGCGGCGTTCGGCGAGCAGACGCATCGACGCGCGCGTCGCCAGCCGGTGCAGGCGGACTTCGGCCTGCCAGTCGCCGTCGCAGGCGCGTTTGTAGAGGTCGCGGGTCTCGGTGCAGTGGGCGCAGCGATGGCGGGTGGTCGGGTAGCGGGAGACCTCCAGGTCGCACCAGGACTCCATGCTGCGATGGCCGGACGGCTTGCGGAACAGCCGCTCGGGCCTGGGCCGGCGTTCGCAGAAGGCGTCCTGGATGATCTCGACGCGGAAGGAGCGCTCGCGCATGGACACGGCGATCTCGGGATCGGGCTCGGGGGTTTCGCGCACGCGGGTGCCGCGCGCGTACGGCACGCGGAAGCTTTGGTAGAGCCGCTTGAGGAGGGGCGGCAGGAAGTCGAGCATCCGGCCCTCCCTAGGGCTCGAGGTTCCCCGGACCGCGCCGGGCTCACGAAGAGGACGGCAGGTCGTAGGACTGAAGTCAAGGCTTTTATTCCGATGCGGTTTAGCATCGATGTACGCTCTCTTTGACGCAAGTGTACACCGGATGGGCGCGCCTCGGCCTCGACCGTGTGAACAGGTACGCGGCGAGCGCGACGACGGCGTTTGTGGTGCGGTGCTTCAAGGCCGGTGCAGACCTTACGGCCAGGGCAAATACGATCAGTCGGTATCACCTGATCGGATGATCGGCCGGCTCTTGAAAGTCCCGGAGTACGGTCACGCGCGCCCGCGCCGCGTTGGCTCGCCCTGACAGCGTGAGTTTTCGGCTGGCGGTTGCGAATCAGGGCGCTCGGCTCCCGGCAAGGGCGCAGGCCCACCCGGCCGGCGCAACTCGCTCATATCGCCGTCGCTGTGCCCCGGAGGCATTGTATTCCGATCCGGGATTGGGCAGCATCCTTCGTATAGTGGATCGATGCGTTACACTTGGCGCGCAGATGGAGTAGAATGCGTATGTCCGACACCCCTTCCGACCCAGCCCCGAGAAGAGTGGGCGGAATCGGGCGGCTCGCCTACTTCCTCACCCTTCTTGGAACGTGGTGCCTTAGCTACCTGATGTTTTATGTATTATCGCTGGCACATAACTATCTAGCTGTGGCTATCGTTCTTTTGCTGGCCAATACAGGCATTTTCATCGCCGCTTCCATCTCTCGCGCTAGAGATATGGGAACTTCTCCCTGGCTCGTCCTCGTGCTATTCGTGCCGGTTATCGGACTTCTATACCTCTCTGCGTTCCTGTTTGTTCCACGGGGAGGAGGGAGCGGAGAGAGCCCAAGCGCTTCAAATGCTTCCCTTCGCGAAGCGTCGTCCAGTCCCGCCAGTTTAGACACTCTGCGCGCCATCGAGCCGATCGAACGGGAAACCATCAGGCGGGTAACCTGGCGGCTGATGCCGTTGCTCATGGCGGGTTACTTCTGTGCCTACCTGGACCGGTCGAACGTCGGCATGGCCGCGACGACCATGGTCCAGTATCTCGGCTTCACCAATGCGGTGTTCGGCTTTGGCGCCGGACTGTTCTTCCTGGGCTACTACCTGGGCGAAATGCCCAGCAACCTGATCCTCAACCGTGTGGGGGCCCGACGCTGGATCGCCCGCATCCTGTTCACCTGGGGCATCGTCGCCGCGTTGACCGGCTTCGTGTGGAACGAGGGGAGCTTCTACGGCATCCGCTTCCTGCTCGGGCTCGCCGAGGCTGGGTTCTATCCGGGCGTGCTGCTGTACATGACCTGGTGGTTCCCGTCGTACTACCGCACCCGGATGATGGGCGTTTTCCAGTCGGCCAGCGTGATCTCGCTGTTCCTCGGGCCGCCGATCGGCGGGCTGCTGCTGCACATGCAGGGCGTGCTGGGTCTGCAAGGCTGGCAGTGGCTGTACATCATCGAGGGACTGCCGCCGATCATCATGTGCTTCGTCACCTGGAAGTTGCTGACCGACCGGCCGCACGACGCGGTGTGGCTGGCCGGAACAGCGGACCTGGCTGCAGGACCGGCTGGACTCCGAGCGGGCGCAGCGCGAGGCGGTCCGCAAATACTCGCTCGGCCAGGAGCTCGCCAACCCGAAGATCTGGCTGCTGACGCTCGCCTATGTCGGTCAGAACGGGTCGTCCTACGGGCTGGTGTTCTTCCTGCCGCTGATCGTCAAGGGGCTCGGGGTTTCCGCCGACTGGATCGGGTGGGTCACCGCACTGCCGTATTTGTGCGCGTTCGTGGCGATGATCTACTGGGGCTACCATTCCGAC
>DATEQV010000135.1:0-7700 GCA_035272265.1 Acidisphaera sp. | reverse complement strand
GCATGCTTCGACCCCGTGCCGGCCGAGGGCGGCAGTGCGGCGATCGAGGATGTGCCTGCTGCCGAAGATCCCGGCACGTCGCGTTTCGTCTCGGCCGAACTGTCCAAAAGCGAGCGTCCGGAACTGACCGCCGCCCGCGTGGTGATCTCCGGCGGGCGGGGGATGCAGAACGGCGAGAACTTCAAGCTGCTGATCGACCCGGTCGCCGACAAGCTCGGCGCGGCCGTCGGCGCCTCGCGCGCGGCGGTGGATGCCGGGTTCGTGCCGAACGACTACCAGGTCGGCCAGACCGGCAAGATCGTCGCGCCCGACCTGTACGTGGCCGTGGGCATCTCCGGCGCCATCCAGCACCTCGCCGGGATGAAGGACAGCAAGGTGATCGTCGCGATCAACAAGGACGAGGAGGCGCCGATCTTCCAGGTCGCCGACTACGGCCTGGTTGCCGACCTGTTCCAGGCCCTGCCGGAGCTGGCAAAAGAACTCGGTGCTTAGCACGCGTTCCGCCACAACCGTAAGAAAGCTGTCAATGACGGTCCCGCAGGGGTGAGCTAGACCAGTGACGCCGCGCAACGAGGCGCGGCAGGTCTGGAACGGGGGACTGCAATGACAATCGAGAGCGTCGGCATTGTCGGGGCCGGGCAGATGGGCAGCGGCATCGCGCAGGTCTGCGCGACCACCGGGCTCCAGGTGGTGATGACCGACGCCAGGGAGGACGCGCTCGGCAAGGCGCTGGATGGGATCGGCCACAACCTCGACCGGCAGGTCGCCAAGGGAACGATGGATCAGGCCGCGCGCGAGGCCGCGATGGGCCGCATCCACACCGCGACCAACCTCGCCGCCTTCGCCACCGTCGACATCGCCATCGAGGCGGCGACCGAGAAGGAAGACGTCAAGCGCTCGATCTTCAAGTCGCTGACGCCGCACCTGAAGCCCGACGCGCTGCTGGCGACCAACACCTCGTCGATCTCGATCACCCGGCTGGCCGCCAGCACCGACCGGCCCGACCGCTTCATCGGCATGCATTTCATGAACCCGGTGCCGGTGATGAAGCTGGTGGAGATCATCCGCGGCATCGCCACCGAAAAGCCGACCTTCGACGCGGTGGTGGCGCTGTCCGAACGCCTCGGCAAGACCGTCGCGGTCGCCGAGGATTTCCCCGCCTTCATCGTCAACCGCATCCTGCTGCCGATGATCAACGAGGCGGTCTATGCGCTGCACGAAGGCGTCGGCTCGGTCGTATCGATCGACACCGCCTTGCGCCTGGGCGCGAACCACAAGATGGGGCCGCTCGAGCTGGCCGACTTCATCGGGCTCGATACCTGCCTGTCGATCATGCAGGTGCTGCACGAGGGGCTGGCCGACAGCAAATACCGCCCTTGCCCGCTGCTGGTGAAATACGTCGAGGCCGGCTGGTACGGCCGCAAGGCCGGCCGCGGCTTCTACGACTACCGCACCGACCCGCCCAAGCCGACGCGCTGAACCCGCCCGGCAACCGTCGCAACAGGCGACTTGACTGGCGGCCCTGCCGGCTGATCAATCTACCGGTTCCCGCATCGCGGATCACGGGGGCGCGAGGCGTGTCACCGATAGTTACCGTTTGCCCCTTTTTTGGCACCTTGCGCCGACATCCTTGTGCCTTCTTCGTGCGTATATCTGCTGCGTGGACACAAGGAGGTCCGAAACCCATGCGTAAGTCACTGCTCTCTCTTGCGGCCGCCGCCGGGATCGCCGGCGCCATCGCCGCGCCTCTACCCCAGCCGGCCGCGGCAGCGAGCCTGTTGCCCGCTCCGGCGGTCGCGGCGGCCACTCCGGCCATCGACGGCCCCGGCGACACCGCGACCGTTCAGAAGGTCTGGTGGTACTACTACCGCCCCGGCTACCGGGTCTGGCGTCCGGGCCCGGTCGTCGTCGTGCATCCATATTCCGGCGGCTGGTGGTATGGCGGCCACTACTACTACCATCGCGCGTGGGGCGGCTACGGCTGGCGCTACTGGTAACCAACCCCGCCTGAACCGTCGCGAGCCCCGGGGCGATCCGCCCCGGGGTTCCGCGCACGTACGGCCTGTGCAGTACGCCAACGCCATCCCGCCCTGGCCGCTGTCCTCGTCTCGCGGCGCCGGCCCTCGCATCGGCGCGCGCCACGCCCTATAGCCGCGCTGTCAGGAGAGACGCCGGTGCCGGTCAGCAGCGAGCACTACCGCGAGGCAATGGCCCGGCTGGGTGCCGCCGTGAACATCGTCACCACCGACGGCCCCGGCGGGCGGCGCGGCTTCACCGCCTCGGCCGTGTGCAGCGTCACCGACGACCCGCCCACGCTCCTCGTCTGCGTCAACCGCGGCAACGACAGCCACGACGCGCTGGTGGCGAACGGCGTGCTGTGCGTCAACACGCTGACCCATGCGCAGCAGCCGCTGTCGCCGGTGTTCGCCGGCGGGCTGGATCAGGACACGCCGCCGGGCCGTTTCGCCTACGGACGGTGGGCGTGTCTGGTCACCGGCGCGCCGGTGCTGGAGGACTCGGCGGTGTCGTTCGACTGCCGCATCGCCCAGCGCGTCGAGGTCGGCACGCACACGGTGCTGTTCTGCGAGGTCGAGGCGATCCGGATCGGCGAGACCCACGAGGGCCTGATCTACTACGCCCGCGGCTATCACCGGGTGGCGCCCGGGTAGTCTGCCGAGCCCGCGCCCCTCTTGCGCACGCTACCACCGGGGCTGCATTACAGCGCCTTCGCTGGCGCGGGGCGCGCCGGGTCCAGGGGACGGGAAATGATCAAGAATATCGCCATTGCAGCGGCGGTCGGTGCGTCGCTGGTCTCCGCCGGGGCCGCGCTTGCGGCCGATCCGATCAAGATCGGGGTGATCGCCGAGGAGTCCGCCATCAGCGGCGTCGGCATCCCCAACGGCGCCAAGATCGCCGCCGACGAGATCAACGCGGCCGGCGGCATCAACGGCCGGATGATCGAGATCGTCCAGTACGACGACCACAACTCCGCCGCCGACGCGGTGCGCGCCTTCCAGCGCGCCGCCAACGAGGATCACGTCAGCGCGGTGATCGCCAGCTACATCAGCGAGGTGGTGCTGGCGCTCGAGCCGTGGTCGGGCCGCCTGCACCTGCCGATGATCACGCCGGGTGCGGCGAGCAACGTGATCACGGCACGGATCAAGGAAGACTACGACCACCTGAAATACACGTTCCACGGCTACCTGACCTCGACCGAGCTCGCCGACATCGTCTGCAACGCGGCGAAGGACCAGCTGGTCACCGGCTTGCACATGCAGACCGCGGTGGTGGTCAGCGAGGACGCCGCCTGGACCACCCCGCTCGACGAGGAATACCTGAAGTGCCTGCCGCAGGTCGGGCTGAAGGTGCTCGATCACATCCGCCTGTCGCCCGACACCACGGACTTCACGCCGATCTGGAACAAGGTCGAGGGCGAGAAGCCGGACGTGATCATCACCGGCATCAGCCATGTCGGCGTGCAGCCGACGGTGCAGTGGCAGCAGCAGCAGGTGCCGATCCCGATGTACGGCATCTCCAGCCAGGCGACCAGCAGCACGTTCTGGAAGGACACCAACGGCGCGGCGCAGGGCATCACGTTCAACCTGCAGTCCGCGCCCGATACGCCCGTGACGCCGGTGACGATCCCGTTCGCCAAGAAATACAAGGAGCGCTACGGCATCGATCCCGGCTACGCGGCCTACACGTCCTATGACGACGTCTACATCATCGCCGAGGCGATCAAGCGCGCCGGCAGCACCGATCCCGACAAGCTGGTCGAGGCGATGGAGCAGACCGACCACGTCGGCACGATCGGCCGCGAGACCTTCCTCGGCCGCGACACGTCGTCGCCGCACGGCCTGCGCACCGGCCCCGGCTACATCACGGGCCTGATGGTCGAGTGGAACGACGGCAAGCAGGTCACCGTCTGGCCGCAGGGCGTCGCGGAGGGGAAGCTGATCTTCCCGTCCTTCGTGAAGATCAAGCAGACCTCGGCGCAGTAGCCGCATCCTTTCAACCGTCATGGCCGGCCTTGTGCCGGCCATGACGGTTGGGGTGAACGATCGCCGATGCAAGCGCTGCAGATCCTCATCGACGGGTTCGCGATCAGCAGCCTGTATGCGCTGGGCGCGATCGGCTTCACGCTGATCTTCGGCGTCTGCGGCGTGCTGAACCTGTCGCACGGCGCGATCATGGTCACCGCCGCCGTCGCCGCCTGGGCGACCGCCGACGCTTGGCACGCCGGCACCTACGGCGGCGCGCTGATCGGCGTCGCCGCCGGCACCATCCTCGCCCTCGCCACGTACGCGCTCGTCGTCCGTCCCATCCAGCGCAGCCGCGCCATCCCCGCCGAGGAGAAGGAGATCTTCATCCTCACCAGCACGCTGCTCTGGGGCATCATGCTCCAGGAGGCGATCGCCTACTTCTTCACCGACAACCCGAAGACCGTGCGTCCGCTGCTGCCGGGTGTGGTCGAGATCCTCGGCGTGCGCACGCCGTGGAACGAGGTGCTGACCGCCGCGATCTCCTGGGCGGCGATCGGCCTCGTGTGGCTGCTGATCCATCGCACCAAGCGCGGCAAGCAGCTGCTCGCCGCCGCGATCAACCCGCGCGGACTGACGCTGCTCGGCTTCGAGCTGGAGAACATCTACGTCCTCGTCTGGGGGCTGTACGGCGTGCTGGCGGGGATCGCCGGCGTGCTGCTCGGCGCCTTCCTCGGCGTCAGCTCGGCCAATATCGGCACGCTCACCGCCAGCGCCTTCTCGGTGGTCGTGCTCGGCGGCCTCGGCAGCGTCACCGGCTCGCTGGTGGCGGCGTATGTCGTCGGCTACCTGGAAACCGTCACCGCCTATCTCGTCGCACCGTCGATCCGCAGCGTGCCGGTGCTGCTGCTGCTGGTCGCCGTCGTGTACACGCGCCCGCAAGGGCTGCTCGGGCGGAGATAGGCGATGCGCTCGTGGATCTCCGCTGCCGTCGTCGGCGTCGTCCTCGCGCTGCTGCCGTTCGCCGTCGGCAGCTACATCCTCGGCCTGCTCGTGTTCGGCTTCTACTACGCCGTGTTCGCGATGAGCTGGGACCTGCTGTTCGGCTTCGCCGGCGAGGTCAATTTCGGGCCGAGCTTCCTGATCGGCGTCGGCGCCTACGCGGCCGCATTGCTGAACCACTACTTCAACACGCCGATCCCGCTGTGCCTCGTCGCGGCCGCCGTCGCCGCGGTGGTCGCCGGACTGATCCTCGCCGTCCCTGCGCTGCGGCTGACCGGCCCGTATTTCGGCCTCATCACGCTGGTTGCCGTGCTGCTGCTGCAGACTTTCATCGTGCTGTACAGCGGCATCACCGGCGGCGAGATCGGGCTCGACCTGCCGGACGTGTTCGCCAACGGCGAGGTGCGCGCCAACTACTGGATCGCGCTCGCCTTCATGTCGATCTCCGGCGCGATCCTGTTCGGCCTGTCGCGCTCCGCCGTGGGGCTGATCCTGCAGGCGAGCGGACAGGACCGCATCGAGGCGGCGGCCCTCGGCTACAACGTCACCAAGCACAAGCTCGCGGCGTTCTGCATCAGCGCGCTGTTCTCGGGGCTGGCGGGCGCGATGCTGATCTTCTCCCAGGGCACCGCATCGGTCGGGCTGGTCGTGGACATCGCCGTCGGCGTGCAGGCGATCATCGGCGCAGTGCTCGGCGGCCGGCGGACGATCTTCGGTGCGGCGATCGGCGCGATCTTCCTGGTCGCCGCACAGGAACTGTTGCGCCCGCTCGGCCAGCTGTCGATCTTCGTCGTCTCGGCCTTCGCGCTGCTGGTGATCCTGTTCTTCCCCGGCGGCTTCCTCGGCGCGGTCGGCGCGCTCGGGGGCGTGCTCGGACGATCGGCGCGCTGATGGCGAACCTGCTGGAAGTCGAGGGACTGACCAAGCGCTTCGGCGGCCTCGTCGCGGTCAAAGACGTCAGCTTCGGCATCCCGCCGGGCGAGATCCTCGGCCTGATCGGCCCCAACGGCTCGGGCAAGTCGACCGTGATGAAGCTCATCATGGGCATCGAGCGGCCGAACGCCGGCGCGGTGCGGCTGGACGGCACCGACGTCGCCGGGTGGCCCACGCACCGCATCGCGCGCGCCGGCGTGGGACTGGTGTTCCAGCACTCGCGCCCGCTGCACCGGCAGACCGTGCTGGAGAACATCAAGCTCGCGCTGCTGCCCGACAGCCTGACGCGGCTGTTCGCCGGCACGGATATCGAAAACCGCACCCGCGAGATCGCCGCCCGCGTCGGCCTGTCGAAGGTGATGGACCGGCTGCCGTCCACCCTGCCGTTCGCCGACCTGCGGCGGATGGAGCTGGCCAAGGCGATCGCGCGCAATCCCAAGGTGGTGCTGGTCGACGAGCCGTTCGCCGGCCTGACCTCGGCCGAGGTGCGCGACTTCTCCGAGCTGATCGCGTCGTTCCGCGCCGAGGGCCACGCGGTGCTGCTGGTCGACCACAACGTCAAAAGCGTCGCCGCACTGGTGGACCGTGTCTTCGCCATGTATCTCGGCGAGCGCGTGGCCGTCGGCACCGCCGACGAGGTGATGCGCGACGAGACGGTGCGCCGCGTCTATCTTGGCGGCGCGATCGAGACCGCCACCCGCCCCGAACGCGACTTCCAGGGCCGCCCGCCGCTGCTGCAGGTCGAGGACGTCAGCGTCTTCTACGGCAAGGCGCAGGCGCTGGAACGCGTGTCGCTGCATGTCGGCGAAGGCGAGTTCGTCTCCGTCGTCGGACTGAACGGCGCGGGCAAGACGACGCTGTTCAACGCGATCTCCGGGCTGGTGCCGTACGCCGGCACCGTCCGCTTCGCGACCGAGCCCTTGCGCGGCCGCACGGCGGCGCAGATCGCGCGCGGCGGCGTGGTGCAGTGTCCGGAGAGCCGCGAGCTGTTCGGCGAGATGTCGGTGCGCGAGAACCTCGATCTCGGCGGCCAGCATTTGCCGCGCGACCAGGCCGAGGAGCGCCTGGCCTGGCTGCTCGACCTGTTCCCGATCCTGAACGCGCGCGCCAGACAGGCCGCGCGCACGCTGTCGGGCGGCGAGCAGCAGATGCTGGCGATCGCGCGCGCGCTGATGATGCAACCGCGCCTGCTGATCCTCGACGAGCCGACGCTTGGCCTGGCACCGGTGATCCTGGAGCAGCTGTCCAAGGCGCTGGAGCGGCTGCGCCAGACGCACGACACGACGGTGCTGCTCGGGGAGCAGAACGTCACCTTCGCGCTGCCGCACGCCGACCGCGTGTACGTGCTGGAGCACGCGCGGATCGTCTGGGAAGGCGACCCGGCGCGCTTCGCGCAGGAGGCGGGGACGGGGTATTTGTAAGCCGTCTCTTAATACCACGTCCGAGAGAGTACGACTCACCTCGTCATCGCGAGCCGCCGCTTGGCGGCGTGGCGATCCAGGGCCACGCGGCAGGCATTTGTCACGCGGCCCTGGATCGCCACGGCGCTGCGCGCCTCGCGATGACGGGATGAGTCGCGCGGCCCGAGCCTTTCTCTTGGTTCCACATTACCATCACAGACTTGGGTCGGCTACGCGTGCACCGCAGGGCAATCGGGTGAAGGAGTACGTGACAAATCGCTGAAACGCTGAATCTGTGCCGATCCTCTGAATCGATTCGCGGGGGACGGCGATGGACAACGTGGCGGGCGAGTGCGGCGCGGTTTTCGAGGCAGTCGTCTTTCTC
>DATEQV010000134.1:0-2523 GCA_035272265.1 Acidisphaera sp. | reverse complement strand
GCACGATCTCGGGAGTGATCCTGGCCAATCTCGTGCCCACCGTGCCGTTCGTGATCCTGATCATGATCCCGTTCATCGAGCAGATCGACCCGCGGGTGGAAGCCGCCGCGCGAGTGTTCGGCGCGCGCACTCCGCGCCTGTTCGCCAGCGTGCTGCTGCCGCTGTTGGCACCGGGGATCCTGTCGGCGCTGCTGCTGGTGCTGGTGCGCACGATCAGCATGTTCGAGCTGACCTTCCTGACCGCGGGCCCCACGAGCCAGACGCTGGTGGTGGCGCTGTACTACGCCGTGTTCGCCGCCGGCGTGCGGCCCGGCCAATCGATCGACGCGATGGCGGTCGTCTATATGGCGGCGACGCTGGTCTGGCTGCTGGTGACGCTGCGGTTCGTCAGCCCCACACAGATCGTCGGACGGGCGCGGCGGTAGGGCGGTTTCGGCCTGCGTGTGATGAAAGTTGTTTCATTCTCGTCATGGCACGCGACTCGTCCCGTCGTCGCGAGGAGCGGAGCGACGAAGCAACCCAGGGCCGCGCGACAGGCGCCTACCACGCGGCCCTGGGTTGCTTCGCTTCGCTCGCAATGACGAATAACCAACGGCCGAAAGTACTGACCCGTGATGACGAGTCATCACTCGTGCCGGCTGGTATCAGCCGCCTTTGTTCACCGGATCGCCGTCGCGCGGGCGGCCAAGTCTCTTCTGCTGGCTTCGCTGAATTCGGTCAGAAAGTTCATCCCGCCCTCGTGAGCGAAGGCCATCAACTCACGAAGGGTGCGGTTTGGACCCAGGTAGGTCTCGATGATCGTGTCCTCGACCCGCACGGCCGCAACGACGACTGCCCGATCAGAAACCAGGCGCATGCGCCCGACCATGGCGTAGAGCTGCACCAAACTGGTGATCTCTTCCGTCTGGTTGGTCAGGGCGTCGCCATAGAGGCGCGCGGCTTCTGCGATGAACTCGCTGTAGAGCGTCTCCAGCTTGGCCTTCTCGGCTTCGCGATGCGCATGGCGAAGCTGCGTCCGCTGCGTCGTCCACGATGTTGCGAACGACGTCAGCCCGCCGATGGTCGCGCCCGCCAGGGCAGCGAGTCCTGTGAGATAGGCCGGGTCCACTCGCCCTCCTCACCCCTGCGCCAGCTTCGACACCAGCGCCACGGCGTCCTTCGACGACCAGTCCGCCGCCCCTTCCAGCCGCGCCTGCTCCAGCCCCTTCGGATCGACCAGGATCGTGGTCGGGAAGCCGCGGATGTTGAACGCCCGCGCGGCGTCGCCGCTCTGGTCCAGCAGGATCGGCAGCGCGGTGATGTCGTGGGCGTCGTAGAAGCGGCGCACCACCGCGGCGCCGCCGCGGTCGTCCGACAGCGGCATCACCGCCACGTCGAGCGGTGCGACCGCCGCCGACAGCTTCGCCAGCGCCGGCATCTCGGCCACGCACGGGCGGCACCAGGTCGCCCAGAAGTTGATCAGCATCCCCCGCCCGCGGAACTCGGCCAGGTGGCGCACCGTGCCGTCGGCGAGGCTGAAGGCGACGTTCGGCGCCGCCACCGGCGGCACCGTCGGCTTGAGGTTCGACAGGTCGTCGAGGTCGCCGGTGTCGGCGTCGCTGACCGGATGGGACAGCACGACCACGCGCGCCGTGCCGGCGTCCAGTTTGCGCAGCAGCAGGGCCGAAGCTACGGTCCCGCCGGCCACGCCGACCAGCGCCAGAGCCGCGCGGCGGGGTATGTTACTCATCACGGATCACTCTCCTTGGCCGCACGCCCTTGACTGCCAAAGCAGGCAATTCCGTCGCCAATGTCCAGTGGGGCGGCCGCTTCGCCGCCGGGCCGGCCGCGATCATGCAGGAAATCAACGCGTCGATCGGCTTCGACCGCAAGCTGTGGCGGCAGGATATCACGGGCTCCAAGGCGCACGCGGCGATGCTCGCGCACGTCGGCGTGATCCCGGCCGAGGACGCCGCCGCCATCGCCGCGGGCCTGGACGCCATCGCCGCCGAGATCGAGGCCGGGCGGTTCGCCTTCTCGGCCGACCTCGAAGACATCCACATGAACATCGAGGCGCGGCTGACCGAGCGGATCGGCGAGGCCGGCAAGCGCCTGCACACCGGGCGGAGCCGCAACGATCAGGTGGCGACCGACCTGCGCCTGTGGGTGCGCGACGCGATCGACGGGATCGCCGATCAGACACGCGACCTGATGCGGGCGCTGGCGACTCGCGCGGCTGAGCACGCGGCCGACCCGATGCCCGGCTTCACCCACCTGCAGACCGCGCAGCCCGTGACCTTCGGCCACCATCTGCTCGCCTATGTCGAGATGGCCGCGCGCGACCTCGGCCGCCTCGTCGACTGCCGGCGGCGGCTGAACGAATGCCCGCTGGGCGCCGCGGCGCTCGCCGGCACGTCGTTTCCGATCGACCGGCAGATGACGGCGAGCGCGTTGGGCTTCGACCGGCCGTGCGCCAATTCGCTCGACGCGGTGTCCGACCGCGACTTCGCGCTGGAGTTCCTCGCCGCCGGCGCGATCGCCGCC
>DATEQV010000133.1:0-2057 GCA_035272265.1 Acidisphaera sp. | reverse complement strand
CGTATGCGGCTGGATCATCCTCGTGTGCGAGGCGATGATCGCCGTGCCGCTGTGGATGCTGGCGCACATGACTGTCGGCGGCGATGGCCTGCACGGCCGCGCCATCGAGGGCTGGGGCCTCTTGTTCAACGTCGTCTTCCGACCCAGCCTGATGGTGATCGGCCTCTTCCTTGGCTACTTCGTCTTCGACTGCATGTCCTGGCTGATCCGCGAAAGCTTCGGCATCGCCGCCGGCTTCGTGTTGCAAGGCGGCTGGGCCGTCAGCAACCTGATCGGCCTTGTCGTGCTGCTCGGCATCTTCGTCATGACCCACGTGACTGCAGCGTTAATGTCCTTCCGCCTCGTCGCCCTGTTGCCACACCATCTACCGCGCCTCGTAGGCTTCACCGCCGCCAGCCGCGTCGATACCGACGCTTTCCAGCAGCAGGCGGCCATGGGGCCGGGCGCAATGATCGCGAAAGTGACGCACCGCGGGGTCGCCCAGGGAGCGGGAGCCATGAACGATCGCATGAATCAGCTGCGTGGAGGCGGCACGCGCGCTATTACCGGACCGGCGGATGGTGGTATGGACTCCACCTTGCGAGCCACAACCGACCTCGACGGGCGGGGAGAGAGCGATGAGTAACTACGGCGAAGCGACGTCCGCCGCGGGAATGATCTGCGACGTAATGTTCATGGACCGTCTCGCCGATCAGATGGAGCGCCGGCGCGAGCGCGACGCCGTCATTGACGACCTGATCAACCGGCACAACGCGCTCGCGGCCACTAACGCTGCCCTCGTGGCCGACTACAACGCGCTGCAGGAACACTTTCAGAAGCTCGCCCGGGACCATGAGTGGCAGGAGCGGCGCATCGCGCAGCTCGAACGCCAGCTCGCACGGGAGCGCGAGGAAGCGCAAACGACGATCCGCGACCTGAAGGTTCAGGTGCAGATCATGGAGCCTATCTGCGACAAACACGAGCCGAACTGGTGGCTTGGCCGATAGCCCGGCTTGGCTTTCCGTCGCCCCGTTCGCAACAACAGCGTGCATGACGGATCACCGCACATCGGAGATCCGTCATGCGCCTCACTCTCTTCCTTCCGATCGCCCTCGCCCTCGCCGCCTGCGGCAGCACCAACGTGAGGTCCGCCCACGACTACAGCGCACCGCCGACGCCCGCGGTCCGAAACCCGGTCTATGATCCGTTCGCCGGCTACGGCGAAGCCAAAGCGACCTGGGCGCCACCGGTGTTCAACCGCGACGGCACCATCGTGAAACCCGCTGAACCATCGTCACAGGACGACCGCCCCCCCTACGAGACCGCACCCTGGGCGACGGGGGCATGGGGCGGCATGCGGTACGCGCCGCCCGGCACGTTCTGACGCTCAGCGCGGCCACAACTGCTCGCCGCTCGTCAGATACTCGCGCCACGTTGCCAACCGTCCCGTGCGCAGCTGGAAGTTCAGCAGCGCCTGGTAGAAGCCGACCAGAAAGAACAGCAGGCAGAACGGCAGAAACCAGACGACCGGCAGCAGCCGCAGCGGTGTCCACGGCACCGACAGCAGCGTGCGAAGCAGGATCAGCGTAAAGGCGCCGCCGATCAGCAACGCCGCATAGGCCGCGAGCGCCGTCTGCCGCCGGCGCGCCGCCAGACGTGCCTCGAGCTGCGCCACCGTCGCCCCCTGCAGGAACGCCGTGGCCCGCAGATCGAACCTCCCCTCCGTCGTCCTGAAACGCCCATCGCGCGGCTCGGACGAGCGCGTCGCCTCCGCGAAGCCGCGGATCGCCGCAGCACCCCGGCCGATACTCCGCGCACCGGCCCAGTCGGCCGGCCCCGACAGCAGCCATCCGACGCCGCCGATCAGCCGCCGGAACAGGCCACGGCGGCGCTGCGGCTCGCCCCGCTCCGGCCGCCCCTCGCGCAGGCTCCGCATTTCCTCAGCCGCCGACCGAGGCGACCATGGCGTCGACACTGTTGGGCACGCCATCGATCCGGCCCTCCGTGCCGTCCGCCTTGCGCCACACGAAGGTCGGCGTCCCCTTGATCCCCACCGCTTCCGCGATCGCCATGTTCCC
>DATEQV010000132.1:0-14384 GCA_035272265.1 Acidisphaera sp. | reverse complement strand
CACATGGCCCGGCTTCGGCGCCTCGGTCGCGCTGCGGCAAGCGGCGTAGAAATGGCGGTCGATCACGTATGGCCGAACGTTCGGATGCGCATCACCGCTCCACCACGCGCCTGATCTGCGCTGCCCGTTCCACGACCAGGGCGCGGGCTTCCTCGGCCGTCGCGGCGTCGCCGTGCACCGAGCAGAACGGCTCGCCCGCCGTGATCCGGTTGCCGCGCCGGGTACGGTCCGCAGTCCAGTCGGGCCATGCGACGGCCTCGTCGAACACGATGTCCCGTGTCGCATAGGCAAGCGCGACCGCGCGCGCGCGCGGCAGTCGCACCGGCGACGGCGGCAACGTGCCGCGGGACGACGCGACGTGCCACGCGAACAACGGCCAGTCGGGAAACAGGTCGATCGTGGCACTCGGCCGCGGGTTGACCTCGAGCACCGTGAACCCGTCCTCGCGCACCAGCACATCGAGGCTGTTCAGCCCGCGCAGCCCGAACTTCTCGGTCAGCAAGCTCACCGCCTCCGCCAGGCCCTCCCGAACCGGCGCGGAGACCGCGGACGGGCGCACGGCGCCGCCGAAGCGGAACGGCTTGTCCGGCGCCGGATCGGTCCACTGATCCGTCACCGCCAGCAGCCGCGCCGATTTTCTGTCGGCGACGAACAGCACGCCGGCCGGATCACCGGGAACCGCCTGCTGCAGATACCAGCCTGGAACCGGCGCTGAGTCCGGATCGGCCGGGCGGATGTGAAACCCGCCCGCGCCGCCTTCCTGCTTGAGCAGCCATCCGCTCTCGCGCGGCGCGCGCAGGCGGATCGCCGGGTGCGGCAGGCCCAATTCCACGCACGCCGCGGCGAAGGCGACGGAGTCCTTCACGTGATCGACCGTCGTCGCGTCGTTGCCGATGATCCGGAAGCGATCGTCGAGCGTCGCGATCAACGACGAGCGATCCTCGAACCCGCTGCCGAGCACCAATCCGACAGGCGACCGCTCCGCCGCCAGCGCCTCGAGCGCCGGCAGCAGGTCCTTCTCTCTCAGTGAACCCACCTCGCGCACGTCGATTGCCGCCTCGCGCGTGTCGTCATCGGCGAACATGTCGGCGACCAGCGGCGCATATCCGACGCGTACCGCCGCCTGCGCCAGCGCCCGGCCCGACTGCCCGGCGATCAGCACCGCATTGCGCCGGGGGGAGGTGGTGCTCCACATTGATGGTGCCGTCAGACCGGATGGAGGTGACGCAGATGAGCAAAGCAGCGGACCGCGTCTATTCCGAGACGGAGGTCAACGCCTATCTGCAACAGCACCTGCCGCATTGGAAGCTCGCGGACGGGTCGATCACCCGCACGTACCGTACGCATTCCTGGAAAGCCACGCTGATCGTGATCAACACCGTCGGCCACCTCGCCGAAGCGGCCTGGCACCACCCGGACATCGTCGCGTCGTACGCGTCGGTGCAGGTGAAGCTGAACACCCATTCGGCGGGCGGCATCACCGACAAGGATTTCGTGCTCGCCGCCAAGATCGAGAAGGTTGTGCTGTGGCACCCCGGCCGCGACGGCGGCCCGCTGGAAGGCACGCCCGCGGACGAGCGCTTCGCCTACATCAAGCACGATACGTAGGCCTCGCGTCTACTCGTCCTCCAGGCGGAACGTCACCGGCACGTTCAGCGTGGATGGCACCGGCTGCCCGTTGCGTTCGGCCGGACGGAAACGCCAACCGCGGATGGCGTTGACGGCTGCCTCGTCCAGCACCGCGTGGCCGCTCGACGTCGCGACCGACACCGCTTCGGGGGTGCCGCTCGCTGACAGCGAGACGGTGATCATGACCCGGCCCTGCTCGCCCATGCGGCGCGCCGAGAGCGGGTATGGCGGCTTGCCGTTCCCCGGCAGCGGCGCGGCGCTGATCGTCGGGCCGAGGCTCGGCGGGCTCGACGCCGAGGTCGACGGCACGGCGGGCGTTGGGCTGGCAGGCAGGCGTGCCGTCTCCGCCGGCTCTTCGGCCGACGGGCGTGCGGGGACCGGACGGCGCGCCTCCTGAGGCTTCCGGATCGCCGGACGCGGCGGGGCAGGGCGGACGATCGCCCGAGGCGGCGGCGGCTCGGGCGGAGCTTCAGCCGCAGGCGGGACTGCCAGCGCGGGCACGGCCGGTACTGGAACGGCCGGCACGGGTGCCGGAGCCGGCTCGAGGACGCGCGGAGCCGTCGCCTCGAGCGGCGGCCGCTCGGCTGCGGGCGGCGATGGCGGCTCGAGCGCCGCCGGCACAGGCGGTTCGGCCGGCGGCGTCCCAGGCGGTTCCGGCGGCGCCGGGCTCGATTCCGGCGCGAAGACCATGGACACCGCGCTCGAGGTCGGCGGCGGCTCAGGCAGTACCGCCTTGCGGATCAGCAGGATCAGCGCGGCGAGCACGACGGCGTGCCCGGCAAAGGCAAGCGCGAGCGTCACCGGCCGCCGCGGCCGGTGATGGGACAGGCCCGGGCGCCTCCATCCGGCCGCCGAGTGCGGCTGCGTGCCGGTGAGCGTGGGTTCGATACGGCTGATCAGCATGCGCCTGGGTCGGGCTGTCCGTTTCTTGCGGCGTTGGCGTTGTCCTCGACCTGACAATTGCGGGATGCGCGCGGAAAGCAAGCCCGCTTGCAGTCGTAGTCGTCGCGAGACAGGCTGGCCGCACGATCGGAGAGCGACAATGCGAACACTCGTGGTCGGCGCGGGCGCGACCGGCGGCTTCTTCGGCGGCCGCATGCTGCAGGCCGGGCGCGATGTGACCTTCCTCGTCCGCCCGGCGCGGGCCGCCGCACTTGCGCGCACCGGGCTGGTCATCCGCAGTTCGTCCGGCGAGAGCGTCCTGCCCAACCCGCCGACCGTCACCGCGGCTTCGCCCGGCAGCGGCTACGATGTCGTCCTGTTCGGCTGCAAGGCCTACGACCTCGACGCCGCGATCAACGACGTTGCCGGCGCGGTCGGCCCGGCGACGGCGATCATCCCGCTGCTCAACGGCATGCGCCATCTCGATGCGCTGATCGCGCGGTTCGGCGACGACCGCGTGCTCGGCGGGCTGTGCCAGATCGCCGCCATGCTCGCGCCCGACGGCGCCGTCGTTCAGATGGGCGAGATGGCGAGCAACCTCGTGTTCGGCGAACGCGCGGGCGGGATGTCCGAGCGCGTGCGCGCGATCGCCGCCGAGATGGCCGGTGCCGCGTTCGCCTCGCGCGCCAGCGACATCATCGTGCAGGAGATGTGGGAGAAGTGGGTGATGCTCGCGACCCTGGCCGCGGCCACCTGCCTGATGCGCGCGACGGTCGGCGACATCGTCACGTCGGGAGCGGCGGACCTGACGCTCGGGCTGCTGGACGAGGTCGCGGCGATCGCGGCGGCCTGCGGCTACCCGCCGCGAGAGGAGCGGATGAAGCACATGCGCATGTTCCTCTCCGCCTCCGCCTCGCCGATGACGGCGTCGATGCTGCGCGACATCGAAGGCCGCGGCCGCATCGAGGCCGACTACATCCTCGGCGACCTGCTGGCCCGCCGGCCCGGCGGAGGCGGCGGCGAGGGTGACGCCTCGCTGCTGCGCATCGCCTACGCGCACACCCGCGCCTACGAAGCGCGGCGCGCGCGCGAGGCGAAAAAGGCAAACTGAGCAGCTCAGACGTCCTCTGAGGTTATGAATACAAGCCTCTGATCGCGCTTCGAGTCCGCCGCGACTCGACACGGCTCCACGGATCTGTGACCTGAGTCCTCTTGGCAGACACGATGTTCCTAGTATGTTCTGCCCATGGAGCTCCCCGGCCACCTCGCCGAGCTGCGCCAGCAGATCGCTCGGATGGAGCGGTCCGTCTCGCGCCGGCTTGCCGCCATCCCGCTCGGTCCCGCCATCGACGCGCATCTTCCGGCCGGCGGCCTCGCCCTGGGTGCGCTGCACGAGGCGGCGGGCGGCGGGGCGGATAGCGAGGACGGGGCGGCAGCGGCGCTGTTTGCGGCCGGCGTGCTGGCCCGCACCGAGGGGCCGGTGATCTGGGCGCTGATCCGCCCCGACCTGTTCGCCCCCGCACTGGATGCCGTCGGCCTGCACCCCGACCGGGTGATCTTCGCCCATGCCGGCACGTCCGAGTCCGTGCTGATGGCGATGGAAGAGGCGCTGCGCGAGCCCGGCCTCGGCGGGGTGGTGGGCGAGATCGAAGGCCGTCTCGGCCTGACCGCGTCGCGCCGGCTGCAACTCGCCGCCGAGGTGTCGGGCACGCTCGGCATCGCGCTGCGCCGTTCCCGCCGCCAGGACGACCCCGCGTTCGACGCGCCGAGCGCCGTGCTCACCCGCTGGCGGATCACCACGCTGCCGTCCGCCCCGCCGCTGCTGCACGCGCCCGAGGTGCCCGGCCTGGGGCGGGCGCGCTGGCAGCTGGAATTGCGGCGGGCGCGCGGGGCGGCGCCGCGGACCTGGATCGTGGAGGCATGCGATGCGCAGGGTCGTCTCGGTCTTCCTGCCGACCTGGAGCACGGATCGGATCAGGTGCCGAACCGCCGACGCGCGGGCTGACGCGCCGCTCGTCACCGCCGCGCATGACGGACGGCGGCGCGTGGTCGCCGGGGCCGACCGTGCCGCGCGCGCGCTCGGCATCCGCCCCGGCCTGCCGTTGGCACAAGCCCAGGCTCGCGTCGCCGGGCTGGTCATCGAGGAGGCCGATCCCGCCGGCGATGCGGCGGCACTCGCTGACCTCGCCGCCTGGTGCATCCGCTACACGCCGCTCACCGCGCCCGCCCATCCCGAGGGGCTCTGGCTCGACATCGCCGGCTGCGCGGGACTGTGGGACGGCGAGGCCACGCTCGTTGCCGACCTGACCGGCCGCCTGCGCCGGGCAGCGCTGGTGGTGCGCGCCGCCGTGGCCGACACCCCCGGGGCCGCGCACGCGCTCGCCCGCTACGGGCGAGAGCCGGTGACGATCGTGCCGGAGGGCGGGCAGGCGGCAGCCATCGCGGCGCTGCCGGTCGAAGGGCTGCGGTTGGAGGCGGTCGATATCGTGCAGTTCCGCCGCCTCGGCATCGAGCGGATCGGCGACTTGATCGCCATCCCGCGCGGCCCGCTGACTCGCCGCTTCGGCCCCGGCGTGCTGCGTCGGCTGGATCAGGCGCTCGGCCTCGCGTCGGAGCCGATCGAGCCCGTCGTGCCGCCCGACTGCGTGCGCCGTCACCTCGCCTTCGCCGAGCCGATCGCCACGCCGGAAAGCCTTGCCACCGCCATCGCCGCGCTGGCCGGGCCGGTTTGCACCGCACTGGAAGCGGCCGGGCAGGGGGCGCGGCGCCTCGACCTCGTTTGCGCTCGCGTCGACGGTGCCGCGCAGGTGCTGCGCGCCGGCACCGCCGCCCCGGTGCGCGACGCGACCCACATCGCCCGGCTGCTGACCGAGCGGCTGGAGACGCTCGATCCCGGCCTCGGCATCGAGTCGATGACGTTGCTGGTGCCTGTCGCCGACCCGCTCGGCTTCACCCAGCCGGCCACCGGACTGCTGGGCACCGCGGGACAGATCTCGGGCGCGCCCGGCCTGTCGCTGCTGGTCGATCGCCTGAGCAACCGCCTGGGCGAGGGCAGCCTCTGGCGCGCCGCCGCCGTCGAGAGCGAGGTGCCCGAGCGCAGCGTCGCCCGCATCCCGCCGCTTGCTCCGCCGACATCGAGGGACTGGCGGACCATCTCGCCCTGGCCGCGTCCGATCCGGCTTTTGCCGAGGCCGCGCCCCGTGCAGGCCACGGCGCTTCTGCCCGACCACCCGCCCGCCCGGTTCGTCTGGCGCCGCGCGCCGGTGCGCGTGCGCCGCGGCGACGGGCCGGAGCGCATCTACGGCGAATGGTGGAAGCGAAACGCGGAGATGACCGCGCTGCGCGACTACTTCCGAGTCGAGGACGGCCAGGGCCGCCGCTACTGGCTCTATCGCCGCGGGGACGGCGCCGACAAGTCAACCGGTGACGGCGCCTGGTTCCTGCACGGCCTGGGCTGAAAGGGTGAAACTAGTCCAACAGCACCTTCCAGCCGAACATCGACGAGAGCGGCGCCGGATTGTTCGACAGCAGCTTCCAGCCGAGCGCCGACGAGAGCGGCGCCGGGTTGTCCATCAGTTCGATCGACGGGGTCTGCTTGTCCGATAGCACTGGCCAGCCGAACCGCTTGGACAGCGGTGCGGGTTCATCCATCAACTCGATCGACGGGGTCTGCTTGTCCGACAGCACTTTCCAGCCGAACCGATTGGACAACGG
This sequence comes from Acidisphaera sp., assembly GCA_035272265.1. GTDB lineage: Bacteria > Pseudomonadota > Alphaproteobacteria > Acetobacterales > Acetobacteraceae > Acidisphaera. Next base: position 8,159 of record DATEQV010000132.1, on the reverse strand, counting down.
CGCCGGCTCATCCGACAGCGTGATGTCGGGGGTCTGCTTGTGCGACAGCACCGACCAGCCGAACTTGTTCGACAGCGGCGTGGGATCGTCGAGAAGCACCGGCCATCCGAGCGCCGAGGACAGCGGCGCCGCCGACCCCGCGGGCGCCGCCGAGTACCGCTCGGCAGGAGCGCCCAGATCGACACCGCCGTGCTTGTTCAACACCTTGGTCGCGGTCGCACCGAACCCGAACGGCGGACTGACAGCGACGACCGTTCCTCCTTTGCGCAGGGCGTCGGCATAGGTCTTGGCGCTGGTCGAAGGAACCTCCGCCTTGATGAGCGATCCCTCCGCGGCTGCGGTCGTCGCGGGTGGTAGTTCACCGTCTGCGGGGACGACTCGAATGTACTTGGCGCTGAGGCTGCGCTTGAGTTCCTCCACCGCGGCCGTGGCCTTTTCGCGGCTGTCGAATAGCCGGATGACTGTGCTCATGGCATCTCCGTTTCGGCCTGCAGGACCGGGTTGTCGGCGTTCAACACAAAGCAGCCGCTCTTACGCATAGGCTTCGGCACGGCGGATCAGCGGGACCATCGTCAAGAGCGTCGCCGCCAGCAGGACGAGCTCGATGCAGTACACGGTGTCGTACGCCATCGCCGCGCCGAACCCGTTCTGGGTGACGACGCTGGCGACCAGATCGCGAACGATGCCGCCGAGCGCGATCGCCAGCCCGGCGGCCGATGCCTGCACGGCACCCCACGCGCCGAGCGCCAGACCGGCCTGGCTCTTCGGCGCCAGGTTCATCGTCGCGGTCAGCGTGCCGTGTCCGAACAAGCCGGCGCCGAAGCCGATGCCCAGCGTGCCAAGCCCAAACAGCACCGCCGACGACAACGGCCCCGCCAGGATCACGGATGCGAACGCAGGCAGTCCCAACAGCGCGCCATAGGTGGCCATGCGAAACGGATCGGCGCCCCGGCTGAGCACGCGCGACGCCCAGCCGAAGCCGAACAGTCCGCCAATCGCCAGCGTCGCCGTCAGTTTGGTCGTGTCGCCCACGCTCAGGTGCAGGATCTGGCCGCCATACGGCTCCAGCAGCACGTCCTCCATGCTGAATGCCATCGTGCCCAGCCCGACCGCCGCCAGGCGGCGCAGCACAAGGCCGCCATGCGTGAAACTCTCCCAGGACTCGCGGAAATTGGGCGAGCGCTGCGTTACCTGCTGCATCGCTGACGCGCGCCTTGGCTCCTGCTTCCACAGGGCGACGCCGTTGAGCACGATCGTTGCGATCGCCGCCGCCTGGATCACCTGCACCAGCCGCCCCGGGCTGAAATCCGCCAGGAAGGCGCCGAAGGCCAGCGCGCTGGCGATCATGCCGAACAGCAGCATGACGTACATCAGCCCGACGACTTTCGGCTGCGTCTCGGGCTGCGCGAGGTCGGTCGCCAACGCGAGGCCCACGGTCTGGATCGTGTGCAGGCCGGCGCCTACCAGCAAGAAAGCCATTGCGGCGCCCGCCAGTCCGATCCAGGCTGGCGCATCGGCGGCGTGCCCGCTTCCGGACAGCACCAGCAGCGCGAACGGCATGATGGCCAGGCCGCCGAACTGCACCATCGTGCCGCGATACATGAACGGCACGCGCTTCCAGCCGAGCGCGGAACGGTGGTTGTCGGACCGGAACCCGATCAGCGCGCGGAACGGCGCGAAGATCAGCGGCAGCGAGATCATGATGCCGACGAGCGAGGCCGGCACGTGCAGCTCGACGATCATCACGCGGTTCAGCGTGCCGATCAGCAGAACCAGCGCCATGCCGACCGCGACCTGGAACAGCGACAGGCGCAGCAGCCGCGACAGCGGCAGATCGGGCGCGGCCGCGTCGGCAAACGGCAGAAAGCGGGTCCCCATGCTGACCCACGCTCTTATCACGCTTCGGCTGACACGGTTCATCGTCTGGCGGTTCGGGAAGTTTCTCGAATGGCTATGTCAGGCCCGTCTTCCTGATCGGCGAGCGGTTCGAGCGGTCGGTCGCTTCGCGTGCAGACGCAGTGACCGGGATCGGTCCGACCCCGGTCTCAGCGCCAACGCCCGAAGGTCCACTCGGCTACTTGTCGGCAGGTGCGGCGAGAGCCAGCCGTCCGTCCGACGCGGAATGGTCCGCCGCCGCCTGCGCGCCTGTCGGCGTGACGGTGACGACGTACGCCGTGTCGGTCTTGCCCGGCGTTCCCGGCACCGGCGAGACGGTGATCGCGAAAGCCGGCGAGCCTTGCGGCGTGACCGAGGCGACCGGCGAGCCGGTGCCGTTGTCCGAAGTGTGCGCCTTCGCGCTGCCCTGCCAGTAGCTCGGGTACCAGCTCGTGTGCGACAGGATCTCGGCGTGCACGACCAGCGAGGTGACCGCGACGCTACCGAGCAGCAGCGGCAGGCCCACGGTCGGATTGACCACGCACCAGATTCTTCCTTGGTTCATGTTCCGCTCCTAACCGTGCAGCCAAGGCGACCAGATGAACGCGAGGAAGTGCGCCACCACGGCCAGGACGAAGAAGACGCGCGCGCCGTCGATGACGTGCTTGTGCAGCTCCTCCGATTCTCTGATCGTCAGGCCTGTCGGCCAGACTTTGTTCGGATCGTCGTCCATCTAGAAACCCCCTGATTGTAGACCAACGAGTGTCGTGCTGAGACCGCACGCAGCCAGCCGTCGCCGAGCATCGAACCACCGTTCAGCCTTGGGCTCCGTCGGGTGCCTCGCCCCTCCCCACTTCCTCCAAGCCGCCAGCGTGATCGGGTCGGTCAACGTCGAGACGGCGCGGATGGCCGGTGCGCGTATCTGGGCGTGATGTCGTCGCGCTGGATGCGTTCTAGCCGAGCGAGGGTCACGATAGATTGACAAAACGATTTGTCAAGCAAACACGACACTAATGTCAGGCGTGGCGTGCACTGTCCGAACGCCGGCCGCCGGCGCCCGAAGGCCCGCCGCTTGCCCGGCGGCCAGCCGCGCAATAGACGGGGAAAGAACCGGCCAAACGGGAGCAAAACGTGCAGATTTCGCGACGTCATGCAGGGCTCGGCATCCTCCTGCTCGGGCTGGGTGCCGCCGGCTGCAGCGCCCCCGCGCCGCAGGCCGCGGCGCCCCCGGCTCCTCAGCCCGCCCCTCCGCCTCCTCCGCCGCCACCTGTCAGCGAGGACGAGACGGTCGGCGATGACGCGAACGGGACGACCGTCCACCTCCACCCGGGGCAGAAACTCATCGTCCGGCTCACCGAGAACCGCGCCGCGGGCTACAACTGGCGGCTCGCGTCGGGGCCGGGCGCGCATCTCAGCAAGCCCGAACGGACATTCGAGCCGGAGTCGGCAGCGCCGCCCGTCCCGGCGCCGCCCTCACATGTGCCGGGCGCGCCGAACGGCACCGCCGTCTTCGTCTTCACCGCCGAGCGCCCCGGCGTGGCGTCGGTGCAGTTCGTCCAGTACTCGCCGTGGCACCGTCACTCGACGCGTCGTACGTTCCGCCTGCGCGTCGTCGTCGGACACGGGTGACGAGCGCAGGATCGCGCGACTCATCCGTCATTGCGAGGAGCGAAGCGACGAAGCAACCCAGGGCGACGCGACAAGCGCTTGCCCCGTTGCCCTGGGTTGCTTCGCTTCGCTCGCAATGACGGCGTGAATCGGCTCCCGGATCAGGAGCTGGTGCCAGTCAGATCACCCCAAGCCCGCGCAAATGATCGAGTTCCTTACGCACGGCGTTCAGCCCGCCGTGCGCGTAGACAATCAGAAGTCGCTCGGGGCCCAGGAAGGTGAACGCCGGGTTGCGGTACATCGTGTTGTACACCGTCGCGTTGCCCGGATCGTAGTTGTAGCTGCCGGCCAGCGCCTGCAGCAGCACCTGCGCCTCGGTCACCGCGGGGATGCTGAAGACGTAGTCTGCATCCGACAGGTTGTGGATCTCGTCCTCGGCCAGGATGCTGGGCTGCCCGGCTGCATTCATGTCCACCGCGTCGCCGGTGCGCACCGGCGGCAGGCGCAGATGGCCTGACGCGTCGGTGTGCAGGTAGCCGCGCGTGACCGGATCGACGCGCGCGAGAATCGCCGCGGCGCGCAGCCAGTTCACCACCTTGTACTCATTGCCCAGCGTCGGCGCGCTGTGCGCGCAGGCCTGTGCGATGACGAACGCCGGCGGCAGCTCGCGCGCCATCGCCTCGGCGACGCCGATGATGTGATGCCCGCCGGTGCGGCTGTCGCCGGCCGCGCCGTAGTTGTCGGTCGAGCCGTTGCCGCCGAAATTGAACTCGGTGAACTCGGTGCCGTCGGCGTTCCACTGGAACACCATCGTCTTCGCCCAGTCGTGCCAGATCGGCGCGAGCATGACGAGGTCGTGGTCGATCGGCAGGTCGCTCTCCTGTGCGGCCGACAGCGGGCCGAACGGCGGCAGCGGTGCCACGTGCGGCAGGCCGTCGGCGCCCGTCATGCCGAAGTTCAGCTTGTAGTTCTGCTCGAAACTGAGCCCGCTCGAGAGGTTGAACGATTCGTGGACAGCAAGCCCGCCCGGATAGGAGTGGTGGCCGCCGAAATTGCTGCCCGGCGCGGTGCCGAACGCCTGCGGCACATGCGGGCAGGGGCTGCCGTCGTCGATCACCGGCGGAAACACGCCCGCCATCGCGCGGCCTTCGATGCCCGCGGCGTCGGCGGGATTGTAGAGGCCCTCGCCGAGCAGCTGCGCCATGATCGCCTGCTTGTCGGCCAGCGTCAGCCGGGCGCGGTGTGTCACGCATGTGTTCGGATTGAACACCGCGTCCTCGGTCTGCTCGCGCAGCCGGCCGCTCGACGCGGTGGAGACCTGCTGTTGCAGCCGCGTCAGCGCCGAGGCGACCAGCGGCGACTTCCCGGCGAGCGCCGCAGCCGCGGCGTTGCCGGCGCCCGGCACGGTCTGATCGGCAGCCTGCGCGGCGTGGCCGGCGGTCAACGCGAAGACGACGACAGCCGCGACGCCAGCGCGGCGCAGTCCGATGTGCATGATGGTGTCCCCCGAACGAGGCTTCCTGTGTGCGGGGGCCGTGTTGCGCGCACGTTGCAGGATCGCGACCGTTCGGTGAAGGCTCCCGATTCAGCTGCCGCAGGCTTGTTCGGACGGACGGGGATCGGCGACGTCCGGCTCAGCCATCCTGGCGCGGATAGAGCGCCGACGGATCGACGATCGGTGCCGCGATCTCCACCAGCTCGCCGTCGCGGAAGGCGCGGAAGAAGCAGCTGCGCCGCCCCGTATGGCACGCCACGCCGATCTGATCGACCAGCACCAGCAGCGCGTCGCCGTCACAGTCGGGGCGCAGCTCGATCAGGTATTGCAGCTGGCCGGAGGTCTCGCCCTTGCGCCACAGCGTCCCGCGGCTGCGGCTGAAATAACACACGCGGCCCGTGGCCAGCGTTTCGGCGATCGCCTCGCGGTTCATCCAGGCGAGCATCAGTACTTCGCCCGAGTCGTGCTGCTGCGCGATCGCCGGGATCAGGCCGTCGGCGTTGAACGTCAGCGCATCCAGCAGCGGGGCGGGGACGCAAGCGGCGTCCGTCGGCACCGCCTCGGGCCCGGCGTCAGGCGTCAGGGTCTCCGACATCGTACTCCCCCTCGGTTCGTCCGACCGAGCGCAGCACGGCCAGCCCCTGTTCCAGGTCCGCAATCAGATCGTCCGTGTCTTCCAGGCCGATATGCAGGCGGACGGCGGGGCCCTCGAACGTGCCGCTGCCGGCGGTGCGCCGGATCGTGCCGGTGGTCGGCAGGATCAGGCTCTCGAAGCCGCCCCACGACGCGCCGATGCCGAACAGCTCCAGGCCGTCGATCATCCTGTGCACGGCGTGCACGCTGTAGTCCGGGCGGAAGACGGCGCCGAACAGGCTGCAGGCGCCGGTGAAATCCCGCCTCCACAGCTCGTGGCCGCGCGCGCCGGGCAGGGCGGGGTGACGAACCTCGAGCACTTCGGGGCGCTCGCGCAGCCATTCGGCTACGCGGATCCCCGCCGCCATCTGCGCATGCAGGCGCACGCCGAGGGTGCGCGCGCCCCGCAGCGCGAGCCAGCAATCGTCGGGCCCGGCGGACTGGCCGAGCATGAGCGAGACGGAATGCAGACGCTGCCAGTCCGCCTCGGTGTTCGTCGTCACGCTGCCGAGGACGATGTCGGAATGTCCGCCGACGTATTTCGTCAGCGCCTGGATCGACACGTCGACGCCGTGCTGGAACGGCTGGAAGAAGTGGATGCCCCAGGTGTTGTCCATCATCACCTTCGCGCCGCGCGCATGCGCGGCACGGGCGATGGCGGGGATGTCCTGCACCTCGAACGTGTGGCTGCCGGGGCTTTCCGTGTACACGACTGTCGTGTTCGGCCGCATCAGCGCCGCAATGCCGGCCTCGTCGATCTCGGGATCGTAGTACGTCGCCTCCACCCCGACATGCGGTCGCAGATAGCGGTCGCAGAAGGTTCGGGTCGGCCCGTAGCAGCTGTCGGGCACCAGCAGGTGGTCGCCCGACTTGAGGAAGGCGAGCAGCGGCACGGTGATCGCGGCGAGGCCCGAGGAGACGATCTGGCTGTGCGTGCCGCCCTCGATCTCGGCGACCATGTCCTCCAGCGCCCAGTGCGTCTGCGTGCCGTCGAGGCCGTAGGTCAGATACCTCTCGCGGCGCGGCGCGTGGCGGCCGAGGCGGTCGGCGATGGTGGGATAGAGCACCGTCGAGCCGCGGTGCACCGCTGGATTGACGAAGCCGTGGACATGCGTCCCGGCGCGGCCCGCATGGGTTAGGCGGGTGCGGAAGCGTTCACGTGGCGGCGGTGCGTCGTTCGGCATGGCTCAGGTCTCGATCGGGGTGTCGGGGCGGCCGCCCCATTCGGTCCAGGATCCGTCGTACACCGCGCCCTCGGGCAATCCCGCGAGCACCATGCCGAGTGTCAGCACCGTCGCGGAGACGCCGCTGCCGCAGCTCGTGACCACCGCGCGAGAGCCATCGACGCCGGCCTGCGCGAAGCGGGCACGCAGCTCGGCAGACGGACGCAGCGTCTTCGCCTCGGTCAGCAGGTCGGCGTAGGGCAGGTTGGCCGAGCCGGGAATGTGTCCCGATCGCATGCCCGCACGCGGCTCCGGCACCTGCGCGTGGAAGCGCGGGGCGCCGCGCGCATCCAGCACCAGCTCGTCTTGCGTCCGCACGTTGCGCAGCATGTCGCCGATCCCGCGCAGGTGGCGCGCCCGGAAGTCCGGCCGGAACGTCGCAGGCGTCGGCGCCGGCGGCGTGCCGGCTTCGACCGGCCGCCCCTCGGCGCGCCACTTCGCCAGTCCGCCGTCGAGCACCGCGGCATTGTCATGACCGAACGTCCCGAGCATCCACCACGCGCGCGACGCCCACATCATGTCGTTGTTGTCGTAGAAAATGACAGCACTGTCGTTGCCAATCCCCAGCGCGCCGACGAGCTTGGCGAACCGGCCCGGCGCGGGAACCATGTGCGGCAGGTCGGTGTCGGCGTCGGCGATCGCGTCGATGTCGAAATAGCCTGCGCCCGGGATGTGGGCGGCGAGGTACTCGGCCCGTCCGTCGCGATTCTGGTTCGGCAGGAACTTGGTCGCGTCGAACACCATCACGTGCCCCAGATGGGCAGCGAGCCAGTCGGTGTCGACCAGCGGACCCGGAAGCGTGTCACTCATATCAGCGTCACCACGATGCGGCGGTTCTGCCGCCCCTTGTTCTCGATCTTGGCGATCTGCGCCTGCCCGATCTCGCCGGTGCGCGCGACATGCGTGCCGCCGCAAGGCTGCAGGTCGATCGTGCGCTCCGGCGTGCCGATCCGCACCAGCCGGAGCCGCCCGGTTCCGCGCGGCGGCTTGACCGACAGCGTGCGCACCAGATCGGGATTGGTGTCCAGCACGCTCTCGTCCACCCAGTCCCAGCCCACCGGATGGTCCTCGGCGATCAGCGCGTTGAGCCGCGCTTCGAGCTCTGCCTTCGCCGGGGGATCGGGCAGGTCGAAGTCCAGGCGCGAGCGGTCGGCGCCGATCTGCCCGCCGGTCACGGCCGCACCCTGGATCAGGCTGCACAGCAGATGCAGCGTGGTGTGCATCCGCATGTGCCGGTAGCGGCGCGGCCAGTCGAGCACCGCCTCGACTGTCGCACCCTCGGGCGGCAGCGCCGCGCCTTGTGCAGGGACGTGCAGAACGGCGTC
>DATEQV010000131.1:0-24741 GCA_035272265.1 Acidisphaera sp. | reverse complement strand
GACGGCAAGGTGATCGGCTCGGAGCTGATCGGCCAGAACTTCACCTCGCCGAAATACTTCCACGGCCGCCCGTCGGCGACGACCGAGACCGATCCCAACGACGCCACCAGGACCATCTCCGTGCCGTACGCGGCCGATAATTCAAGCGGCTCGAACCTCGGCCCGACCTCGAAGGCGCTGATCGACCGCGTCAGGGCGACGCCGCCACGCTGCAGGCCGAAAATCCGGGCGTGCCGGTGCCGGTGGACCTCGTCACCACCTCGGCCAGCGGGCTGGATCCGGACATCACCCCGGCAGCGGCCCTCTTCCAGGTCCCGCGGGTGGCGAAGGCCCGCGGCCTGCAGGAGACGCAGGTCGAGCAACTGGTGCGCGACCACATCGACGGCCGCCTGTTCGGCATCATCGGCGAGCCGCACGTCAACGTGCTGAAGCTCAACCTCGCCCTCGACGCCCTGGGGATGAAGTAGGCGCGAAGTGAGCCGAGTGGTGCTACAACCGCCGGGATGAACGAAGCCGACGACCACCGCCCGTCGCCCGAAGCGCTCTTGGAAGCCGCCCGCAGCGAAAGCCGCGGGCGGCTCAAGATCTTCCTCGGCGCCGCGCCGGGCGTCGGCAAGACCTACGAGATGCTGCTCACCGCCCAGGCGAAGCGGCGCGACGGCGTCGACGGCGTCGTCGGCATCGTCGAGACGCACGGGCGCGCGGAGACGCTGGCGCTGCTCGACGGCCTGGAGGTCATTCCGCGCAAGCAGGTCACCTATCAGGGCCGCACGCTCGAGGAGATGGACATCGACGCCATCCTCCAGCGCGGGCCGAAGCTCGTGCTGGTGGACGAACTGGCGCACACCAACGCGCCCGGCAGCCGCCACCCCAAGCGGCACATGGATGTCGAGGAACTGCTCGCCGCCGGCATCGACGTCTACACCACGCTCAACATCCAGCACGTCGAAAGCCTGAACGACGTCGTCGCGCGCATCACCCGCATCCGCGTGCGCGAGACGGTGCCGGATTCGATCATCGACCGCGCCGACGACATCGAGGTGATCGACCTGACGCCGGACGACCTGATCCAGCGTCTGAAGGACGGCAAGGTCTACGTCCCCAAGCAGGCCGAGCGGGCGATCAAGCACTACTTCTCGGCCGGCAACCTCACCGCCCTGCGCGAACTTGCGCTGCGCCGCACCGCGCAGCGCGTCGACCAGCAGATGGTCAGCTACATGCAGGGCCACGCGATCGCGGGCCCCTGGCCGACGAGCGACCGCCTGCTGGTGTGCGTCGACGGCGATGTGGGCAGCCAGTCGCTGGTCCGGCACGCCAAGCGGATGGCCGACCGCCTGCGCGCGCCGTGGACGGCGCTGCATGTCGAGATCAGCCGCGCCAGCGGCACGGCGGACGAGGCGCGCGTGACGCGCATCGCCGACTCGCTTCGGCTCGCGCTGCGCCTCGGCGGCGAGGCGGTGACCATCCCGGGCGAGGACGTCGCCGCGAGCCTGATCGACTACGCGCGCACCCACAACTTCACCCACATCATCATCGCCCGCTCGCTGCGCCGGCGCTGGAACAACCTGTTCCGCGGCTCCAACACGCAGCGAATCCTCAGCCGCGCGGCCGGGCTGAACGTGCACGTGGTCGGCGAGGAAGCGGAGACCAAGCGAACCCAGCAGCAGCACCATGCCACGCCATCGACGCCGGCGCACAAGGCGCGGCTGACGGCGGACGCGTCGGCTGCGGCCGTCGTCGCCGTCGCCGTGGCACTCGGGCTGGCCGAACTGACGCACGCCGTGCTGGGCACCAGCAGCACGTCGCTGATCTTCCTGATCAGCGTGCTGGCCACCGCCGTCTCCTACGGCCTCTGGGCGTCGCTGTTCGCCTGCCTGCTCAGCGTGCTGGCCTACAACTTCTTCTTCCTGCCGCCGCTCTACACGTTCACGATCAACGACCCCGAGAACGTCGTCACGCTCGTCGTCTTCGCGGTCGTCGCGGTGGTGGGAAGCAACCTCGCCGCGCGCGTGCGCGCGCAGGCGCTCTCCGCGCGGATGCGCGCGCGCACAACCGAGGAGCTCTACCAGTTCAGCCGCAAGCTCGCGGGGGCGGCGGCGCTGGACGACGTGCTCTGGGCGACCGCGCACCAGATCGCGCTGATGCTCAAGCTGCGGGTCGTCCTGCTGATCCCCGAGAACGAGACGCTGGTCGTCGCCGCCGGCTACCCGCCCGACGACAGCCTGGACGACGCCGACCTCGCGGCGGCCAAGTGGGCCTGGGTCAACGCCAAGCCCGCCGGCCGCGGCGCCGACACGCTGCCGGGTGCGAAACGCCTGTTCATGCCGATGCAGACGGGGCGGCAACTGGTGGGCGTGGTCGGGATCGACCGCGATACGCCCGGCCCGCTGCTCACCCCCGACCAGCAGCGCCTGCTGGACGCGCTGATCGACCAGGCGGCACTCGCGATCGAGCGCGTCAAGCTGGTGCAGGACGTCGACAAGGCGCGCCTCGAAGCCGAGACCGACAAGCTCCGCTCCGCCCTGCTCACGTCGATCTCGCACGACCTGCGCACCCCGCTCGCCTCCATCCTCGGCAGTGTGACGAGCCTGCTGAGCGAGCAGACCGTGCTCGGTCCGGAGGAGCGCGATGCGCTGCTGCGCACGATCCGCGACGAGGCCGAGCGGCTGAACCGTTTCATCGGCAACCTGCTCGACATGACCCGGCTGGAGGCGGGCTCGCTGCGGCCGAATGGCGTCTATGCCGACCTGTCGGACGTGGTCGGCGCCGCGATCGCGCGGGCCTCGCGCATCCTGGCGGCGCACCGCGTCGAGCTCGACATCGCCGCCGGCCTGCCGATGCTGTCGATCGACATGGTGCTGTTCGAGCAGGTGCTGTTCAACCTGCTCGACAACGCCGCGAAATACTCGCCCCCCGGCTCGGAGATCCGCGTCACCGCCTGGCAGGTCAACGGCACGGTGCGCCTGCAGGTGTTCGACGAGGGCGAGGGCATCCCGCCCGAGGATGTCGAGCGCGTGTTCGACAAGTTCTATCGCGTCCGCCGCGGCGACCGCAGGCGCGCCGGCACGGGCCTGGGCCTGGCAATCTGCCGCGGCTTCGTCGAGGCGATGGGCGGGACGATCACCGCCGCCAACCGTCCGGACCGCACCGGCGCCGTCTTCACCGTCAGCCTGCCCGTCCCCGTGCAGCCGGCGCTGGTGCGCGAAGACGCCGCATGAACACCCCCGCCGCCTCTGCAAGCGCCGGGGCGTCGCGCGTCCTGGTGGTTGATGACGAGCCGGCGATCCTGCGCTTCCTGCGCGCCGGCCTGACCTCCCAGGGCTATGTGGTACACGAAGTGCAAACCGGCGCCGCGGCGCTGGAAGTTGTCCGGCGGCGCGGAGCGGACCTGATCGTGCTCGACCTCGGGCTGCCGGACATGGACGGGCTGGACGTGATCCGCGCGGTGCGCGAGTCCGGCTCGGCCGTGCCGATCATCGTGCTGTCCAGCCGCGAGGACGAGGGCAGCAATGTCGCCGCGCTGGATCTCGGCGCCGACGACTACGTCACCAAGCCGTTCGGCATCGACGAGCTGTTCGCCCGCGTCCGCGCCGCCCAGCGCCACCAGCTCCAGCAGGCCGGCGAGCGGCCGATCTTCCGCTCCGGCGACCTGACAGTGGACCTCGTGCGGCGGGTGGTGACGGTGCGCGGCGAGGAGGTGAAGTTTTCGCCCCGCGAATATGAGCTGCTCCGCCTGCTCGTCCAGCATGCCGGCAAGGTGCTGACGCACCGGCAGATCATGCGCGCGGTCTGGAACGAGACCACGGACGTGCAATATCTGCGCATCTACATCCGTGCCCTGCGGCAGAAGATCGAGGCGGACCCGGAGCGACCCGTGCACATCCAGACCGAAACCGGCGTCGGCTACCGCCTGCGCGGACCCGACTGATGCGGGCCCCCGTATGAACCTGTCCGACCTGATCTCGCCCGAGAACGTGCTGGTCGGCCTGCGCGTGGCCGGCAAGGCGGCGGCGCTGCGCACGCTCTCGGCCAAGGCCGCCGCGGCGACCGGACTGAACGCCGAGGCGATCCTGGCGGCGCTGCAGAAGCGCGAGACGCTCGGCTCGACCGGGCTCGGCCGCGGCTTCGCCGTGCCGCATGCCCGGATCGAGGCGCTGGACCGCTTCTTCTGCCTGTTCGCGCGCCTCGCCCGGCCGATCGACTTCGCGGCGATCGACGAGCAGCCGGTCGACCTGATCTGCCTGTTGCTCATCCCGGACCGGGCCGGCAACGACCACGTCACCGCGCTGTCGGCCATCGCCCGGCAGATGCGGCCGGACTCCGCCCTGGCCGACCTGCGCCGCGCCAAGACCGCCGAGGCGGTCTACGCGCGGCTCACCCAGGACACGCCCTCTCCCGCGGCCACCGCATAGGCCGCCGCGCCGTTCGGGGCCGCTACCCGCGGGTCGGATCCAGCCCGCCCAGCCAGCGATTGATCACGGCGTCGGCCTTGCGCGCCAGCGCCGCGCCGTGCTCGGCGGCTTGCCGGCGCAGCGTGCCGATGTCGATGCCGGCGGCGCGCAGCTCCGCGGTGTGCCCGATCAGCCAGCGCTCGAAGCCGGGACCGCCCGCCTCGGGATGGAACTGGAAGCCGATCACGTTCGCCCCGACCGCGAACGCCTGGTTGCGGCACGCCGGCGTCGAGGCGAGCAATGTCGCGCCGTCCGGCAGGTCGAACGTGTCGCCGTGCCAGTGCAAGGTGAGCGGATCGTCGGCGAACGGCGCCAGGCATGACGCAAGCCCTGCCTCGGTCAGCGTGATCGGTGCAAACCCGATCTCCTTGATACCGCTCGGATAGACCCGGAAGCCGGCCGCCCGGGCGATCACCTGGGCGCCGAGGCAGATGCCCAGCGTCGGCCGCCCAGCCGCCAGCCGACGCGCGACCGCGTCGATCTCGCCGGCCAGGAACGGGTAGTCGTCGGTCTCGTAGACGCCGATCGGCCCGCCGAGCACCACCATCAGCTCGGGCGCGAGCGGGTCGAACGCCGCGGGACTCTCCAGGCCCACCTCGCAGACCCGCACCGGCCCGACCCGCCGGGCGATGGCCGGGCCGAACGCGCCGAGGTCCTCGAACGGGACACAGCACCAGCGTGGACGACACGGCACGGCCTCCTGGACTCGCCCCCTCGATGATCGGCCCGCCGGCGAGGTGTCCGCAACCGGCGTGCCGTGCAACCGGCCATCCCCGCCCCCGGCATGGCAGTTACGCCCGGCCGAACTCCCCGCAGACGGCCCGGAACCTGCTAGGGGCAGGGCCACACGCTCGAGGTGACCACCCGAAATGACGCTGCATGTCGCGCTGACCCATCGGACGACCTACCGCTACGATCGCCCGATTGTGCTCGGACCGCAGACGATCCGCCTGCGCCCTGCCCCGCACGCGCGCACGCCGATCGTCTCCTACACGCTGAACGTCGAGCCGCAGCCGCACTTCCTGAACTGGGTGCAGGACCCGCAGGGCAACTTCCTCGCCCGCGTCGTCTTCCCCGAGCGCGTCACCCACTTTGACGTCACCGTCGACCTCGTCGCCGACATGGTGACGGTCAACCCGTTCGACTTCTTCCTCGAAGAGCAGGCCGAGCAATTCCCCTTCGCCTACGACCCCGTCCTGGAACAGGAACTGGCGCCGTTCCGCCGGCTCGACGCGCCGGGCCCGTTGCTGGCCGCACTGATCGCCGAGGTGCGGCGCGAACCGCGCCGCACGATCGACGTGCTCGTCGAGCTGAACCGCATGGTCCAGCAGCGGGTCGGCTACATCGTGCGCATGGAGCCCGGCGTCTGGTCGCCGGAGGAGACGCTGGCGAACGCCAAAGGCTCGTGCCGCGACAGCGCCTGGCTGCTCGTGCAGCTGCTGCGCCAGCTCGGCTTCGCGGCGCGGTTCTGCTCCGGCTACCTCATCCAGCTCGTCGGCGACGTGAAGCCGCTGGAAGGCCCGGAGGGCCCGACCGCCGACTTCACCGATCTGCACGCCTGGGCCGAGGTCTATCTGCCCGGCGCCGGCTGGATCGGCCTGGACGCCACCTCGGGCCTTCTCACCGGCGAGGGCCACATCCCGCTCGCCGCGAGCCCCGACCCGGTCTCCGCCGCCGCCATCACCGGCGGCCACGAACCCTGCGAGAGCACGTTCGGCTTCGACATGAAGCTGCAGCGCATCCGCGAAACGCCGCGCGTCACCAAGCCTTACGGCGAAGCGACCTGGCAGGACATCCTGCTGACCGGCGCGCGCATCGACCGCGCGCTCGCCGCCGGCGACGTCCGCCTGACCATGGGCGGCGAGCCGACCTTCGTCTCGGCCTCCGACATGGACGCGCCGGAGTGGAACATCGAGGCGCTCGGCCCCACCAAGCGCATGTATGCCGGCCGCCTGCTGCGCCGGCTCGCCGCGCTGTGGTCGCCGGGTGCCGCGCTGCACTACGGCATCGGCAAGCACTATCCGGGCGAGCAGCTGCCGCACTGGGGGCTGTCGTCGTTCTGGCGGCGCGACGGCGAGCCGGTCTGGCAGGACTGGGAGCTGCTGGCCACCGACGAGGACCGCGACAACGCCACCCCCGACGACGCCAGGCGCTTCGCGCGGATGCTCGCCGAGCGACTGCAGGTGCCGCCCGACCTCGTCTCCGACGCCTACGAGGACATCCACTACTACCTGTGGCGCGAGCACCGACTGCCCGCGAACGTCGTCACCGAGGACGCCAAGCTGAAAGACCCGCTGGAGCGCGACCGGCTGGCCCGCGTGTTCGGCCAGGGTCTGGCGTCATCGGTGGGCAGCGTCCTGCCGCTGCGGCGCGTCGCCCAGAACGGCACGCGCCGCTGGCAGTCCGGCCGCTGGTTCTTCCGCGGCGACCACCTGTTCCTGGTCCCCGGCGACAGCCCGATCGGCTTCCGCCTGCCGCTGGAAAGCCTGCCCTGGGCCAATCCCGACCACATCGACGCCGATTTCGAGCCCGACCCGTTCGCCGCCCACCCCGCCCTGCCGCCGCACTCGGAGCTGGTGCAGGCCTATCTGCGCCGCGGCAACGGAGGGGGCCGCCCGGGCGGCCCCGGCGAGTACGGCCCGGTGCCGCAGGACGTCATGCCCGAAATCGGCCGCGAGGAGCCGGACCTTGTCCGCACCGCGCTCACCGTCGAGCCGCGCGGCGGCATGCTGCACGTCTTCTTCCCGCCGCTCTATGCCGCCGAGGACTGGATCGAGCTTGCCGCCGCCATCGAGGCGACCGCCGCCGAGGTCGGCCGCAAGGTGTTCCTCGAGGGCTACACACCGCCCTCCGACGACCGGCTGCTGCAGTTCTCCGTCACCCCCGACCCAGGCGTGATCGAGGTCAACGTGCATCCCGCCGCCAACTGGCCCGAGCACGTCGAGCGCACGGTGCAGCTCTACGAGGTCGCGCGCGAAGTCGGGCTGGCCACGGAAAAATTCATGCTCGACGGCCGCCATGTCGGCACCGGCGGCGGCAACCACGTCGTCATGGGCAGCGCACGAGCCGAGGACAGCCCGTTCCTGCGCCGCCCCGACCTGCTGAAGTCGCTGACCGGCTTCTGGCACAACCACCCCAGCCTGTCGTTCATGTTCAGCGGCCTGTTCATCGGCCCGTCGAGCCAGCACCCGCGCATCGACGAAGCCCGCCAGGACTCGCTGCACGAACTCGACATCGCCCGCGCGCAGGTCTCGGCGTTCAAGCACACCCCGCCGTGGCTCACCGACCGGCTGTTCCGCAACATCCTCGCGGACATGACCGGCAACACGCACCGCACGGAATTCTGCATCGACAAGATGTACTCGCCCGACGGTCCGGGCGGCCGCCGCGGCCTCGTCGAGTTCCGCGCGTTCGAGATGCCGCCGCACGCGCGCATGTCGGCGGCCCAGATGCTGCTGATGCGCGCCGCCGTCGCCGCCTTCTGGCAGACGCCGTACGACCGCCGCCTCGTGCGCTGGGGCACGCGCGTGCACGACCAGTTCATGCTGCGCACGCATGTCGAGCAGGATTTCCACGACGCGCTGGAGGAACTCGCCCAGCTCGGCTTCGCGCTCGATCCCGACTGGTTCGAGCCGCATCTCGAATTTCGCTTCCCGAAGATCGGCGAAATTGCCGCCCATGGTGTGACCCTGGCGCTGCGCCACGCCCTCGAACCCTGGCACGTGCTGGGCGAGGTCGCCGCGATCGGCGGCACCGCGCGCTACGTCGACAGCTCCGCCGAGCGCGTCGAGGCGCTGGTCAGCGGCTGGGTGGATGAGCGCTACGTGCTCGGCGTCAACGGCGCCGCCGTGCCGCTGCGCCCGACCGAGCGCCCCGGCGAATACGTCGCCGGCGTGCGATTCAAGGCCTGGGCGCCCCCATCGGCGCTGCACCCGACCGTGCCGGCGCAGTCGCCGCTGATTTTCGACATCTACGACCGCTGGTCCGGCCGCAGCCTCGGCGGCCTCACCCACCACGTCGCCCACCCCGGCGGGCTCAGCTACGAGCGCTTCCCGGTCAACGCCAACGAGGCGGAGGCCCGCCGCAGGACGCGCTTCGTCCCGTTCGGCCACACGCCGGGACCGATGCCGGAGCCGGTCGTGGTGCCGGATATCGAGATGCCCTTCACCCTCGATCTGCGGGCGCTGGCCTGATCGCCCAGTCTCCGTCACTCTTGGGGCCCCCAAGTCAGACGGCGTTCGTGAACGACAGCCCCATCCAGGACGGCATCCCCGAGTTCGGCCCTGCCATCGACGAGATGGTCGACGGCCGGCATCGGCTGCGGCCGCACTGGCGGCTGCTGATCGGCACGTTCGGCGGCCTCGGTCCCGAGGGCATCGCCGAGCGCGCCCAACGCCTCGACCGCGCCTTCGCCGACGAAGGCGTCAGCAGCATCCTCCCCGGCGCCTCGAGCACGATATGGCGCTGCGATCCGGTGCCGCTGCCGATCCCGGCCGCCGAGTTCGCGTCGCTCAGCGCCGGCCTCGCCCAGCGCGCCCGCCTGCTGGAGGCGGTGCTCGCCGATCTCTACGGGCCGCGCAGCCTGCTGGAGGACGGCACGCTCCCCCCGGCGCTGGTGTACGCCAACCCCGGCTGGCTGCGCCCGTACCACGCCGGCCCTGCTCCGACCCACCGCCTCCTCGACTTCTACGCCGCCGACGTGCTGCGCGGCCCGGACGGCACGTGGCGCGTGCTGGCCGACCGCACCGCCGGCGCGGGCGGCGTCGGCTACGCGCAGGAGAACCGCCGGCTGCTCGCGCGCGTGATGCCCGAAGCGTTCCGCGGCCTGCAGGTGCGCCAGCTCCGCCCGTTCTTCGACGTCTGGCAGGACGCGCTGCAGCGCCTCTCGCCCGGCAGCGGCGGCGCCACCGGCGCGGCGGTCGCCATGCTCACCGCCGGCACCAGCAGCCCGCACTGGTTCGAGCACATGTTCATCGCCCGCGCGCTGTCCTGCGCGTTGGTCGAGCCGGGCGACCTGACGGTCCGCGGCGGCATCCTCTACCTCAAGACGCTCCGCGGCCTGCAACGCATCGACGTGGTGCTCCGCCGCGTCGACGGGCGCCTGCTCGATCCGCTCGAACACGAGGTGTTCGCCGGCTACGGCGTGCCCGGCCTGATGGACGCCGCGCGAGCGGGCACTCTGCGCGTCACCAACGATCCCGGCTCCGGCGCGGTAGAAGCACCTGCGCTCGCTGCGTGGCTGCCCGCCCTGTCGCTGAAGCTGCTCGGCGAGCCGTTGCAGATGCAAAGCGTGCCGACGATGTGGCTCGGCGAGTCGCGCGCGCGCGAACTGCTGCTCGCCGACCCGTCGCGCTGGCTGCTGCGTGCCGGCCTCGACGGCCGCGCCCCGGCTGTGGCCCTCGGCTCGGTCAGCGAGGCCGGGCTCGCGGCGGCCCTCGCCGAGGTGGCCGCGAAACCCTGGGCCTTCGCCGCGACCGCCTGCCTGCCGCCCTCGGTGGTTCCCTCGGTCGGCCCGGAGGGGCTGGTGCCGCGCGCGGTCATCCTGCGGATGTTCCTGGTCCACGACGGCACCGGTTGGCGCGCCATGGAAGGCGGCCTCGCCCGCGTGGTGGACCCCGACGCGCCCTTCGCGGCGGCGCTGCCGGGCGGCGGCCTGGCCAAGGATGTGTGGATCCTCAGCGAGGACAGCGAGGAGATGGTCGGGCCGCCCGCCTCCGTCATGCCGCCGGTGCCGATCCGCCGCATGCCCGGCGAGCTGCCGAGCCGCGCCGCCGACAACCTCTATTGGCTCGGCCGCACGGTCGAGCGGCTGGAAGGCGCGGCTAGGCTGATCCGCTCGACGTTGCAGCGCCTCGGCCGCGAGACGCTGCTGCCGCACGAGCTGGCGGAGCTGCAGATGCTGGCGCGCTGCCTGACCCGCGGGCGCCTGATTTCGTCCGAAGCGCGCCCAGGGCCGGGCTCGCTCGCGCCGCTGTCCGACGGGCTGCTGGCGGCGGTGCGCGACCGCGGCCCGTTCTCGGTGCTGCTGACCGAAGCCGCCCGTCTCATCGAGGCGGTGCGCGACCGTGTGACGAGCGAGATGTACGCCGCCTTCATCCAGGCGCTGCGCGCGGCGCACCTGGAAACCCAGCGCGTCCGCCGCAGCCTCGACGGCCTGTCGCACGCGATGACCGAGGTGGTGCGGTTCTCCGCGCTGGTCTCCGGCATCGCGGCGGAGAGCATGGTGCGCGCCGGCGGTTGGCTGTTCCTCGACCTCGGCCGGCGGCTGGAGCGGGCGATCTGGATCGCGGACGCCGCCGCCGACGCGCTCGACGTGCCGCAGCCGCGCATCGAGGCCGGGCTGCGGCTGCTGCTGGAGCTGTGCGACAGCAGCATCACCTACCGCACGCGCTACCTGACCGTCGTGCAGCCCGCGCCGGTGCTCGACCTCGTGCTGGCCGACACCGGCAACCCGCGCGGCCTGTGCTTCCAGCTCGATGCCATCCGCAACCATCTGCAGGACCTCTCGGGCTGGGCCGACGCCAGCCTGCCGGCGACCGCCGCCGACCTGCTCGACGAGGCCTCCGCGCTGGTGCAGCGCGTCGCCGCCTCGCGCGACCAGTCCGCCGAGGCCGCACTGCTGCCGACGCCCCTGCGCAACCTGGAGACCCAGCTCGCCGAGCTGTCGAACCAGCTCAAGCGCCGCTATTTCACGCTGCTGCCGGCGGCGCGCACCTATGGGTCCGGCCAGGGCGAGCCGGAGGCGCTGCGCGGCGCCGCATGAAATATCGCGTCCGCCACCAGACCGCGTACAGCTACGGCACCCCGGTGGACCTCGCCGCGCACCTGGTGCACATGTCGCCGCGCCCGCTGCCGCACCAGCGGATCGTTTCCGCCAGCCTCGAAGCCGACCCCACCCCGGTCCGCATCACCGAAGGGACCGACTATTTCGGCAACGACGTACGCTGGATGTTCCTCGACAAGCCGCACGCGGAGTTCGACGTCGTCCTGGACGCCACCGTCGATGTCGCCTTCCCGCCGCCGCCGCCGGACGACGCCACGCCGGCCTGGGAAGACGTGGCGCGCATGGCCTCGCCCGCCGGCGGCCCGGGCTGGCGCGAGGCGCAGTTCGTCTTCGACAGCCGGCTCGCCCCCGCCGTCCACGCGGCCAGGGACTACGCGTTGCCGACCTTCACCGAGGGCCGCCCGATCCTCGCGGCGCTGCGCGACCTGAACCATCGCATCCGCACCGAATTCGCCTTCCGCTCCGGGGTGACGACGATCGCCACCCCCGTCTCGACGGTGCTGCGCCAGCGCGCCGGCGTGTGCCAGGACTTCGCGCACCTGATGATCTCGGCGTTGCGCGCGCTCGGCCTGCCGGCGCGCTACGTGTCCGGCTACATCCGCACCCGCCCGCCGCCCGGCCAGGCTCGGCGGCGCGGCTGCGACCAGTCGCACGCCTGGGTCGGCGCGTGGCTCGGGCCGGAGCATGGCTGGGTCGACCTCGATCCGACCAACGACCTGATCGTCAGCGACGAACATGTGATCCTTGGCTGGGGGCGCGACTACGCCGATGTGAGCCCGGTGCTCGGCGTGCTGCTCGGCGGCGGCGAGCACAGCGTTGCGGTGAGCGTCGACCTCGAAAGCGAGTGACCATGGCGGGCTTGTTCTTCTGGCGGGGGCCCCGCGTCCCCGTCCTGTCCTTGCGCGGCATCCTGTCGGCACGTGCCGGCGCATTGAACATCGAGGCCTACGGCCCGTTGATCGACGCCGCCGTGAAGTCCGCCAAGGACGCCACGCTGCTGCTGGAGATCGACAGCCCGGGCGGCTCGCCGGTGCAGTCCGACCTGATCGCCGCGCGCCTGCGCCGCCGCGCCGACGAGCACCGCGTCAAGCTGCGCGCCGTCGTCGGCGAGGTCGGCGCGTCGGGCGGCTACTGGCTCGCCTGCGCCGCCGACGAGATCGTCGCCAACCCGATGAGCATCGTCGGCTCGATCGGCGTGGTCGGCGGCGGCTTCGGCTTCCCCGACGCGCTGTCCCGCCTCGGCATCGAGCGTCGCCTCTACACGGCGGGCGAGCACAAGCGCCGGCTCGATCCATTCCTGCCGGAGAAGCCGGACGATCTGGAATTCGTCCGCGGCCTGCTGGACGAACTGCACGCACGCTTCAAGGACTGGGTGCGCGCGCGGCGCGGCGTGCGATTGACCGCTGACGAGAGTGCGGTGTTCGACGGCGGCTACATGCTGGGCGAGCGCGCGATCACCCTGGGGCTGGTGGACCGGCTCGGCGACCTGGACACCGAGGTCAAGGCGGTCGGCGGCAGCAAGGCCAGGGCGCGCAACTTCAAGCCGCGCCGCCGGTCGCTGCTCTCCCGCCTGCCGCGCATGCTCGCCGACGCCCTGTTCGACGCGGCGGAGGAGCGCGCGCGGCCGGGTTTCCGGATGTAGCGCTACCCGAACCCCATGATGTCCATCGACAGGAACAGCGTCAGCACGACGGCGTTGACGATGTCGATGAAGAACGCGCCGACGATCGGAACGATCAGGAAGGCCTGCGGCGCCGGGCCGTGTCGCCGCGCGAGCGCCTGCATGTTGGCGATGGCGGTCGCCGACGCGCCCATCGCGAAGCCGCAGAACGCCGCCGACATCACCGCGCTCTCGTAGTCTCGTCCGACCAGACGGAACGTCACCAGGGACGCCCACAGCGCCACCAGCACCACCTGCGCGGCGAGGATGACCATCAGCGGAGCCGCGCTCCGGTATGCGCTTCCGAGATCGAGCGCCATCATCGTCCAGGCCAGGAACAGCGACAGGCACACCGACCCGAGCAGCTCGGTTGCCGAGGCGTGCAGCCGCAGCCCGATCAGGCCGCCGACGTTGCGCAGCACCAGCCCGGCCAGCAGGCACAGCAGGAAATCGGGCACCGTGACAGGCGCATCCACCAGCCGCGCGCCGAGCCACTGGCCGGCCAGCACCGCGACCAGCGCCGCCGTCAGCGAGCCGATCACCGGCACCGTCGTCACCGGTGTCTCCGTCGGACCCATGATGACGCCGCCGTCCCGGGCGCTGTCCGCCGACGCCGACAGGCTGAAACGACGGATCAACCGCTCCGCGACCGGCCCCCCGATAACGCCGCCGAGCACGAGGCCGAGCGTCGCCGAGGTCATGGTCAGCGCCATCACGCCGGGAATGGCGCTCGCCTCGCCGAATTTCTCGACATAGGCCGCGCCGGTGCCGTGGCCGCCCACCAGCGTGATCGAGCCGGCAATGAGGCCGAGGAACGGGTGCAGGCCGAGCAGCTTCGCCATCAGCACGCCGAGCGCGTCCTGCGCCAGCAGGAAGGGGACGAGCGCCAACAGGAACCGCACCAGCCGCGACCCGCCGCGCACCAGCAGCCGCAGGTCGGAGGTGAGTCCCAGGCAGGCGAAGAACAGCAGCAGCAGGTCGGACTTCGCGGTGTTCGCCAACGCGATGCCGCGTCCGGTCGAGCGGATCAGCACCGCGGCGGCGATGGCGAACAGGATGCCGCCGCGATCGGGCTCGGGATGCTGTAGCGGGCCAGCAGTGCGACGCGCTGGCAGAGCACCGTGCCGACCAGCAGCACGACACACGCGGCGAGCAGCGAGGGCAGCACGTCGAGGCTGATGAGGCTGTCCGAAATCGTCATGGCTGCCCGATATCAACCGACATTTCTCATGAACCGTCCAAAGCGCATGCTGGTGCCGCGCGTGAGCTGCCGATCGTCTGGCCGTCTGGCGGTTTCCACCTGCGTCACTAGTCTAGCTTCGTATCGGCGACCGTATGCAATGACTGCCACCGTGTGGCTGCCGCCGCTTTTCAGAGCCCTGGCGACAGCGTTGCTCGTCGTCTCCGCGTTGCCGTCGCCGAGGTGCTCGGCCCGTTCTGGGGCGGCTTGATCATCAGCCTGCCGATCTCGGCAGGCCCCACCTACGTGTTCCTGTCCATGCGGCACGGGCCGGATTTCGTCGCCGCGAGCGCGCTGAGCAGTTTCGCGGCGAACGCGGCGACCACCCTGTTCCTGATCGTCTACGGAGTCCTGGCGCGCCGCATGTCTGCGTGGCCATGCCTCGTCGTCGCTGTGCTGGCATGGCTGGCAGGAAGCCTGGCGACACATCTGGTCATGTGGACGCCGGCCACAGCGTTCGTCTTGAACCTGGCCCTCTACGCCGCCGGCTTCGCGTTGCTGGACACGTCGCAAGGCACGGACGCCAGAACCGCGCCGCGCCCACGGCGGCGGCGGTTCGACCTTCTCGCCCGTGCGGTGGCGGTTGCCGCCTTCGTCACGTTCGTAGTCTCGGTCAGCTCGATCCTCGGTCCCGACGCCACAGGGATCGCGGCGGTGTTTCCGATCAGCCTGACCAGCCTGTTCGTCATCGTGCGGCCCCGGATCGGCGGCCGGGCATCGTCGGTGCTGGCCGCCAACGCGCTGCGTGCGATGCCCGGCTTCGCCATGACGCTGCTGACCTTGCATCTCGCCATCCGGCCGTGGGGAACCGCGACCGCGCTCGTCCTCGCGCTGCTGGTCTCGGTGTCCTGGTCCGCCACCTTGCTCCTGCTGAGACGATGGCGACAGGTTGCGTAGTCATACCAAGCTCTGAGGAGCGAAACTCGTTCACTCCGTCATCGCGAGCCGCCGCTTGGCGGCGTGGCGATCCAGGGTCGCGCGGCAAGCGCCTGTCACGTCGCCCTGGATCGCAGCGACACTGCGTGCCTCGCGATGACGAGATAAATCATGACGTCCGAAATCTTCTCGCGCTGATCGGTTGCGGATGGAACGAAGACCCCACCGCATCCCTACGCAGCGGCAAACTCCAGGAACGGCCGCCCGCCGCTCATTCCGGACGTCAGCGACAGCTGCGACGACTCGCGCATCGTCATGCCGACGAACGTCACGTGGATCGGCGCCCCATCACGCGCAGTCACCTCGAACGTCGCCCCGCGTTCGCCCGCCCCGCCGCCCATGCCGATCCAGTCGATCCTGCCCGGATTGCGGATACCGAGGATGTCCAGCACGTCGCCGCCCTGGAAGTTGGCGATGTGGTGCCAGCCCGGCGCGGCGCCCGCGCCCGCATGAACGACAAACGTCTCCGCTCCACTCGCCGGGTTCGATCCGGAATCCGCCGTGGTGCTGCCGATGAACGCCGGCGCCGGCGGACCGTACAGCGCCTGCACGGCGGCGATATCCGTCGCATCCAGCGCCTGGTCGCCGGCAGTCGCCAGCGGATACTCGATCGAATTCGGATCGGTCAGATTCTCGCCCAGGCCGATCGCGTGCCCGATCTCGTGCTCGGCCAGCTGCAGCAGCGTCGACGCCGTGCCCTCGTAGGTCGGATTGGACGCCGACCCGACCAGCGGCAGCTGCGCGGGATTCTCGAGCTGCACGATCACGTCGGGATTGAACGTGCCGTTGCTGCTCGTCCACGACGTCCACCCGACCGTGCCGGTGCTCTGCGTGTTCAGGTCGGTGAAGCCGATGCGGATGTCGGCCGCCTGCGCCGGGTTGGGGCTGTCCAGCACCTCGACGAACTGCAGGCCGGAGACCTGCTCCCAGGCCTGGATCGCCTCGTTGACGATCGCCTGCTGCGCCGGATCGAGCGCCGCGTCGAACGGATGGAACACATCCTGCGCGTAGGTCGTGTCGGCGAAGCTGTAGGTGACGGTGCCAGACGACCAGATCGGCTCGGGCGTGTACTCGGACATCGTCGTCTCCGGCGCGCGTTAACGCCTCATTTATCTCCTAACGGCGTCTTAAAATCAAGATAAATCGCGCTGAACGCGACCGCCCTCCCGCATCGGCACGCGCCGCGTGCGCCCCATCACGGGACGGAACAAGCCGCTTCAGCGGTCAGACCGCGGGCAGCGTCACGCCCAGTTCGGCCGCCGTGGCGGAGATGGCCGCCCACGTCTGCGCCTGCAGCGGCACCCCGTTGGCCAGCCGGTCGGCCCGATTGCGGCGTTCGGGATCGCCCGGCAGCAGCACCTCGCCCGTCGGCGTGGCCGGGCGCGACGCCTTCACGTAGGCGGCGTAGTCGCGCACGGCGTCGGCAAAGTGCGCCGCGCCGAAGGTGCCCGGATCGATGTAGATCGACAGCATCGCATTGGCGATGCGGGTGCGCTTGCCGCCGGGGATCGGGCCCGACGTGGCGGCGCCCGTCAGGCACCCGGCCAGCAGCTCGCACATGAACGCCAGGCCCGAGCCCTTGTGCTCGCCGAACGCCCGCAACGCGCCGGCCCCTTGCGCGGCGTCGCGCACATGCGTCCCCGCGATCGGCCCGTACAGCGTGACCGGATCGGTGGACAGCCGCCCGTCCGGCTCGATCAGTGAACCGGGCGGCACCGGCTTGCCGCCGTTGCTCGCCACCAGGACCTTCCCCTCGGCGACCAGCGAGGTCGCGAAATCCAGCACCAGAGGTCCTTCCGGCAGCGGCACGGTGATGCAGATCGGGTTGGTCGAGAACCGCCGGCTGGTGCCGCCGAACGGCGCCACCAGCTCGCCGCCGGCGACGTTGACGAAGTGTAGCGATACCAGTCCATCCGCGGCTGCACGTTCGCCCCAGTCGCCGACCCGCCCGACATGGCCGGAGTTGCGCAGGCCCACGACCGACAGACCGTGCTCGCGCGCGCGCGCGATGCCGAGATCGACGGCAAGCGGCGCGATCGTCTGGCCGAAGCCGTAATTGCCGTCCACCACCACGTGCGTCGGCGCGTCGCGCACGATCGTCAGCGTCTGCCCGGCGCGAACCTTGCCCTCTTGCAGCCATTGCACGTAGCGCGGCGTGCGGATCACGCCGTGGCTGTCATGGCCGGTGAGGTTGGCCGAGACCAGACAGCGCGCGATGCGCTCGGCCTCGTCGCGCGCGCATTTGGCGGCGACGAAAATGTCGGCGACGGCGCGCTCCAGCGCATCCGCCTTGATCACGACGGCGTCGGACATGAAATCGGCCATGTCAGACGACCCTCCCGCTCGCGGGGTCCATCAGGTGCATGTGGTTCATGTTGGCGGTCAGCGGCAGGTTCTCGCCGGGCTGCGCATGCACCGCGGGATCGATGCGCGCGCAGACATGCTCGCCGCCGACGAAGAAGTGGATCAGCGTCTCCATGCCCATCGGCTCGACCACGTCGACGGGCGCGGTCAACGTCGCGCAGCCCGGCTTGCCGACGTTGCTGACATCCGTCAGGTGCTCGGGGCGCAATCCCATCAGCATCTCGCGGTCGCGATAGGCCGCATAGCGGTCAATCCGCTGCGGCGGCACCGGCAACGCCGTGCCGTCGGCGAGCGTGACCGCCAGCGCGCCGCCGCCGTTGGTCACGCGGCACGGCAGGAAGTTCATCGCCGGGCTGCCGATGAAGCCCGCGACGAACCGGCTGGCCGGGTTATGGTACAGCTCCTGCGGCGGGCCGACCTGCTCGATCACGCCGTGGTTCATCACCACCACGCGGTCGGCAAGCGTCATCGCCTCCACCTGGTCGTGCGTGACATAGACCGTGGTGGTGCGCACCGTCTGGTGCACCTTCTTGATCTCGGTGCGCATCTGCACGCGCAGCTTGGCGTCCAGGTTCGACAGCGGCTCGTCGAACAGGAACACCTTGGGATTGCGCACGATCGCGCGGCCCATCGCCACCCGCTGCCGCTGCCCGCCCGACAGCGCCTTCGGCTTGCGCTGCAACAGCGCGGTGATGTCGAGGATGCGCGCCGCCTCGGCCACGCGCCGCTCGATCTCGGCGCGCGGGAACTTCCGCAGCTTCAGCCCGAAGGCCATGTTGTCGAACACGCTCATGTGCGGATAGAGCGCGTAGTTCTGGAACACCATGGCGATGTCGCGGTCGCGCGGCGGCACGTCGTTGACCACCTCGCCGCCGATCGCGATCTCGCCGCTGGTGATCTCCTCCAGCCCCGCGATCATCCGCAGCGTCGTCGACTTGCCGCAGCCCGACGGCCCGACCAGCACCACGAACTCCTCGTCGGCGATATCGAGGTCGATGCCTTTCACCGCCTGCACGCCGGCGTCGTATTCCTTGACGATGCGACGGATCGAAACCTGCGCCATTCGCGTTCAGCCCCTCAACTCTCTCACACCGTCATGGTCCGCGAAGGCGGACCATCCACGCCTTTGCCGGCCGCGCAAAAGGCATCTGTCACGTTGCCCTGGATCGCCACGCCGCTGCGCGGCTCTCGATGACGAAACCGCCCGCTCACCCCTTCGTCGCCCCCGCCGTCAGGCCGGCGATGTAGTAGTCCATCAGGAACGCGTACACGATCACCGGCGGCGCCGCCGCCATCAGCGAGCCGGCCATGATCTCGCCCCACTGGAACACGTCGCCCTTGATCAGGTCGGACACGATGCCGACCGTCAGCACCATCTGGTCGGAGCTGTAGAGGAACACCAGCGGATACAGGAACTCGCCCCACGACACGGTGAAGGCGAAGATCGTCGCCGCGATGATCCCGGGCATCGCGACGGGGATGAAGATCCGCCACAGCATCTGCAGCCAGCCCGCGCCGTCGATCAGCGCCGCCTCGTCCAGCTCCCGGGGGATCGACGCGAAATACCCGATCATGATCCAGGTGCAGAACGGCACCGACAGCGTCGGATACAGCAGCAGCAGGCACCAGGTGTTGTTGATCAGGCCAAAGTCGCCGATGATCTTGAACATCGGGATGAACAGCAGGCTGCCCGGCACGAGATAGGTCAGGAACACGCCCGTCGCCAGCGTCTGGCTGCCCCAGAACCGCATGCGCGCGAGGCTGAACGCCGCGAACACCGAGATCAGCATGCTGATCGTGACGACCAGCAGCGCGACCTCGACCGTGTTGATGAAGAAGCCGACGTAGTTCGCGTTGTGCAGCAGCTTGTCGTAGTGCGCGAGCGTCGGGTGGCTGACGATCCAGGGGTTGCCGCCCTGTTCGGCGATCTCGTGGTCGGACTTCAGGCTGGTAATCAGTATGTAGACCGGCGGCACCAGGAAGCCGAACACGAACACCGCGAGTGCCGCGTAGCTGCCCCACAGCGCCCAGCGCCGCTCGGCGTGCAGGCTGCTGCGGCGGCGGCGCGCGGCCTGGATCGCGCCCGCCGTCGCGACGGTGCCGCTCATGCCTGCTCCTGCGTGCGCCGTGTGACCCCGCGCAGGATGAAGAAGGCGAACACCGCCAGGATCGGCAGCATGAACAGGCTGATCGAGGCGCCGAGCGGGATGTCGCCGGACTGGATGCCGGCCTGCGCGGCGTAGGTCGCGAACAGGTGCGTCTGGTCCTGCGGCCCGCCGCTGGTCAGGATCCGCACGATGTCGAAATTGGCGAACGTCACGATCAGGCTGAACAGCACGGTGATCGAGATGATGTTGCGCATCATCGGCAGCGTGACGTAGCGCAGCTTCTGCCACGCCCCCGCACCGTCGATCGCCGCCGCCTCGTACAGCTGCTCGGGCACCGATTTCAGCGCCGCCAGATACATGATCATGAAGAACGGCGCGCCGAACCACACATTGACGGTGACCACCGCGATGCGCGCCCACCACGTCTCGCCCAGCCACGGCACCGACGGCAGCCCGAGCTTCACGAGCACCCAGTTGAACGCCGAATAGGACGGATCGAACAGCCACCACCAGCCGAGCGTGGAGATCGCCAGCGGGATCACCCACGGCACCAGCAGCAGCCCGCGCAGCACGCGCTGCGTGCGCGACGGGATGTTGTGCATGAAATGCGCGATCGCGAAGCCGATCACCGCCTTGAAGAACACCGCGGTGACGGCGAAGAAGACGCTCTGGAAGATGACCATCCGGAAGGTCGGCCGGGACAGCAGGAACGTGAAGTTCCCCAGCCCGACGAAGTGGGTCATCTTCTTGTTCAGCATCGACAGGTAGATCGAGTAGATCGTCGGATAGACCACCAGCCCGGCGATCAGCAGGATCAGCGGCAGGCACATCAGCAGCGCGATCGACGACTTCCGCCGCATGAACTTGTGCAGGCTGCGGTTGCCGGCCCGCCCCGAAACCAGGGGCGGTGCGCCGGCCTGTGCGACTGCGCCGTCGGGCATGGTCTAGCCTTTCGCCAACAAAGATGGCGCGGCCGGTGCGTCGCCGGCCGCGCCCGCACGCCTCATCCGTCTAGCGCGTGAAGCCTTCCAGCTCGCCCTGCGCCCAGTCGATCGCCTGATCGATCGTCTGGCCGCTCGACGTGACCTTGGCGATCATCTTCGTCATCGTCGACTGGTTGTAGATCTGGATGGCGATCTCGGGCGGCGCCGGGAAGGCGGCGATCGACGGCTCCGCATGATGCTGCGGCCGCACCGGGTAGTTGTAGACGGTCCCCTTCGGCGGCCCCACGTCCTCCCACACCTTGAAGTCGTGCATGCTGTCGAACGGCGGCAGGTCGTAGCCCTTGCTCGCCTGACACAGGCGCTGCGCCTGCTCGCGCTGGCTCAGCCACTCGATCAGCTCCTTCGCCGCACTCTTGTTCGGCGCGAACTTCCAGCTGCCCCAGAAATAAGGCAGGTGCGGCACGAAGCGGCCCTTCGGGCCGGCCGGGTTGGGAAACGTCCAGCACTGCTCGCCGACCGGGCGGTTGTCGCGCACCGCCACCGCCCAGGCCGACGGCGGATTGAAGATCAGCGCGCTCTTGCCGGAGATCAGCGCCCGGTTGTTCGACGCGTCGTCCCACGAGTACATGTCGGCCGGCAGATAGGGCGCCAGCTTCTTCATGTACTCGAGAACCGTCCGCACCGCGTCGGACTTGACCGTGATCTCGCCCTTCTCGTTGACCAGCACCGCGCCGTAGCTGCGGAACAGTCCGCCCACCCAGTCCACCGCATCGGTCGTCTGGCCCATCGGCATGCCCCACGGCTGGCCGATCTTCTGGACCTTCGGCGCGTATTCCAGGAACGCGTCCCACGTCCATTTGTCGTATCCCGGTCCCATCTCGCCGCCGACCGGGCACATCGCCACGAGGTCGATGCCGAACTGCTCCTTGAACGTGTCGATGCGCCCGCAGCCCGGCTTGTTCTGCGTCCCCGTGACGGCCGGCACCGCCATGAAATGACCTTTCACCTTCGAAAGGTATTCCGCGACCGCGCTCAGCTTGCCGTACTTCTCCGACAGCCGCGTGACCACGTCGTCCATCGGCTCGAGCTTGTCGGCGTAATCCTGCACCTCCCAGGTCGGGAACTGCTGCAGGTCGTGCCCGGTACCGGCCTGCGATTCGGCGGCCAGCGTTAGCAGGTTCTTGTTGCCGACCGAGGTGATGAAGTCGACCGACACGTCGACCTTGTTCTTGTCGGCCCACTCGGCGACCAGCTTTCGCATGACATCATTCGCGCCCGGGACCCAGTGGTCCCAGAACCCCGCCGCCAGCTTGCCGGCGGCCCCGGCGGTGCGGATGTGAACGAACGGCAGCGCGGCGGCGCCCGCCGCGACCTTGAGCGCCGAACGCCGCGTAATGCCGCGCGCGGACGGCAGACTGCTTTCCATCGGTCCGTCTCCCCAAGCGTTGATGCGCGGCCTTGCGGCCGTCGTGTTATCGCCACCATCGACGTTACGCGGCGGCCTCCGGGCGTGCAACAGAAACGCTGTGCGGCGCAACGCGGCCCCGCCGGCGGCGAGCGACGCGCCCAGTTTGCGCGCGCGCGCCTCAGCCCGCCAGGGGCGAGACGCCGAAAATCCAGCGATGGCTCGCCAGCAGGACCGCCCACAGCACGACGCCCAGCAGCACGCCCTGCCAGCCGATCTCGCCCACCACCAGCCGGTTGCGCCCGCTCGCGATCGCACCGAACGGGATGATCGAGGTGCGCGCGGCCAGGCGCTGGAACGCCGGCCCCGTACGCGCGGCGAGCTTGGCGTCGATCGACGGCATCCCCGCCGCGGCGGTCACCAGGAACGCGCCGAAGAACAGCACCGACGCCACGTCGCCGTTGCCCAGCACGTGCACCGCCGCCCAGATCGCGAAGCTGTTCAGCATCGGATGGCGCGTCACCCGCAGGATGCCGCGCGGCTCGGCCGCCAGCTCCGACTCGCCGCCGATCGCCGTCGGGCTGCGGATCAGCACGGCGCAACCGAACAGCACGAAGGCGCCGAGCATGACCACGGCGAGCACCCAGCGCAGTACCGCCGGCGCGACCCACAGCTTGTCATACGGCGCCCGGTTGTACGCCAGCACCAGCAGCGCGATCGCGATCACCGACATGATCGAGAACGCGCCGCGGAACCCGCCATCGCCGAGCCGTCCGGCGATTTCGTCGCGCAGCCGCGTGCCCGCGACGCCGACATGCACGACAACCCACAGTAACGCCGCCAGCGCCAATGCAACCATGGCAGTATCGTGAGCTTGGCCGCCGTGGCTTGCCAAGCCCACGTCGACGGCGGGAGCATGAGTGCATGACGACAGTTGCACCCCTGCACACCAGCCCGCCGCACACCACGCAGCACTGGACGATCCGCAAGCCGGCCGCATCGGGACGCCGCGGCATCGTCGTCGCCCAGGCGCACGACGCAGCACAGGCCGGGATCGCGTTGCTGGACGCGGGCGGCTCGGCGGCCGACGCGGCGGTGGCGACCGCGCTCGCGCTCGCCGCGGTCGAGCCGTGGAACTCCGGCCTCGGCGGCATCGGCTACGCGCTGGTGAATGCGCCGGGCCAACGGACCGAGGTGGTCGATTTCGGCCCCGTTTCGTCGCGCAACCTCGATCCCGCCCGCTACCCGCTCACCGGGCGCGGCGCGGCCGGATACTTCGGCTGGCCCGAGGTCGAGGGCGACGCCAACATCCACGGCCCGCTGTCCGCGGTCATCCCGTCCGCCCCGGCGGGCTACGCGGCGATCCACCGGCGCTGGGGACGCCTGCCCTTCGCCGATGTCGCCGCACCCGCCGTCGCACTCGCCAAACGTGAGCTGTCGGCCGACTGGTTCTGCCTGCTGAAGGTCTGCGGCGAAGCCGACATCCTCCGCCGCTACGACCACAGCGCCGCCGTGTATCTCCCCGGCGGCCTGCCGCGGCGCCTGCCGTACGACGGCCCCGCCGGCTGCTTTCCGCTCGGCAACCTCGCCGACACGCTGCAGCGTCTCGCCGACGCGGGCCTGCGCGACTTCTACGATGGCGACGTCGCGGCCTCGCTCGTCGCCGACTTCGCCGATGCCGGCTGTCCGATCGACGCGGCCGACCTGCGCGGCTGCGACGCGGCGTTCCGCGCCGCCGAGACGGTGCCGTGGCGCGGCCGCGATCTGCACCTCACCGGCGGCCCGACGGCGACGCCCGCGCTGAAACGCGTGCTGGCCGGCATGGCCGACGCGCCGTACGGCGCCGCCCCCGACGCCGCCCCCGACGCCGCATGGTTCGCTGCTTCCGCCCGCGCGTTGCGCGCCGCCTACGCCGAGCGCCTGTCGCCCGCGCCGCAGGACGGCTGCACCACGCATCTGACGGTGTGCGACGCCGACGGCATGGTGGTGTCGATGACCACCACGCTAATGTCCGCGTTCGGCAGCCGCATGATGCTCCGCCGCACCGGCGTCATGCCGAACAACGGCGTGATGTGGTTCGACACAAGCCCCGGCAACGCCAACTCGCTCGCGCCGTCGCGCCGACCGCTGTGCAACATCCTGCCGGTCATGCTGTGCGACGACGGGCGCCCGGTGCTGGCTGGCGGCGCCTCGGGCGGCCGGCACATCCTCGCCGCGGTGTTCCAGCTGCTCACCTTCATCGCCGATTTCGGCATGTCGCCGGAGGACGCGGCGCACCACCCGCGCATCGACGTCACCGGCCCCGACCGCGTCGCGGCCGATTCGCGGCTGCCTCCCGACGTGCTGGACGCGCTGGCGCCGGTCGTGCGGGTGGAGCACGTCGCGCTGCCCGCGAGCTTCGCCTGCCCGAACATGATCGCCGTCGCGCGCGATGGCACACGCACCGGGATTAGCGACGCGCAGTCGCCCTGGTCGGCCGCTCTGGCGCAACCCCCCGTAGGCGGAGCGCCGCGGGGCACGCGTCCGGCGGGCACGCCCGCGTCCAAAGAATGACCCCGCTCTCCAGTGACTCCAGCCGCCTCGGCGCGTTCGACCGGCGCCGTCGTATGGGCCGGCGGCATCGGCGCATCGTCGTCGGTTCTTGCCCCAGGGGAATCGGGTGAAAGATTTACGCGGCGACGATGCCGGCGAGAAAGTCATCGTCCCATGCCGCGACCTTGCGGCGTAGGCGCAGGGAGTCCTTTCCCGGAGCTCTTCGGATCAGATTGAGCGCCATGTGTTTGACGGTCGTGAAATTTGCGGGTGCGTGGTC
The DNA here is from genome assembly GCA_035272265.1 of Acidisphaera sp. Classification (GTDB taxonomy): domain Bacteria; phylum Pseudomonadota; class Alphaproteobacteria; order Acetobacterales; family Acetobacteraceae; genus Acidisphaera. The sequence goes on along the minus strand of DATEQV010000131.1, from coordinate 37 downwards.
TGTCCGGATGCGGCACTCGTCGTCGCGGAAGATCATG
>DATEQV010000130.1:0-17290 GCA_035272265.1 Acidisphaera sp. | reverse complement strand
CCGTCACATGACGGAGGGACGGATGTTCGACCACATCGGACTGAAAATGCGCGACCTGAAGACGAGCGTCGCGTTCTATCGCGCCGCACTCGCGCCGCTCGGACACGAGCTTGCGTCCGACGACGGCGAGTGCGCGGGGCTCGGGCCGGCGGGCGCGCCGGCGCTGTGGCTGTACGCAGCGAAGAACATGCTGGGACCGGGCACGCATGTCGCGTTCCGCGCGGCGGACCGCGCGGCGGTGGATCGCTTCCATGCGGCGGGACTGCGCGCGGGCGGACGCGACAACGGCAAGCCGGGGCTGCGCCGCGACTATGCGCCGACCTACTACGCGGCGTTCCTGATCGACCCTGACGGCAACAACATCGAAGCGGTGTGCATGCGTTGACGCGACGTGCGCGAGCCGGCGTCCGGCCGCCGCGCGCTGCGTCGGCCGGCCGTCGGCCGCATTGATCTGGATCAACCCCGGACCGCTTGTCACGCAGTTGTGGCACGAAAAGCCTGATCTGGATCAAAGCGGCCCTTTTCCGTGTGCGGTGGATTGAGCGGCGAAGCTGAACGGTTGTCGCTCAATGAAGTCGCCGCACGACGCCTGTCGCCTCGTGATGGTGCGAGGAGGCAAGGTGAAGAAGATACTCGGTTCGGGTCTGGTGGCAGCCGCGATGATCGCCGCCGGCGGCGCCGCCGCGCAGACCGTCAACATCGACGACGCGATGCAGACGGCGCAGAACGCGCCCACCGCACCGCCGCCCGGGCCGCCGCCCGCGTCGATGTCGCCGTTCGACGCGACCGCGCCGGTCGGCAAGGCGGCGGGCACGGTGATGGTGCGCGTGCGCGTCATCGGCGTGATCCCCGGGAACTGGAGCAGCACGATCAGCGCGATCGGCGGCCACGTCACCACGACGAACCAGGTGGCGCCCGAGATCGACGTTTCGTACTTCTTCACCGACAACATCGCCGCCGAACTGATCGCGGCGTCCACCAGACACCAGATCCAGGCGGTGGACACGGCGCTGGGCGATGTCGATGTCGGCAGCACCTGGGTGCTGCCGCCGACGCTGACGCTGCAGTACCACTTCGCGCCGCACGAAAGGTTCAGCCCGTATATCGGCGCCGGCCTGAACGCGACGTTCTTCTACGCGGAAAACGGGGCGAAGCCGATCGTGCAGAGCCTGAGCCTGAGCAACAACATCGGCGGCGCGGTCCAGGTGGGCTTCGACTACAACTTCACCGGCCACTGGTTCCTCAACCTCGACTTCAAGCAGCTCATCGTGCACACGACGGCGTCGCTCAACCACGGCGCGATCAAGGCGCAAGACTGGCTGAGCCCGGCCGTGCTCGGCGGAGGCATCGGCTACCGGTTCTGAGCCGGGGCGAGGGGCAGCCGCGCGCTGCCCCTCGATGTCCGGGTCTCCGCAGAGTCTCCGTTCGGCCGGGCAGTTAGGACAGATACGCTGGCGCATGCCGGCGCAGGCGCACCGCGCAGCTTGACCTGGGTCAAGGTGTGTCCGTCACGAAGCGCGTATCCAGGCGCCTTTCTCGCGACGTGACGATCGGCCAGCCTCATGAACCTGAAGTCAGCATCGAGTCCCGGAACGCGCGCGCTCGCCAAGACGAGGCGCGCCGGTTCCAGCCCTGGGTGCATGGAATCGCGACATCTGACCCGGTATCGCGTGTTGTTTCTCAACACCGCGGACTGGGTGTGCGGCGCGGCGAACATCGCGTGCGCGAGCGACGCGGATGCGCTGGCCGAGGCCGAGCGGCTGCTGAAGTGGCACCCCGCCGCCGAGGTCTGGCAGGCCGATCGCGTGGTGGGCAGCGTCGGCGGCCGCAAGGACGGGCACCGCCCGCCTGCGAGCGAACGGCCGTAGGGCGGCGCGCCGGGCGGCCGTTGCATTCGGCATCGCGCCGCGTGCGTGATGGCGCTACAGACACTCTCTTCGTCGACGGTTCGGCGCAGCGTGTCAGGGTTGCGCGCGCGTGCGTCGACGACAACCGATGGGGAGCGCCGATGCAGGTGAGCGAGTTGGCGGCGGAGGCGCGGACTTTGCCGCCGGTGCGCAAGCACCTGTCGCTGCGCGCGCTGGCGAAGACCACGCGCAACCAGCTGGCCGGCATGCCCCGCGAGGTGTTCCGCGACAAGCTGGTGCACACGCAGGCGTTGGGCCGGCACCGCTACTACGTGATGGATCCCGACCTGATCCAGGAGGTGCTGGTGCGGCGGTCCGGCATCATGCGCCGGACCGGGGAGATGCGCCGCTCGCTGGTGCCGCTGCTGGGCGAAGGCCTGCTGACGGCGGAGGAAGGCGACTGGCGCTGGCAGCGGCGCGCGCTGGCGCCGGGGTTCCAGCACAACCGGCTGCAGGCGATGCTGCCGACGATGATCGCGGCGGCGGAACGCACGCGGGACCGCTGGCTGGCGAGCGCGGGCAGCCGCCTGCGGATGACGCACGAGATGATGCACACCACGTTCGACATCATCGTCGAGACGATGCTGTCGGGCGAGGCGGCGGTGGACGTGGCGCGCTTCGAGCGCAGCATCTTCGACTACGCGCGGCCGCTGGGCTGGGTGCTGGTGCTGGCGCTGACCGGCGCGCCGTCGTGGATGCCTTTTCCGGGGCGGCGGCGGCAGCGCGACGCCGTGCGGTATCTGCGCGCGACCGCCGCCGGCATTCTGGCGGAGCGGCGGCGCGCGTCGTCGCAGCGCGACGACCTGGTGGCGCTGCTGCTGTCGGCGGTCGATACGCAGGACGGGCGGACGATGACCGACGAGGAGATCGTCGACAACCTGCTGACCTTCGTCATCGCCGGGCACGAGACGACGTCGCTCGGGCTGACCTGGACGCTGCATTTGCTGACGCGCCATCCCGAGGTGATGGCGAAGCTGGTGGCGGAGATCGATGCGGTGACCGGCGGCGCGGCGTTGCGCGCGGAGCATGTTGCGCAGCTGACCTATACCCGCGCGGTATTTTCCGAGGCGATGCGGCTGTATCCGCCGGCGCCGATGATCTCGCGGCAGGTGGCCGAGGAGTTCGAGCTGGGCGGCTACCGAATCGAGGCCGGATCGAATCTGGTGGTGCCGATCTTCGCCGTACACCGGCACAAGCTGTTGTGGGACGAGCCCAAGCGGTTCGACCCGGAACGGTTCGGTGCCGAGGCGGCGGCCGCGCGGTCGCGATACGCGTACATGCCGTTCGGCGCCGGCCCAAGGGTGTGCATCGGCAACAGTTTCGCGATGCTCGAGGGTGTGGCGGTGCTGGGCGTGCTGCTGGGCCGGCTGCGGCTGCGCGACGTGTCGGCGGTCCTGCCCACGCCGGTGATGAAGGTGACGCTGCGGCCGTGGCCGGACCTGGAGATGATCGCGGAGGATCGCGCGAAAGGGGCGTGACTCCGCTGCGCGTCGCTTGGGTGTGCGTCATCGCGCGCCGTGGGACGTGAAGCGGCGCGCGATGGCGTGGCGCTGCGCCGCGCCGGGGTCGTCGGGGGCGGCGTGCGGCGTCATCGCGGCCGGCGTGGCCGGGTGCGGCGGCTCGCCGGGCGGGTGAGCGGCGCCGGACGCGGCGGTTTCGTCGGCAACCACGGCGGGGTGACCGTGCGGCTGCGGGGCGGCGAGGTTCGCGGCCTGGTTGGCGGGCGCGTGGGGGGCGGTCTCGCGCAGGCCCGTCTCGCGGTGGCCGGTCTCGCGACGGTCGGCGCCGGTGGTCGCGGCGTCTTGCCGTGCGGTTCCGGTCGCGCATGTCGGGCTGGCCGGCGCAGGCACGCGAGGCGGGCTATCGGCATCGAGGCTTGCGACAGCGTTCGCGCCGGGTTCGGCGCATCGCGGCGGCTCGACATGGCGGTGCCGGATCGCGCCGACGGCGCCTGCGCGCCGCCGCGTGCGGGCGGGGGCCGTGGCGGCGGGCGGCGCGGCGGCGTCGGGGTTTGCTGCGCCTGGGTCCGGGGCGCGCCGCTTCGGCGCGGTTGCCCGCGCGCGTGCCGAGGCGGCGCGGTCGATGTCGCGCAGGCGGACGCAGCGGCGCTGGATCAGCGTGCGCAGGTAACGCGCATGGGCGCGCAGCAGGTCGGCCTCGGCCTGCTGGCGGTCCTGGATGTGCCAGGGCGGCCCGCGGCGCGGGCGATGGTCGTAGAGCAGGCGCAGCATGCGCCAGTTCGGCGGCGGCGACGGCGTGCGCCACGCGCGCAGACGGGCGCGGAGTTCGGATTGCTCCTCGGCGTAGCGGCGGCGCTCGGCGCAGAGCCGGACGGCGCCGCGGCGGGCGAGCCGGTAGAGCGAGCATTCGGCCTTCCAGTCGCCGCCGACGGCCTCGGCATAGAGCGTGCGGGCCTTGGCGCATGCGGGACAGGGCGGCGCGCTGCGGCCGGTGCGCGTGTGCGGCTCTTCGCACCAGGAGGCGAGGTCGCGCCGGGCGAGCGACGGGCGGAACAGGATGCGGGGCGGCGGGCGGTGCGCGCAGAACGCGTCCTGCACGCCCGCCGTCTGGACGCGAGGTGTTCGGGGTGCGGGTCGGTATAGACTTGGTGCCGTCATGGTCCGAAGGCGGACCATGACGATGAAACGGAGGGGTCGCGCATGGCTGAACTCGAACCTGTCGCCGAGAACATCTGGGCGGTGTCGGCTCCGTTCGACTTCCTGGGAGCGATCCACCTGGGAACGCGGATGACGGTGGTGCGGCTGTCGGACGGCAGCGTGCTGCTGCACTCGCCGGTGCCGATCTCGGACGCGCTGGCGGCGGAGATCGCCGCGATCGGACCGGTGCGGCACATCGTGTGCCCGAACCGGTTCCACCACACCTATGCCGGGCAGGCGCTGGCCCGGTTTCCGGGCGCGCTGCTGCACGGCCCGCGGTCGTTGTGGAAGAAACGGAAGGACCTGACGTTCGCCGCGGAGCTGACGGAGACGCCGCATCCCGACTGGGCGGGCGATCTGGAGTTGCTGACGATCAAGGGCTGCGCGCTCGACGAGACGGTGTTCTATCACCCGGCGACGCGGACCCTGATCGCGAGCGACCTGGTGGAGAATTTTCACGGCTCGTCGCACAGGCCGACGGACTGGTACCTGAAGGCGCAAGGGTTGCACGGCCGCATCGGCTGGCGCCGGCTGATGCGGTTCGTGTACCGGGACCGCAAGGCGGCGCGGGCGAGCCTGGACCGGCTGCTGCAGTGGCCGTTCGAGCGGGTGGTGGTGGCACATGGCGACATCATCCGGCAGGACGCACGGGAGGCGGTGCGGGACGGGATGGCGTGGGTTTGAGGTGGGACGAGCCGCAGGGCCGGCCGCGCTACACGCTCGATGAACTTCCGGCGCAGTGCGACGCGTCCGCCGAGCTGTCAGGAGTGGATCGGGAATGGCTCCAGGCCAGGCCGGTCGGCGCCGAGCTTCCGTCGTGGCCTGGAGACGAGGACAAGGCTTTGGAGGGAGTGCCTGATGGCAGCGAAAAGGAAGACGCGACCTAGTCGGCTTACCCGCGCCTTGCTGCAGACCGCCGACGACGTGCGTCGGTCCGGCCTGATGGATGCGGGCGCGCACGCCAAGATCACGATGCGCCATCTTGGCGAGGCGGCAGCCACCGCGCCCGAGAAGATGACCGGCGACGAAGTCCGTGCCGTGCGTGAGCGCGCGCATCTGGGCCAGAAAGACGATGACTGATCCCGTCTGCCCGAAGACAAGAGCGCCGATGCATCGCGACACGCGGCCGATGACGCTGACCTATAGCGGCCGGAGCATCACGGTCGACATGCCGGGTTGGTATTGCGATGCGTCCGACGAGAGCATCCATACCGGCGCCGACATGAACGTGTCCGACCGCGCGCTCAACCGGCTGAAGGCGCAGGCCGAGGGGTTGCTCCGACGGGGGGATGAGCGGTGATCATAGACGCCTGGGCGCAGCACCCGACGCTGCGGCATATGCAGGATCCCATGTTCGACAGCCTGCGCCGGTGGACCGGCGAGGCTGGTCCAACCGAGCAGCCGCCGGTGGCCGAGACGTTGGCGGCGATGGACGCCGGCGGGGTGGACCGCGCGTTGGTGAGCGCGTGGGTGGCGCCGCGCAACGTGATGATCTCCAACGACGAGGTGGCCGGATTTGTCGCCGAGAGCGGCGGGCGGTTCGTGGGTGTCGGGTCGGTGGACATCAGCCGCCCGATGCAGGCGGTCCGCGAGGTGCGACGCTGCGTGGAAGACCTGGGCTTCAAGGCCATTCGCGTGCTGCCGTGGCTGTGGGAGGCGCCGCCGACGGACCGGCGTTTCTATCCGGTCTATGTCGCGTGCTGCGAGGCGGGCGTGCCGTTCTGCACGCAGATCGGTCACACCGGGCCGCTGATGGATAGCGAGGTGGGGCGTCCGATCTACCTCGATCGGGTCGCACTGGATTTCCCGGAGTTGACGATCGTGGGCGGTCATATCGGCTATCCGTGGACCGAGGAGGCGGTCGCGGTCGCGACGAAGCATCCGCGCGTCTACATCGATACGTCGGCGTACACGGTCAGGCGCTATCCGCCCGAGCTGATCCGCTTCATGAAAGGCCATGGACGAGGCAAGGTCATGTTCGGGACGAACTACCCGATGATCACGCCCGCCAAGGCTCTCGAGGGGCTGGACTCGCTGGAGCTCAGCGACGAGACGAAGACGGCGTTCCTCGGCGGGACTGCGGCCAGGGTCTTTGCGCTGTCGTGATGTGTAGCGCGGGCGTATGACGTCGGACGTCGGATTCGGCACGACGGCGGAATGCGCTTCGCTTTTTCGCCCTTGTATGACCGCGGGGTCCGGCGGGGATAGGCTTTCTGCCGGATGGCACGGGAGGCGGTGCGGGACGGGATGGCTTGGGTTTGAGGCGGGGCGGGTAGGCGGAGTCTGCAACAGGGGCGACACGGGATGGCGGACTACGCGCTCCGCGCTCTTCGGCCCTCGCTACCCGGCGTGAGAAATGCCCGCTACCTTCATCGAATGGACATCCAGAGCCGCAACAACCAATCGTGGGCCTCTACCGTGCACGCGCCGGAGGGTCGCGCTGCGATCTTGCAGTTTTCGCAGTGGATGGCACGCAAGCGTGTCTTGGCGGGGCTGACACGCAGGCTGCTGGTTGGCCAACGTGCCGACGTCCGGTCGATGATCGAGCAGTCCCTGCACACACATGGAGTGCCCGCGTCGGTCGCGGACGCCACGATCGGTTGGCTGAGCCGTCCCCGCGTGATCGTCGGCTTGGCCCGGCGACGGGCGCTCGCCGGCGCGGATGCGGTACAGGTCTTGATCGCGCCGGTCCTCGAAAAAGCCCTTCCTCCTGTTGCTGCTGTCGCTGCGCCGTCCGCAAATCCCGCGCCGCCCGCGCCGTCGCTGAACACCAGCAAATTCCGGGTCGACACCTGCGAGCATCTCCTGTTGCCGGGAGTGCCCGCCGACTATCTCGACACGCCCGTCTGGCATCCTGAGTTCGCGGCCCTGCTCGCCGAGCCATCGGTCATGTTGCAGCTCCGGCGCGACCGCATACCGCTGCCCACGACCTACGCCCGCGAAGGGTATTGCGGCGACCGGCATCTCGAGTACTGGCTCTACGGGTTGGACGACATGCGGAAGCTGGTGGCCGCGACCGGGCTCGACCGATTGGAGTCGCCTCGCATTCTTGATTTCGGCGGCGCTTCGGCCCGCGTGATACGACATTTTGTTGGCTGGAAGCCCGGCGCCGACCTCTATTTGAGCGACCTCAACCCGCAGCACATCCTGCTCGCCAGGCGCATGTTCGACGGTGCGGTGACGGCGTTCCGCAACAGTGGGCCGCCGCATTTGCCGTTCGCGGACGATTTCCTCGACTGCGTCGTGGCTTTCGACGTGTTCTCCAGCATCGATGCCGACGACACGGCCTGGCTGTTGGAGCTGCGGCGGGTGGTCAAGCCCGGCGGCTGTCTGTGGATCACCATTCATGATCAGGCGACCTGGGACATCCTGCCGCGGACCATGTTGGCGCACCTGCTCTCGGACTACCCGGAGTTCGCGCAGTATTACGCTGCCAACCCGCAGCTGACCGGCCGTTTGGTCTATACGTTCAGCGACGCAACGTACAACAATTGCCAGGTGTTCCACGGGTCCGACTACATCGACCGTTTCTGGGCACCCTTGTTTACCAGTTGCACGACTGTGCCGCTCGCACACGACTACATGTCTGCCCTGATCCTGCGGGTTTGAGCCCGCGCGTCACTGCCGGCTATCCAGAAGATAGGCGAGTATTGGCTTGGCGGGCGACCGAGCCGGTTCCCTGAAGTGATGTGGTGGACGGGTGCGCCGAGCAGGGCGGGACAGCGCATTCCGCCGTCCTTACGCCTGCTTCGCCGCCAGCACCTCGTCCAGTTCCGGCAGCAGCACGATGCCATCCTGGTCGCTGCCTGATGAGTGGACCACGATCCAGGTGCACGCGGCACCGCTCTCGTTGAACGGGGCGTGCGGGACGTCGGCGGGGATGCAGGTGTGCTCGCCCGCGCGCACGTCCAGGCGGCGCTCCAGCAACGGTGGGAAAGCGCAGCGCATCCCGCCGTCTGAACTGACGTTCGCTCGGAGATGGCGGAATACGCGCTGCGCGCTCTTCCGCCGAGCGAACACCCGCTTCAACGAAGCATGATCACCCTTCGCCCAGTCGTTCGGCGAGCCGGCTCGGATCTTCGAACAGGCGTGCCGTGGTCGCCCCGAAGATGATGCCGGCGATGTGAGCCATATACGCCACCCCACCCGACTCCGCGTCCGCAATGACGCCCAGGTTGACGAGCTGGATGAGAAACCAAAGCCCGATTAGCAGTGCCGCCGGTATGAACGTGACGCGGACCCAGAAGCCGATCATCAAGACCGTCCGGATCTGATCGCGCGGGTAGGTCACCAGAAAGGCACCCATGACAGCCGCGATCGCGCCGCTGGCGCCGAGTGCGGGAACCGTCGATCCCGGATCGGCTGCGACCTGCGCGAGCATCGATACGATTCCGCCGGCAAGATAAAATCCCGCATACCGCGCAGGGTTCATCGTGTCTTCTATCTCCGGGCCGAACGCCCAGAGGAAGACCATGTTGCCGATGATGTGCGACCAGCTCGCGTGCAAGAACAGCGCCGTCACGATCGTGACCACGTGGCGGCCGGCAACGATATCCGCCGGGACGACCGACCATCGGACGACGAAGTCGTCGCCGCCCGCCAGCTCGAACATGAACGCCAGGACGTTCAGCGCGATGATGAGCGCGGTAACGATGGGAAAGTGCGACGGGCGTCGCGATTCATCGCCGAGCGGAATCATGTCTGCATTCTCTTCGGCGCGCAGCCGCCGATCCTCGCAGTCGTCGCGCGGCAGCGGTCAGCGGATGCTCAGTCACTCGATGCAGGCGTCACTTGGCGCCGGCATGGCGCCAGGCCCCCGCGCGACATCGGCAGCGGATCAGCGACCCGACGCCGCCATCGCATCGGTCACCGCCCGGGTCAGATTGCGCCCGACAATCGCCGTCATGACGATGGCCCACCCCGACGTGATCAGGTTGATGCCGACGAGAAGACCCAGCGTCCAGACGGCGGTCATCGGCCAACCCAGAATGATGATCACCGCCAGCACCAGATCCGCGATGCCGCTGCCGAGCAACCAGCCCCATTGGCTGCCCATCACGTCGCGATAGGCGATCGACGTCACGGTCTGGAAAATGCCCTCGGCAATGAAGAACGCGGTCAGCACGAGCGTGAGCGCCAGCGTGCCGGCGGTCGGGTTCCAGATCAGCATGACGCCGACCGCAACCGAGAGAGCCGATCCGACGAGGCTCCAGAGAAACGCCGGGACATTGTGCGACGAGAACATGACGACGAGCCCGACGACGCCGCTGATCAGGAACAGCCAACCGACGAAGATGTCGATCGCGACGGACGCCACGACCGGCGCGAAGACGGCCAGGACGCCGAGGATGATCATGACCACACCTTGGACCATGCACAGCCGTCAGTGTGCGCTCAACGCGTCCCTGACGGCGCGTTGCATGCTGTCGGGACCCGAATCGACCAACATCGAATTTCTCCTGCCGCATCCGTTACCGGGGAGGGCCTCGCCGGCACCACCGAGGGCGGTTCCCGCGGCGGGCACGATTCCCGCCTCCGCCACAGGCAGCAACAGGACCAGCGCCACCAGGGTGCCACACAGAGTGGTGTGGCTGCTCCATCGCTGCAGGACAGCAATGGTGCGCGTTTGCTCGTATTTGACGTTGATCTGCATCAACGCAGTGGGTTGCGGCGGCCGGAACTGCCGGAGCTTTTTCGCCCACGGGGCAGGCCGAGCGAAACCGGGTTAATACGCCTTGTTCGCCGCCAGCACCTCATCCAGTTCCGGCAGAAGCACGATGCCGTCCTGGTCGCTGCCGGATGAGTGGACCACGATCCAGGTGCACGGCGCACCGCTCTCGTTGAAGGGGGCGTGCGGCACGTCCGCGGGGATGTAGGTCTGCTCGCCCGCGCGCACGTCAAGGCGGCGTTCCAGCCGGTCGCCGTAATAGACGGTGCAGGCGCCGTCGAGCAGGTAGGCGATCGTCTCGATGCCGCGGTGGTAGTGCGTCTTCGCACGCGCGCCCGGCGGCATCGGCAGGATGTTCATGCAGATGCGCTCGGCGCCGACCGTCTCGGCCGAGGCGCCGGCACGGTAGGTGAAGCCCTGTGCGCCGACATAGGTGTGGGTCTGGGTGAGCAGACGCACGCGGTCGCTGGGGGAGTCGGGCATGGTGCTCTCGCTGCTCCGTTGGTTGCGGTTACGTCATGCCGGGCGAAGGCCCGGCATCCACGCCTTCGCGACGGTGAAGCAAGAAAGGCGTGGATGGTCCGCCTTCGCGGACCATGACGGAAGTGGAACGGACACGACGAGCCTAGCCAACCAACGTGATGACGCGCGGGCCGACATCGGCCTAATGCCCGCCCTCCAGATACGCAGCCCGGATCTCCGGCCGCGCCAGCAACTCCTGGCCCGGGCCCGTCATGGTGATCTCGCCGTTGACCAGAACGTAGCCGCGATGCGCCAGGCGCAGCGCCTGATAGGCGTTCTGCTCGACCAGCAGCACCGTCAGCCCGGTCTCGCGGTTCAGCTTGCGGATCGCATCGAAGATCTGCTGCACCAGCAGCGGCGCCAAACCCAGCGACGGCTCGTCGAGCAGCAGCAGCCGCGGCTTGCTCATCAGCGCGCGGCCGATCGCCAGCATCTGCTGCTCGCCGCCCGACAACGTGCCGCCGCGCTGGCCGATGCGCTCCTTCAGGCGAGGAAACAACGCGAACACCTGCTCGAGCTGCGCGTCGAACCCGTCGCCCTTCTGCGCCGCACTGCCCATCTGCAGGTTCTCGAACACCGACATGCGCGGGAAGATGCGCCGGCCCTCCGGCGCCTGGGCGATCCGCAGGCGCATGATCTCGTGCGTCGGCAGGCGGGTGATCTCGCGGCCGTCGTAGAAGATCGTGCCGTCGCGCGCGCGCGGGTTGCCGCACACCGTCATCATCAGCGTCGACTTGCCCGCGCCGTTGGCGCCGATCAGGGTGACGATCTCGCCCTCCTCGACCGTCAGCGACACGCCCTTCAGCGCCTGGATCGCGCCGTAATAGGCGGTGACCTCCGTCAGTTCGAGCAGCGCCATTACTCGGCCGCCTCCGCCGGTTCTTCGCCCTCGTCGCCCTCGCCGAGATAGGCGGCGATGACGGCGGAATCGTTGCGGATCTGCTCGGGCGTGCCGTCGGCGATCTTCTTGCCGTGGTCGAGCACCACGATGTGGTCGGAGATGCGCATCACCACGCCCATGTCGTGCTCGATCAGCAGGATCGAGCAGCCGCCGGCGCGGATGTCGAGCAGCAGGTGGTTCAGCTCCTCGCTCTCGCGCGGATTGAGCCCGGCGGCGGGCTCGTCGAGGCAGAGCATCACCGGCTCGATGCACATCGCGCGGGCGATCTCCAGCCGCCGCTGCGCGCCGTAGGGCAAGGCGCCGGCCGGATCGTCCGCGCGTGAAATCAGGCCGATGCGGTCGAGCCACGCGCGCGCCGTCGCGACGGCGGCGCGCTCGGCGCGGGGATAGCCGGACAGGCCGAGCACCGCGCCGATGCCGAGGCCGGTGTGGCGCATCAGCGCGTTGTGCTGCGCGACCAGCAGGTTCTCCAGCACCGTCATGCCGGCGAACAGGCGGATGTTCTGGAAGGTGCGCGCGACCTTGGCCCGCGCCGCGATGCGGTGGCCGGGCAGGCGTTCAAGCGAAAACTGCGCGCCCTCGGCGTGGGTGAGCACGAGCGCGCCGGAGGTCGGCCTGTAGAAGCCGGTGATGCAGTTGAACACCGTCGTCTTGCCCGCGCCGTTCGGGCCGATGACGGCGGTGATGTCGCCGCGGTTGGCGATGAAGCTCAGCGTGTCGACGGCGCGCAGGCCGCCGAAGCGCATGGTCAGGTCGCGGACCGCGAGCAGCGGAGCGGGAGTTTCCGCGTCCATCAGCTTCCCCTCAGCCACGCCCTTGCGCCACGAGTTCGGCGGCGATTTCGCGGCTCTCCCCGAGGGCCACGGTGGGCGTGCGGCCGGAGACGAGGCCGCGCGGCCGCAGCACCATCATGATCACCAGGGCGAGGCCGAAGATCAGCATGCGGAACAGCGGCAGCTCGTTGGCGATCGCCTGGAAGGTCTCGTTCTGCGAGACCTCGCCGAGAACGGCGAGGCCGTAGCGCAGCATCTCCAGCCCGCCGATCATCACCAGCGCCGCAAGCGCGGTGCCGAGCTGGCTGCCCATGCCGCCGAGCACGACGATCGACAGCACGATCGCGCTCTCGATGAAGGTGAAGCTCTCGGGGCTGATGAAGGCCTGGCGGGTGGCGAAGAAGGCGCCGGCGAAGCCGCCGAACATCGCGCCGATGGCGAACGCGGTGAGCTTGGTGACGGTGATGTTGATGCCGAGCGAGCGGCAGGCGATCTCGTCCTCGCGCAGCGCCTCCCACGCGCGGCCGAGCGGCAGGCGGCGCAGGCGCAGCGTGACCCAGTTGGTCAGCAGCGCGAGGCCGAAGATCAGGTAATACAGGAACACGACGCGATAGGTCGGCGACGGCTCCAGCCCGAAGAAGCCGGCGAAGGTGCCGGGGCCGTCGCCGCCGACGAAGCTCAGGCCGAACAGCGTCGGGCGCGGGATGTTGGAAATACCGTTGGGTCCGTTCGTCAGGCTGACCCAGTTGGTGATGACGATGCGGATGATCTCGCCGAACGCGAGCGTGACGATCGCGAGGTAGTCGCCGCGCAGGCGCAGCACCGGGAAGCCGAGCATGATGCCCCAGCACGCGGCGAGCATCCCGGAGAGCGGCAGGCAGGTCCAGAAGCCGAGCTGGAACGTGAAGCCGACGCTCTCGATCACCAAGCCGAAGACCTCGATCGTGAAGCCGGGTATGTGGATCGGGGTGGTCGACAGCAGCGCGTACGAATAGGCGCCGACGGCGTAGAACGCGACGTAGCCGAGGTCGAGCAGCCCGGCGAGGCCGACGACGATGTTCAGCCCCCAGCCGAGCATCACGTAGGTCATCACCAGCACGCCGAGATCGAGATAGAAGCGGTCGCCGGTGAACGGCAGCAGCACGGCGAAGGCCAGCAGCACGGGGGCGACATAGACGCCGGCGCGGGTCAGCGCTTCGGCGAAGCGGCGCTTTTCGCGGTACGCCTCGCGTCGGTCGCGCTCGCGAAGGGTCACCATCAGCAGGCGGCCGAAGAACACCAGCGCCACCAGCACGCCGGCGGCGATCGGCTTGAACTCCAGATAGAGGCCGTGCTCGCCTTCCGACGTGTGCAGCCCGACCATCACGCCGAAGATGCCGAGGGCGACGAGGGCGGACAGGCCGGCGTCGCGCAGCGCGCCCGTCGAACGCGCGGCCATCAGACCTTCTCCACGTCGACGCGGCCGAGGATGCCGGTGGGCAGGAAGATCAGCGTGATCGCCAGGATCGAGAAGGCGGCGACGTCCTTGTACTGCACCGAGAAATAGGCCGACCAGAACACCTCGATCAGGCCGATCAGCAGGCCGCCGAGCACCGCACCCGGCAGCGAGCCGATGCCGCCGAGCACGGCGGCGGTGAACGCTTTCACGCCGGCGACGAAGCCGATGTAGAAGTCGATCACGCCGTAATAGAGCAGGAACATCAGCCCGGCGACGGCGGCCAGTGCCGCGCCGATGACGAAGGTCAGGCTGATCGTCTGGTCGGTATCGATACCGAGCAGGCCCGCCATCTTGAGGTCCTGCTCGCACGCGCGCATCGAGCGGCCGAGCGGCGTGCGGGTGACCAGCCAGGTGAAGATCGCCAGCACCGTCAGCGTGGTGATGACGATGGCGATCTGCATCCACGACAGCTGCACGGTGAAGTCGCCTTCCTGCATCACCACCATGCCGCCGGGGATCAGCGGCGCCATCGGCTTGACGCGCGCGCCCTGGGTGACCTGCACGAAGTTCTGCAGCACGATCGACATGCCGATCGCCGAGATCAGCGGCGCCAGGCGGAACGAGCCGCGCAGCGGCCGGTAGGCGACGCGCTCGATCGTCCAGCCGTACAGCGCGGCGATGGCGGCGGCGAACAGCAGGGTGATGGCGAGCGCGAGCGGGACGTAGGTGATGCCCATCGCGCCGAGCCCGAGCAGCGCGATCAGGGAGAGGAACGAGCCTACCATGAACACGTCGCCATGGGCGAAGTTGATCATGCCGATGATGCCGTAGACCATCGTGTAGCCGACGGCGATCAGCCCGTAGATCATGCCCAGGGTGATGCCGTTGATCAGTTGCTGCAGCGCGTAGGCCAAAGGCGCCTCTCGGTCCGGTGTCGGCTCGGAGAGCCATCGGGCTCAGAAAGCCATTGGGCGCGGCTTTGCGCAAGGCGCATGCCAGAGACGCGGGGGACGTGCAGGCCGGACAAAGAAAAAGCCCCGGCGCTGTGGCGCCGGGGCCGGATCGGGGAAGGCTCCTTGGGATCGGCTTGGGGGATCGGCTTGCGGGATCAGCCCTCGCCGCTGTTCTCGTTCTTGCCGTCGGGGCTGACGACGACGAACTCGGCGTGGCCGTCGCGCAGGATGCGCAGCGCCACCGGATGGTTGCCCTCGCGCGCGCGTCCGATCGCGGCGATCGCGTCGCGCGGATTGCTCACCGGCTTCTCGCCGACGCCCAGCACCACGTCGCCCTGCTGCAGCCCGGCGGCTTCGGCGGCCGAGCCGGACTCGACGCCGGCGATCAGCGCACCATGCGTGCCCGACGGCAGGTTGAGCTGCTCGCGCTCCTGCGGCGTCAGCGGCGCGAGGGCGAGGCCGATATGCGGGCCGCCCTCGTCGCTGCCGCCGCTGCCTTCGGCGCTCGCCGTCTGCTCGCTCGGCCGCGTGCCGAGCTTGACGTCGATCGTCTGCGTCTGGCCGTTGCGCAGCACGCCGAGCTGGGCGTCCTCGCCCGGCTTGAGCGCGGTGATGCAGGTGACGAGGTCGCCCGGCGAGTGCACGGCGTCGCCGTTGACCGACTGGATGATGTCGCCCGGCTGCACGCCGGCCTTCGCGGCGGGGCCGTCGGCGCTGACATCGGCGACCAGCGCGCCGAGCTTGGCGGGCGGCTGGCTGTGGTCGTTGAGCTGCATCGCCTGCACGATCGCCGGCGTGACCGGCTGCGCGGTGACGCCGAGGTAGCCGCGCACGACGTGGCCGCCGTGTTCGAGCTGGGCGACGATGGTATGCACGAGGTTGGACGGGATCGCGAAGCCGATGCCGATCGAGCCGCCAGTCGGCGAGAGGATGGCAGTGTTGATGCCGATGACGCGGCCGTTCTGCGTCAGCAGCGGACCGCCGGAGTTGCCGCGGTTGATGGGCGCGTCGACCTGGATGTAGTTGCGGTCGATACCACCATCGCCGATGTCGCGCCCGCGGGCGGAGACGATGCCGGCGGTGACGGTGCCGGACAGGCCGTACGGGTTGCCGACCGCCAGCACCCACTCGCCGACCTTCACGTCGTCGGAGTTGCCGAGCTGCAGGTAGGGCAGCGGATGCCCGGCATCGACCTTCAGCACGGCGATGTCGGTGTCCGCATCGCGGCCGACGACCTTGGCCGTCAGCACGGTGCCGTCGTTGAGCGTGACCTTCACCGAGCGCGCGCGCTCGACGACGTGGTTGTTGGTCACGATGGTGCCGTCGGCGTTGACGATGAAGCCGGAGCCGCGCGCTTCGGCGTGGCCCTGGTGATGGCCGCCCTGGCCCTGGCCGCCATGGCCCGGGGTGCCGAACTGGAAGCCGAAGGGCATGCCGGGGATCTGCGGCATCTGCTGCTGGTCGCCGTCCTGCTCGTCGTCGGCGGCGGCCTGCGGGCTGAGTTCGGTGGTGATCGACACCACCGCGGGCTGCACCTGGGCGACGAGGCGGGTGAAGTCGGGCAGAAGCTGCGGCAGCGGGGTGGGCGTGATGGCGCCCTGCTGGTTGGCCGGCGGCTGTTCCTGCGCATAGAGACGGTCGCCCGCGGCGTAGCCGCCGAGCGCCGTGCCGGCGAGCAAGACGGCGACGAGGGCGCCGCGCAGAGCCGGGCGGCGGGGTGAAGTCTGAGTCATGCAGTCCTCCGAAGGGTCCGCCGGCGGCGATTCGGCAGCGGTCGTGGTGATAAGTGAGCGCGGCGGGGTGTCCGCTGCTTCTCCGCCGCTTGAAACTTGCGTCATGCACGGGGTGCAGGCGGGTGCGGCGGGGTTTGCGTGGCGGCGCGGCGGGGATGTGGCGCGGCGCTTGCCAAGCTGAGGGGGGCTTGCTAGCTGCCCCGTTGCCGTACGGCGACCGGTCCGGCGGGTGCATAGCTCAGTTGGTAGAGCAGCTGACTCTTAATCAGCGGGTCCAAGGTTCGAGTCCTTGTGCACCCACCAGCATTTTCAGCGTTGAACGAGAGACCGAAAATAGGTTGGGGCTTCAATGGGGCTTCATCGAACGATCGACAGCCCACGAACGCGGCCGTAAGTGAGTGCCATCCATGCCCCCAGTGGGCGCGCCTTCATCGTTCGGCGAAGGTGGTGTGAGCGGGCGCAACGACGGCGTAATGGCAGGGCTACCGCAAGCCGCCGCGGGCTTTGGGCACAACAGCCGTATGGACCGCAGCATCCAGAGCCGAGCACGAGTGAGCCGCCTTAGCGACCGCATTTGCGAGATCTCGCCATTCGAGGCAGAGCCCCTCAATCAACGGGAAGTCGTTCGTGCGCCAGCGAAAGCTTGTGGGCCGGAGATCGGTTACCGTTATGTCGATTGTGGCGTCGCACTTTGGACAAGTGACGCGCATGGAAGGTCGCTCCCTGACTGGGTGTGGC
>DATEQV010000129.1:0-12429 GCA_035272265.1 Acidisphaera sp. | reverse complement strand
GCGAACAGCGGCGCCGTCCAGGCGACCAACGCGGGCGGCAGCGACGGGTCGCGGCTGTGGCGCCGCGCGATGTCGCGTGCGGCAGCAGACAACGGGTCCTCCGCGAGGAGTGCGGCCGGCAGATGGTGGGCGTACCAGCCCTCGCGCATGCCGCTTGCACTGAACACCACGCGCCGAGCGTCGGTCGCGCGCAGCAGTCGACGCAGCACCACCGCAGCGAACGGCAGGTCGTCGATCCGCCGGCGCGGTACGCCCGGCAGCCGTTCCAGCACGCGACGGCCGGACGTCGCCAGCATGCCCGCCAACTCGCGCGCGTCGTCCCGCGAGATCGTGTAGTGGTGGATGATGCTGAGCGGGTAGTTGGTCTGCGCCATGTGGATGCGCGCCAGCGCACGCCACGCACCGCCGACCAGATACAGGTCTCGTCCGGCGCCGTCCGGCAACCATCGCACGCCGGCCAACTCCGTCTCGGCGATCACGCGCGCGCGCTCCATATCGCCGTTCGCGCGGTCGGAAAGACGCAGCAGGCCAAGCGGCATCGTCGCCGCCTCGCACTGCGCGCCGGACGACAGACGCACCAGTTCGAGCGAGCCGCCGCCGATGTCAGCCAGGATGCCGTCGGCATCGGGGATGCCGCACAGCACGCCATCGGCCGAGAGCGACGCTTCCTCGGCGCCGGACAGCACCTGCAGCTCCGCAGCCGGCATCATGGTCCGCAGCTTGTCGGCGAACGCCAGCCCGTTGCTCGCGTCGCGCACCGCGGCGGTCGCCAGGATCTGCATCGGTGCGGCGCCCATCGCATGCGCCACCATGTCGTAGCGGCGCAGCACCATCAGCGCCTGCACGACCCCGTCCTCGTTCAGCCGCCCCGTCGTCTGCAGGCCGCGGCCGAGCCGAAGCACCGCCTTTTCGTTGAACAGCACCACAGGGTTGCGCAGCACGCCGTCGTAGACGACGAGGCGGACGGAGTTGGAGCCGAGATCGACGACCGCCGAGCGCGCCGGCACGTCCGACTCTTCAGTCTTGGGTGACACGGTCCTGTCGCTTTGCTGCCGTCGGCAGACGCGGCACGGGCGACGCCACCACCGGCCCGTGCAACGCCGACCCGCGCCCCGACAGCGACGGGTTGGTCATGAAATACTCGTGCGCCGAGACGGGGCGCGGACCAGCCGGCACGCGCCGCCACGCACCGTCCGGATGCAGCTCCCAGGACTGCATCGTGTCCTTCAGGTTCGTCACCATGATCTGGTCGAGCACCTGCGCGTGCACCGTCGGGTTGTGGATCGGCACCAGCGTCTCGACGCGCCAGTCCAGGTTGCGCTGCATCCAGTCGGCCGAGCTGATGAACACGCGCGCGCCGCGATGCGGCAGCTTGTGGCCGTTGCCGAAGACGCAGATGCGGCCGTGTTCGAGGAAGCGGCCGACGATCGACTTCACCCGGATGCTCTCCGACAGGCCGGGCACGCCGGGGCGCAGGCAGCAGATTCCACGGATGACGCACAGGATGCGCACGCCGGCCTGCGAGGCGGCATACAGCGCGTCGATCAGCGTGTCGTCGACCAAGCTGTTCATCTTCAGCCAGATCTCGCCAGTCTTGCCGGCACGCGCGAAGCTCGCCTCGCGCTCGATCAGGTCGAGCAGTATCTGCCGCGTCGTCACCGGGCTGAAGCCGATGGCGTCCATCAGCTCGGGCTTGGCGTAGCCGGTCATGTAGTTGAACAGCCGCGCAGAGTCTCGGCAAAGGTCGGGATCGCAGGTGAAGAAGCTCAGGTCGGTGTAGATGCGCGCGGTGATCGGATGGTAGTTGCCGGTGCCGAAATGCGCATAGGAGCGCACCGTGCCGCCTTCGCGGCGCACCACGAGCGACAGCTTCGCGTGCGTCTTCAGCGCGCGGAAACCGAACACCACCTGCACGCCGGCCGCCTCAAGCGAGCGCGAGAGACGGATGTTCGCTTCCTCGTCGAAGCGGGCGCGCAGCTCCACCATCGCCGTGACCGACTTGCCGGCCTCGGCGGCCTCGATCAGCGCCTTGACGATCGGGCTGTCGCGGCTGGTGCGATACAGCGTCTGCTTGATCGCGATGACGTTCGGGTCCTGCGCGGCCTGGCTGAGGAACTGCAGCACCACCTCGAAGCTCTCGAACGGGTGGTGGACGATCAGGTCCTTGGCGCGGATCGCGGCGAAGCAGTCGCCGCCGAAGTCGCGGATGCGTTCCGGGAAGCGCGGCGTGTACGGCTTGAACAGCAGGTCCGGGCGATCCACGATCAGCTGCTTCAGGTCGACGACGCCGAGAATGCCGGCCACCACCTCGACCTCGTCGGCGCTGGCATCGAGCTCGTCGATGATCAGCGCGCGCAGATCCTCCGGCATGTCGCTCGACAGGTTCAAATGGATCACCAAGCCGCGCCGCCGCCGCTTGAGCGCCGATTCGTAGGAGCGCACGAGGTCCTCGGCCTCTTCCTCGAACTCCACGTCGGTGTCGCGGATCACGCGGAACATGCCTTCGCCGTTCACGCGGAAGCCGGGGAACAGGCGGTCGATGAACAGCATCACGAGGTCTTCGAGCATCACGAACCGGATCGCTGGCTTAGCGCGCTCGCTCTTGCCGTCCTCGTCTTCCGACGGCATCGCGGCGGGCAGACGGATGAAGCGCTCCACTTGCGAGGGCAGCGGGATCAGCGCCCGCATCGCCCCGTTGTCCTCTTCGCGCGTCATCCGCAGGGCCATGACGATGCCCATGTTCGGGATGAACGGGAACGGATGCGCCGGATCGATCGCGAGCGGCGTGAGCACCGGGAAGATGCGGTCCATGAAGAACGTGTCGAGCCAGCGCACGTCATCGGCCGACAGCTCGGTGCCCTCGCACACCTCGATGCCGGCGTCGCGCAGCAACTGGCGCAGCTCGCGCCAGATGCGTTGCTGGTCGGCGAGCAGGGCGTTGGCGCGCACCCGGATCTCGCTGAGCTGCTGCGCCGGTGTGCGGCCATCGGCCGAGCGCGAGGTGACGCCAGCCTTCGCCTGGCCGATCAGGCCGGCGACGCGCACCGAGTAGAACTCGTCGAGGTTCGACGCGCTGATCGACAGGAAGCGCAGGCGCTCGAGCAGCGGGTGGCGCTCGTTCTCGGCCTCTTCGACGACGCGGTGGTTGAAGTCGAGCCAGGACAGTTCGCGGTTGATGAACCGGTCGGGGTCGTCCGGCGCGATGCGCGGCGCTTCGGAGACCGCCTTGGGCAGTTCCGCCGCGAGCGTGCCGAGGTCCGTATCGTCCATCTGGCTCTATCCCCCTGCCCCTTGGGCGGTCACTCTACCGGACGGGGCGGGGTGCGGACGAGGCGTCGGCGGCAGGCTTTGCAGAATCGTCATGCTGGTCGGGCCACGGGAGGTCCGGCCGGCCGGCGTCCACATCGTCAGGGTCCGCGAGCAGATCGCCCAAGGCAGTAGCGGCGAACGCCCGGGTGACCGGCCCGGCCGCCGCGAGCTGGGCGCGATCGAGCCGCGCTGCCGCCTCGCGCATCGCGGCGGCGCTGCGCGGCAGCCGGAGCAGCAGCCAGTCCTGCACGGCCTCGTTCACCTTCAGCCCCCGTTGGGCCAGCAGCCGGGCAAGCAGGGCGTGCAGCAGCTCGTCCCCGGGCGGGAGAATCTCGACCGCATGGATCGCCCGCAGCCGGCTGGCGAGGTCGGGCAGGCGGACGGGCCAACGCGCGGGCGCCTGACGCGCCGCCAGCAAGACGAGCTGGCCGGCTTCCCGCGCCGCATTCAGCCAGTGCAACAGCGCCGTCTCCGGGGCCGCGTTCGCGTCGTCGATGACGCACGACGCTTCGGGCGGAGCGGCCGGCGGCAGCAGGTCGGGGCCCGCCACCACCGCCACACCGCGCCGCCGCGCCTCGATGGTCAGCAGATGGGTTTTGCCCACTCCCTCCGGTCCCCACAGAGCAAGCCGCCCGTCCGGCCAGTCCGAGGCGAGCCAGCGGCGGGCCACCTCGTTAGAGGCTGCCGCCAGGAAGTCGGCGTCGCCATAGGCGGGCGTGTGGACGAAGGGCAGCCCGAGCTGCCCGCGCGGTCCGGGCATCAGGGCGCGTGCGGCGGATCGAGATAGAGCGGGCTCGCCAGGTAGCGGCGCAGCCAGAACCGGGCCAGCACCCCGATCGTCGCCGCGACCGGCACGGCCAGCATGACGCCCACAAAGCCGAACGCCGCACCGCCGGCGAACAGGGCGAAGATCACCCACACGGCCGGCAGCTCCACCCGGTCGCCCAGGAACCGCGGGTAGATCACGTAGCCTTCCAGGGTCTGCCCGACGATCAGGACGACGACGACCTTGATGACGCCCGCCCAGCCGGGGAACTGCGCGAAGGCGAGGCCGATCGACAGCAGGCCGCCGGTGATCGAGCCGACATATGGGATGAACGACAACAAGCCCGCCGTCAGGCCGACGATCAGGCCGAGGTCGAGCCCGACGAAGGTCAGCGCGAAGGCGTAGTACAAAGCCAGCAGCACGCAGCACAGCGCCTGCCCGCGCACCCAGGCCGACAGGATGCGGTCCACCTCACGTGCCTGCGCCCGGATGACGCCCGAATAGCGGCGCGGCAGCCAGCTATCGAAGCGAGCGACGACGCGGGGCCAGTCGCGCAGCATGTAGAAGGCGACGACCGGCGTGACGACCAGCAGGCTGAGCGTGCTGAAGATCGCGAAGCCGCTGCCGATCACCCGGCTGAGGGCGGTGGCGAGGAACGACAGCATCGCCCCCATCTGCCCGCCCACCACGTCGCGCAGGTTGTTGTCGACGTAGTCCGAGCCGAGCTGCTCCTGCAGGTGCTTGATGAGCTGGTTCGCCCAGGCCTGGAACTGTGTGGCGTATTGCGGGATGCGGCCGATCAGCAGCCCGATCTGGTTGAGGATCAGCGGGTAGAGCAGCAGCGCGAACAGGAACACCGCGGCGATCGCGGCGACGATCAGCAGCAGGGCGGCGCCGCCGCGCGGCATCCCGAGGCGCACCAGCCGCACGGCGACCGGATCGAGGCCGTAGGCGATCAGCGCGGCCATCACGAACGGCAGCAGGATCGACGCGAACAGCTGCAGCGCCAGCAGGAAGACCACAACGAGCCCAACGAGCAGCGCGATCCGCTGCCCCCGCGTGGCATGCGTGGGCGGCGGGATCGGCCCGGCGCCTATGGAAGGAGGCGGAACCGTCCGAGTCGGCACCGGCGGCGGCCCGAGACCCGGCCCGGGAGCGGATGGCGCGACGGACGGTTCGGAAATCGGGTCCGGGACCGGGGACGGCTCGGGCGCGGGAATCGCGACGTCGGCGGCCGGCCGGAGCACCCGGCGGACGCCCATCATCCGCCACGCACCGTCTGGCGCAAATAGGCGACCCCAGACGCCAGCGTGCTCGCCGCCACCAGCCAAATCAGCACCTCCATCGCCACCGGCGCCTGCAGTCGATACCCCGTCAGCAACAGCGCGAAAGCGACAAGCAAGATCTGTAGCGCCGTGTTCACCTTGGAGACGAACAGCGGCCGGATCGTCACCCTCGTCCCCATGAAAGCCAGCACGCCGACGCCGCCGACGATCAGGATATCGCGGAAGACGACGAGGATCGCCAGCCAATCCGGCAGCACCTCGATCGAGGCGAGCACGACGTACATGCTCACCAGCAGGGCCTTGTCGGCCAGCGGATCGAGCACCGCGCCCAGCACGCTGCGCCGCCCGCGCCGCGCCAGCCAGCCGTCCACCGCGTCCGACAGGCCCGCGAGCAGGAACAGCACGAAGGCCGCCGCCTCGCGGTGCTGCAAAATCAGCCACACCGCCAGAGGAACCGCACACAGCCGCGCCAGCGAGATGATGTTCGGCAGCGTGACCAGGGCGGTCGAAGGAGGGACGACGCGGGCGCCGTCAGGCATGGCCGACCCCTTGCCCGCACGCGCCGCGTCTGGCGCGCAGCTTCCATGACCGCAGTCGGTCGCGAGGACCCGCTTGCATGCGCCTGTGCAGTACCCCAAGCCTGCCGCCATGACCAGCAACGATCATGGGACTCCAAAGGGCGCCCCACTGGGCACTCCGCCGGGCGGCAACACCTATGCAGGTGCCGGCGTCGACATTGCAGCGGGCGACGAACTGGTCGAGGCGATCAAGCCGGTCGCCGCGGCGACCAGCCGGGCCGGCGCGATCGGCGGCATCGGCGGCTTCGGCGCACTGTTCGACCTGAGGGCCGCCGGCTACGCCGACCCGATCCTGGTCGCCACGACCGACGGCGTCGGCACCAAGCTCAAGCTCGCCATCGAGGTCGGCCGGCACGACACGGTCGGCATCGACCTCGTCGCGATGTGCGTCAACGACCTCGTGGTGCAAGGCGCGGAGCCGCTGCTGTTCCTCGACTACTACGCCACCGGCCGGCTGTCGGTGGCGCACGGGCGCGAGGTGATCGGCGGCATCGCCGAGGGCTGCCGGCAGGCCGGCTGCGCCCTGGTCGGCGGGGAGACCGCCGAGATGCCCGGCATGTACGAGGGGGGCGACTACGACCTCGCCGGCTTCGCCGTGGGAGCCGCCGAGCGCGGCCGGCTGCTGCCGCGCGACGTCGGCGAGGGCGACGCGGTGCTGGGACTGGCGAGTTCGGGGGTGCATTCTAACGGATTCTCGCTTGTACGGCGGGTGCTGACGGATGCCGGGCTGCGCTGGAGCGACGCGGCGCCGTTCGACGCTCATGCGATCCTCGGCGAGGCGCTGCTGGCGCCGACGCGGATCTACGTCCGCCCGCTGCTGGCGCTGCATCGGGCCGGTTTGCTCAAGGCAGCGGCGCACATCACCGGCGGCGGACTGCCGGGCAACCTGCCTCGGGTCCTGCCGGACGGGCTCGGGGCGGCGCTGCGGGCGGACTGGCCGGTGCCACCGGTGTTCCGGTGGCTCGCCCGCCAAGGCCGCATCGCGCCGGAGGAGATGCTTCGGGTGTTCAACTGCGGCGTCGGTATGGCGCTGGTGGTGCGCGACGCGGCGGCCGTCGCCTCGCTGCTTGCGGGACTGGGCGAGACGGCCTTCCCGATCGGCCGCATCGTCGCCGGCGCGCGCGAGGCCCGCATCGATCTGCCGGCCGGCTGGCCCGGCGCATGACGCGGCAACGAACGGCGATCCTCATCAGCGGGCGGGGCAGCAACATGGCGGCGCTGATTGCCGCCGCCCGATCGGCTAGCTTCCCGGCCGAGATCGCGCTGGTCGTCTCCAACGTCCCCGGCGCGCCGGGGCTCGGGCTGGCGCAGGACGCGGGCGTGCCGACCGCCGTATGCCCGCATCGCGAGTTCGGCCGCGACCGGCAGGCGCACGAGGCGGCGCTCGACGCGCTGTTACGCGACGCGGGCGTCGAGATCGTCTGCCTCGCCGGCTACATGCGCCTGCTGACGCCGTTCCTGGTGCGCGCCTGGGAGGGGCGGATGCTGAACATCCACCCCAGCCTGCTGCCCACCTTCCCGGGCCTCGATACGCACGCGCGGGCGCTGGCGGCCGGCGTGAAGCTGCACGGCTGCACCGTGCACCTTGTCACCGAGACGATGGATTCCGGGCCGATCCTGGCGCAGGCGGCCGTGCCCGTGTTGGCAGGCGACACGCCCGAGACGCTGGCCGCACGGGTGCTGGCGCAGGAGCACCGGATCTATCCGGCGGCGCTGGCGCGACTGGCCGCGCGAGAAGATGCGGGCGCCGGCCAGCCGGCCGCCGATGCGGCGCTGTGCAACCCTTTGCCGATCGCCTTCGCACTGGCATAACGCCGCGGAAATCCTCTTTCTTGGATGGCCTCAGATGGCAGAGCAGACGACGATCGTGACGGACGCGGAAACGCCGGAGGCGTTCCTCGCGAGCCGCGAGCAATTCTGGAAGCGCTGGACCCATTTCGTGGTGCTGGTCGCCTCGTTGCTCGCGCTTCTCCTCATCTGTCTGGACATCTTCCTGGTCTGACCGGCGCACGCGCTTCTACCGGACGCGCACCGGGATGATCTCGGCGGACAGCTGCACCTCGTCGCCGAGGCCGTAATAGTAGTGCGCGGGCTGCGACAGCCGCCGCAGCACCTGGAACAGGTGAAAGCGCATCCGCTTGAGCCAGCTCATCGTCCGCGAGGGCAGCAGGTTCTCGAGCGAGACGTGAACGATCCACAGATGCGGGTCGGTGGGCAGGTCGATCTCGTGGTGCGCGGCGAGGCCTTCGAGCACGCGCTCGACATTCGGCTCCTCCATGAAGCCGAACTGAAGTTCGACGCCGATGATGCTGCCACGCTCGCGGTCGCGGTCGAACACCGTCACCTGATAGCGGTCGCCGTGGATGTACGGGACCTTGCGGTGGGTGACTTCGACGAAGATCAGGTTGCGCGGCAGGATGCCGTAGCGCTCCCAGAGCAGCCGCAGCAGCGCCGGGGCCCGGTCGGTCAGGCGGCGCAGCGGCTTGGCCGCCATCAGGATGGCGTTACGCTCCATGAACACGTCGCAGCTGCGATGCAGTCGGACGAGTTCGGCCATCGTGATCGTCGACTTCGCCTGATAGGCCGCGAACGTCGCCTTGCGGCCCCACTGCCACGTCCCCATGACCACGAACACCGCCGCCCCGATGCTGAGCGGGACCCAGCCGCCGTTGAGCACCTTGAGCGTGTTGGCGAGCAGGAACGCGGCGTTGATCGCCGTCATCGCGCCCCATAGCAGGCCGACGCGCAGCTTGCTCCAGCGCCAGTAGGTGCGCGCCACGGGAATCATCGCCACCGACGTGATCACCATCACGCCGGAGACCGCCAGGCCATACGCGGAGCCGAGTGCGGCGCTGGAGCCGAAGGTCACCACGAGGAGGACGCAGCCGACATACAGTGCCCAGTTGATGAAGGGCATGTAGATCTGGCCGGCGTGGTGGTGGTGCGTGTGGCGCATCGCCAGCCGCGGAAACAGGCCGAGCCGGATCGCCTGCGAGGCCAGGCTGAATGCGCCAGAGATCAGCGCCTGCGAGGCGATGACGGTCGCCACCGTCGCCAGCAGGATCATTGGATACAGCAAGCCGCCCGGCACGATGCTGAAGAACAGGTTGCTGCCGGCGACCGGCGCGCCGCTCAGCAGGTAGGCGCCCTGGCCGAGATAGTTGAGCAGCAGCGCCGGGAAGACCACGGCGAACCAGCTGATGCGGATGGGGGCAGCGCCGAAATGCCCCATGTCGGCGTACATCGCCTCGGCGCCGGTGGTGACGAGCATCAGAGCGCCGATGACCAGCAGCCCCTCCCACGCGCCGGCATGCCAGAGGAAGCGCACGCCGTGGAACGGGTTGAACGCCGCCAGGATGTCCGGACGGTGGGCGATCTGGGCCGCGCCGAGCACGGCGATCGCGGCGAACCAGACGAGCACCAGCGGGCCGAAGACGCGGCCAATGCGTGAGGTGCCCTTGAACTGGAAGGCGAACAGCGCGGTCAGCAGCAGCACGGTGACCGGGATGACCGCGTCGGCGATGCCGGGTGCGGCGACCTTCAGTCCCTCGACCGCGGCGAGCACGCTGATCGCGGGGGTGATGAAGCCGTCGCCGAACAGCAAGCCGCCGCCGAGCATCAGCGACCAGAGCAGGAGCCGCGCCCCGCGCCGCTTGTACGGATGCAGCAGGCCATAGAGCGCGAAGATGCCGCCTTCGCCGTCCTGGTCGGCGCGCATGACCAGCAGCGCGTATTTGATCGCGACGACGACGACCAGCGTCCAGATCACCAGCGACAGTCCGCCGAGCACCGTCTGCGGCGTCGGCGACAGCCCGGCGCGGCCGTAGAAGACCTGGTTCAGCGCGTAGAGCGGCGAGGTGCCGATGTCGCCGAAGACGATCCCCGTCGCCCCGAGGGTCAACGCGAGCAGGCGGCCCTTCGGCACATGGGCAGGCTCGGCCTGGGCCGTCTTCGGCTGCGGTCCCAGGAGCGCGGCCGGGCCGTGTGTTCCCACCCCACTCATGACGCCGACTGTTCTACAGTTTGGTCACCAGCGCAACGAACTCGGCGCGACGAGGCCAGGCCGGCAGGACATCGCTGCAGCGCAGGAACCCTGCAGCGGCCGGCGCAGGACTGCGTCGGCCTTAGCGGGCGCTCGCAGGCTGAAACAGGACGGTGCCGGCGGGGTTTGCGGCATTGCCGCCGGGCCGTTGAGCGGCTGAGCGAGACCCGCGGAACGCGCTCAGCGCGAGGCCGAAAACGGACTTGGCGGCCAGAATCGACGTGAGCCTCTCGCGCATAATTGGGTTCCTGATCGTTTCGGATATGGGGCTCCGCGGTATGCCGAGCGGTGCGGACCGTGCTCGCATCGGCGGTAGCGGCCGCGCGCTGCGCGCCGCGCCCGGCACGGCGTGCTGCCGTGCCGGGGGCTTGCGCACGTGCGTCAGCGATCCCGCTTCTTCGCCAGCTCCTCCATCATCGCCTTGATGGCCTCCGGCGACACGCTCGACTCGCCGAGATCGAAGACGAGCTTCCCCAGCTTGCCGGTGAAGGCGAACGGCACCTGGTAGTCCTTGTCGTCCACCGACGTTCCGGTATCGAGGCCGACGTCGAACGTCTCGTCCCAGGCCCAGATGAACGGCAAGGTCTTGGGCAGCGACTTCTGCGCCACTTGCTTGCCGTTGACCGACAGGGTGCCGGTGCCGCCGCGCGCGACGGCCAAGCCCTGGGGGTCCATCTTCCAGTCGAAGACGATGGTGTGCTTGCCCGCAGGCAGCGCATCGGCGCCCTGCCACTTCGGGCGCTCGATATCGAGCAAGTTCATGGTGAAGGTGGGCTTGCCGTCCTTGAGGTAGAGCCCGTAGCCCGAGAAACGCCCACCTTGGGTGACCAGCACGCCGTTCGCGCCGCCCTGCGGCACCTCGATGTCCGCGGTGATGCGGTACGAGCGGTTCAGGATCGAGGGGGCAACCGCGAACTGGTTCGAGGTCATCGGCGCGGTATAGACGAACTGCGTGCGTCCGGCCGCAGGGCCGGGTCGCTCGGCGGTCAGGGCCGCGACCTGCGAGTTGTTCAGCGGCAAGACCTGGTTGCGCGAAGCCTCGTAGAGCCACAACTCCTGCATCATGCGCAGCCTATCGGGCTCCTTTGCCGACAGGTCGTTGGTCTGCGTGGGATCGTCGACGAGGTTGAACAGCTCCCAGGTGTAGCCGTTCATGACGTCCGTCGGCGGATGCCCCGCCACACCTTCCCATGGCGTCACCGGCGGCACGGTGCTGGCCATCCAGCCGTCGTGGTAGATGGCGCGGTTGCCAAGAATTTCGAAGTACTGGGTCGTGCGCGTCGAGGCGGCGTTGGCGTTCGACTGATCCCACGTATAGACCATGCTGACGCCGTCAAACGGACGCTGGGCGATCCCGTTCACCATGTCCGGCTGCGGGACGCCGAGCGCATCCAGGACCGTCGGCGCGATGTCGATGACGTGGTGGAACTGGTTGCGGAGGCCGCCGGCATCCTTGATGCGGTTCGGCCACGTCACCACCATGCCGCTGCGCGTGCCGCCGAGATGCGAGGCGATCTGCTTGCACCAGCGATAGGGCGTGTCCATCGCAAACGCCCACGGCACCGCGAAATGCGGATAGGTGAGGTCGGTGCCCCAGACCGGGATGGCCGGCAGCATCTGCTCGACGGTGAAGGCGACGCCGTTGAAGTAGGCGACCTCGTTGATCGTGCCGTTCATCGACCCTTCGGCGCTCATGCCGTTGTCGCCGCAGACCCAGATGATCAGCGTGTCGTCGAAGTGGCCGAGGTCCTCGATTGTCTTGATGATGCGGCCGATCTCGTGGTCGGTGTAGGCCATGTAGGCGGCCCACACGTCGATCTGCCGCAGGTACAGCTTCTTGGCGTCGGCCGACAGTGTGTCCCATTTCGGCAGGAAGTCCGGCCAGGGCGGCAGCTTGGCGTTGGGCGGCACGACGCCGAGCTTCTTCTGGTTCTCGAAGATGCGCTCGGCGATCGCGTTCCAGCCGTCGTCGAACAGGTGCATCGCGCTGACCTTATCGACCCATTCCGGGGTCGGATGATGCGGCGCGTGAGTCGCCCCTGGCGCGTAATGGATGAACCAGGGCCGCTTGGGATTCGTCGCCGTCTGGTCGTTGATGTACTCGATGCAGTCATCCGCCATCGCCGTGATCAGGTTCCAGCCCGGCTTGCCGTTGTAGGGATGGATCGGCGTGGTGTTGCGGAACAGGTTGCCCGGCTGCCACTGGCTCGTGTCGCCGCCCACGAAGCCGTAGAAATAGTCGTATCCTAGGCCGACCGGCCAGCGGTCGAACGGTCCTTGAGGAGTCGCCTCCCAGATCGGCACGTTGTGGTTCTTGCCAAACCAGGCGGTGGCGTAGCCGTTCTCCTTCAGCGTCATCGCCATGTGCGCGGTTTCCGGGCCGGTGATGGAGTCGTAGCCGGGATAGCCGGTGCAGGCCTCGGCGACGATGCCGAAGCCGACATTGTG
>DATEQV010000128.1:0-4492 GCA_035272265.1 Acidisphaera sp. | reverse complement strand
CGCCGTTCGCCGCGCACTTTGGTGTCCGCCGGATTTTTCAATGTCTCGGCAAGGCAGTGATACCGTCATAATGCCAGTCGCTTTGCTAAATCGATTCGTGCAGACTCTATGCCTCGCAGCGTAAATTGCAGAAAGTCGAGTTCAGGATAGTCCCGAAATCGAGCGGCTGCACGGCGGGGCCGCGCGTCATCCCCGGCCGTAAGCCCCGTTTTCACACGGTCTGCAGCGCACCGCATGACGGCGCAGTGGGGACTCGCCTCAAGGCTACCGGCTCAGGAACCCACCGACAACACTAGCCCCGCGGCGGCGAGCAGCGCCACGACCAGCAGCGCGGGTGCCCGCCAGACAACCAGCAGCACGAACCCGGCCGCTGCGACGGCGAAATCCGGCAAGCCATGCACCGCGCTGGTCCACACCGGGTTGTAGAGCGCCGCGGCGAGCAGCCCGACCACCGCGGCATTCACCCCCGCCATCGCCGCCCGCGCGCGGGGACGCGCGCGCAGGCCGTGCCAGAACGGCAGCGTGCCCATCAGCACCAGCATTCCCAGCACGAAGATCGACACCAGCGCGATCGCCGCGCCCACAACCCCGCCGGGCGGCAGGTCGGCGACCGCTCCGAGGTAGGCTGCGAGGGTGAACACCGGGCCGGGCACCGCCTGCGCCGCGCCGTATCCGGCGATGAAGGCGTTGTCCGATACGAATCCGGGCACCACCACGGCATCGCGCAGCAGCGGCAGAACGACATGGCCGCCGCCGAACACCAGCGCGCCGGAGCGATAGAACGCGGCGGCCAACGCGGCGACGCCGTCGCGCACCGGCGCCAGCGACAGCGCCAGCAGCACGAGGAACACCGCCAGGAACACGCCGCCCATGCGGTGGGACACCGGCGATGTCCCATCGTCGGGCGCGGCGTCGGCGCTGCCGTGACACAGGGTCAGCCCGGCGACGCCGCCCAACACAATCGCCGCGACCTGGCTCAGCGAGCCGGAGGCGACCGACATCAGCAGCAGTGCCATTGTCGCGATCGTCGCGCGCTCCCGGTCCGGGCACAGGGTGCGCGCCATCCCCATCACCGCCTGCGCCACGACGGCGACGGCGACGGCGACGAGCTTTAGTCCGTGCAGCAGCCCCTGCCCGAGCGGCCCGGTCAGCGCGCTCGCGCCGTAGGCGAACAGCACGAGAGCCACCGCCAACGGCAGCGTGAAGCCGACCCACGCCGCCAGCCCGCCGAGATAGCCCGCCCGCTTCAACCCGATGGCGAAGAAGACCTGACTGCTCGCCGGACCGGGGAGGAACTGGCAAAGGCCGACGAGATCGGCGAAGGCGCGCTCGTCCAGCCACCGCCGCCGCACCACGAACGCCTCGCGGTAATAGCCGAGGTGCGCGATCGGGCCGCCGAAACTGGTGCAACCGAGGCGGAGCGCGATCGGCAATACCTCCAGCGGCGAGTGCCGCGCGCGCGCCTCGGAATGCACGGTCGGCTCGTTCATCTGCCCTCCCACTGCCTTTTGCGCGCCGGTTCGGATCGGTCGTCACCCCGCACGAAGATGGGGAATTCTCGTAGCGGAACCGGGACACACCGCAACCGGCCGAAACTAATTCAGATTAGATGGAGCCGGGACACAATCTGATGCCGACCGTCGTCACGATGACCCTTCAACCGCGGTCAGGGCCATCACGCACCAGAGGAGTCATCGCCGTCGCGTGAACACCGTCCGCCGAGGCTGCGGGCCTTGTCATCGGAGACCCCGTCGCGCGCCTTCAGCGCCGTCGCCGCGAACGTCTCGACCTTCCCATCAGGGGGTGCCGCTCGCATGAAGCCACGCACCATTGCCTCGATCGCGGGAGAGGGCGGCTCGTCATCGCACCGTTCTCGATCAGCCTGACTAGCCGTTCCGTCTGCTCTGCCCGATCCTGGATTCCGGCCAGGTCCGGCGCGCATAACGTCACAGTGCGACCGAGGCGCTTGGGTCCGGTGTCGTCGATCTTGGCGTGAAACAGCCGTGCGTAGCTCCGTCTGCCGCCGAACAGCACGATTGCTTCGCCCTCGATCAGCGTCGTCAGATCGTCCCAATCCACCCGTGACACCGGCCGCAGTTCGGCATGGCGCGCCTCGCGATAGGCGGCGTCGCCGGCGCCCTGATACGAGGTCGCCTGCCCAAGCGACGCCGCACATCACATCACCGGCCAGATCCAGAAGGCAACGCCGACGAGCGCGATGAATGCACCGCTCAGCACCTCGCCGTAGCGCTCGACGGCGCCGAGGCGGACAGGCTGGAGGCCGGCGGTCGAAATGACGCACAGCAAGACGTAGGTTGCAATCGTGCTGGCAGCGAAGACGATCGCCATGATCACGATCAATCCAATACCGAAGCGCGCCGCTGCGAAAAAGACCGGGATCCCTTCCACCATGGGCGACGAACCCAGGATCAGCAGCAGCGCTGTCCGGGCCGTCGTCTTGTGAATATGCGTATGCTGCGGCGGCATGACCTCGAGATCTGCCGTGACGTCATGCTTCGTGTCGGCATCGTGGTCGTGCCAATGCGCGTGAAGGCTGCTGCCGTGCTGGTGCAGGTGGACGTGACGTACCAGAACGGCGGTGCCGCTTCGCATCGGTGCATAGAGCGGATCATCGTCCGGCCCGTGGTCATGATCGTGAACACCATGCGCATGCGCATGCGCATGCGCATGCTCGGCGAACCGCGTCGCGTAATCATGGTCATGGTCGCCATTGCCAAGGGTCAGCGTCACCTGGAAGCCGTGCGGTTCCGGGATCTCCTCCAGGCTCTCCCAGTAGCTGCCGCGTTTGGCGAATGTGAAGTCTTGGCGAGTACCGTCCTCGCGCCTCGTTTCCGCGCGCACCCAATCGGACGCCGGTCCCGTGACGCGGAAGCGAGGCGGTACGCCGTCTTCGAAGATCGACAGCTCGATCACGCCATGCCCCGTGTCGATGCGTTGCAACTCGGGTCCGTGGACTCCGTCTCTGCTGGCGCGATCGTGCTGATGGTGTTGGTGCGACGCTGGGGCGCCATGGCTGTGGCCGTGAGAGCCGTGCGAGTGCCCACGCCCTCCCCTGCGGAGGTCACGCCAACCAGCGAGCGCGATCCAGGCGCCGAAGCCGATAAGCGCCAGACTGGCCGCGGTATCGACGATGTGGCCGAACCGGGTGGCGAACGCCACGCCCGCCACCCACACGGCAAGCCCAAGAACCAGAGTGGTCCCGACATGCCCAATACCGGCTTGCAGGGCAGCGCGCGCCGTCTCGGCACGCGACCAGCCACGTTGCCGGGCGATCAGCGTGATCGGTACCCAATGATCGGGAACGATGGTGTGCAGCACGCCGACCGCGACGACCGCGGCGACCAGCAGCAGGCCGGACATTTCGAACATCGGCAGGGTCCTGTGCTCTCTTTGAGTTGGCTTCCGGGAACGCGGCTACACCGGCGTTCGTGACAGTTGACCGCCAGGCATCGAAGCAATTCAGGTCGATCGATGCCGAAGCAGTCGCACGGCGTTCAGCGTTACCAGAACCGTGGCGCCGGTGTCCGACAGGATGGCCGGCCACAGGCCAGTCAGGCCGGCGAGCGTGGTGACCAGGAACACCGCTTTCAGTCCAACGGCGACGGTGACGTTCTGGCTGATGTTGCCCATCGTGGCACGGGACAGACGCACGAGGGCCGCCACGTCGCCCACCCGATTGCCGAGTAAAGCAGCGTCAGCGGCCTCCAGGGCCACATCCGTACCGCCCCCCATGGCGATACCGACCGAAGCCGCTGCCAGCGCCGGCGCGT
The DNA here is from genome assembly GCA_035272265.1 of Acidisphaera sp. Lineage (GTDB taxonomy): Bacteria > Pseudomonadota > Alphaproteobacteria > Acetobacterales > Acetobacteraceae > Acidisphaera. The sequence goes on along the minus strand of DATEQV010000128.1, from coordinate 701 downwards.
CGTTGATGCCATCGCCGCCCATGGCGACGGGTGCCGCGACCTTGAGTGCCGCGATCTCGCGTAGCTTGTCGCCAGGCAGCAGCTCGCTTCTGGCTTCGATCCCGAGTGCGGCGCCAATCGCTGCACTTGTTCGGCGGTTGTCGCCGGTTAGCATCACCGCCCGCACCCCGAGCGCACGCAATGCCCCCAACCCGGAAACCGCGTCGGGACGTGGCTCGTCGCGCACCGCGATCGCTCGCAGGATGGCTTCGTCGGCGATGACCAGGACGACCGTTTTGCCGGCGTCCTCGAGCTATGCGATGAAGTGGGCGGCCTCCGCGGGCAGTTCCGCAGCCGGCGCCATGTGACGGGACGACGCCACGGAGACCATCCGGCCGGCAATCCTGGCGGTGATCGAACGGCCGGGGATCGAGTGAGCCTGCGCGGCGGGCCGCACCGGAATGCCATCCGCCTTTGCCCGCGCAATGATCGCGCTGGCGGTCGGATGGCTCGACCCGCTCTCCACCGAGGCGGCCAACCCCAGCACGGTGCGCTCGCTGCCCGACAGGACGAGCACGTCCGTCACCTCCGGCCGGCCGCACGTGAGGGTGCCAGTCTTGTCGAACGCGATTGTCCGGATGCGGCCGATCGTCTCCAAGGCGGCGCCACCCTTGATGTCAGCCTACATCTAACGCCGAGACTCGCGGTGACGTAAGTTCAAC
>DATEQV010000127.1:0-3933 GCA_035272265.1 Acidisphaera sp. | reverse complement strand
ACGGCTCAGCCATGTCGGCGACGCCCGCTCGGTCAGCCTGATCGTCATCGCCGCCAACGCGATCCCGACCGTCTTTTCGCCCGAAGCCCTCGCCCAGGCCGAACACGCGCACGCCCTGCCGCTCGGCGACCGCACCGACCTGCGCGAGGTCCCCCTCGTCACCATCGACGGCGCGGACGCGCGCGACTTCGACGACGCCGTCTATGCCGAACGGGACGGCGACGGCTTCCGCCTGATCGTCGCCATCGCCGACGTCGCCGCCTATGTCCGCCCGGGCTCCGCGCTCGACCGCGCCGCCTGGACACGCGGCAACAGCGTCTATTTCCCCGACCGCGTCGTGCCGATGCTGCCCGAGGCGCTCAGCAACGGCTGGTGCAGCCTGCGCCCCGACGAGGACCGCGGCTGCCTGTTCGTCGAGATCCGTGTCGGCCCCGACGGCCGCAAGCGCCGCCATCGCTTCGGCCGCGGCCTGATGCGCTCGGCCGCGCGCCTGACGTACGAACTCGTACAGGAAGCCGCCGACGCCGGCGACTCGCTCGGCCTGCCGGAGGTGCCAGGGGGCAGGCCTGGGGGCGGGCTGCTCGCGACGCTCTATGACGCCCACCGCGCGCTGCTGGCCGCGCGGGAGGCGCGCGGCACGCTCGACCTCGACATCGCCGAGCGCCGGGTCGTGCTCGACGATGCCGGGCACGTGCTGTCCGTCGCCCCGCGTCCGCGCCTCGACAGCCACCGGCTGATCGAGGAGTTCATGGTGCTGGCGAATGTCTGCGCCGCCGAGGAGCTGGAGCGGCTGCACCTTCCGTGCATGTACCGCATCCACGCCCCGCCGAGCGACGAGAAGCTCGAAAGCCTGCGCGCCTTCCTGCACGGCCTGAACATCAGCCTGCCGCCGGGCGATCAGGTGCATCCGCGCGACCTCGACCGCGTGCTGAAGAAGGTCGTCGGCACCGACGCGGCGCTGCTGGTCAACGAGACGATGCTGCGCAGCATGAGCCAGGCCGAGTACAGTCCCGACAATATCGGCCATTTCGGCCTCGCTTTGCCGCGCTACGCCCATTTCACCAGTCCGATCCGCCGCTACGCGGACCTGGAGGTGCATCGCGCGCTGATCCGCGGCCTCAGGCTTGGCGACGGGGGCCTGACCGACGACGAGGCGGCGCGCTTGCCCGACACGGCCGAACACATCACCGCGACCGAACGGCGCGCGGCGAACGCCGAGCGCGACGCGATCGACCGTTACCTCGCTGCACACATGGCGGACAAAGTTGGCGCCGTGTTCGATGCCCGCATTTCCGGCGTGACGCGCTTCGCGCTTTTCGTCACAGTGTTGCAGAACGGTGCAAGCGGCATCGTTCCGATTTCCACGCTGCCGGACGACTATTGGATGCACGACGAACGGACACAGACCTTGTCCGGCCGCAGGACGCGGCTGACCTTCAGCCTGGCGCAGCCCGTCGAGGTGCGCCTGTCCGAAGCCGTGCCCGAGACCGGCAGCCTTGTATTCAACATCCTGCAGGGCGTGCCGGACCGGACCACGCGCGACCGTGGCACCGATGATCGGCCCCCGCGCGGACCATCGCGGCAATCAGGCCGCACATACCGTGGCCGCAAGGCATAGGGCGCTCCTCCAGGCCGTCGCGTCGCTGCTCGTGCTTCTCGCCGCACCCGCCGGCGCGCAGGACATCGGCAGCTTCGACCGCGGCCGCGCCGAGGCCGTCTACACCGCCGCCCTCGGCTTCATGGCGCCGCGCATCCTCGATCCGGTGCCGGTGCCGCAGCTCGCGGTGTGGGGCCTCGGCGGCCTGAGCGCGCTCGACCCGCATCTGCGCGCCGAGGCGAGCGAGCAGCAGCTCCGCCTGATGAGCGGCGGCACGCAGCTGCTCGTCATGGCGCCGCCCCCGGCCGCCGACGTGAAGGCATGGGCGGGCGTCGGCGCCATCATGGCCGCGACCGCGTGGCCGGACTCCGAGCCGCTGCGCCGCGCCGGCACGACCGGCGTCATCCGCAACTACTTCGACGAGCTGTTCAACCATCTCGACCCGTATTCACGCTACGAGCCGCCGACCGAGGCGACCGAGGACCGCGACCAGCGTTCCGGCGTGACCGGCATCGGCGTCACGCTGCGCCAGCGCGGCGGCGCCGTGGTGGTCGCCGACGTCGCACCCGACAGTCCCGCCGGCGATGCCGACATCCGCGTGGGCGACCGCATAGTCTCGGTCGACGGCGCGCCCGCGCGGCAGGCCGATGCCACCGCCGATGCGCTCGCCGGGGCGGAGGACACCACCGTCAACGTCGCCTGGCGCGGCCGCGACGGGCGGCTCCGCTCCGCCGAGCTGACCCGCACGCTGATCGTGCCGGAGACCGTGTTCGTGCAGCGCGACGGGCCGGCGCTGCTGCTGCGCATTTCCAGCTTCAACCGCGCGACCTCGCCGAGCCTCGCCGCGATCCTCGCCGCCGACGGCACCGGCGGGCGCCCGCGCGCGCCGGCGCCGGCGGGCGTGGTGATCGATCTGCGCGGCGACCGCGGCGGCCTGCTGCGGCAGGCGGTGGACGCGGCGAGCCTGTTCCTGCTGCCCGGACCGGTCGCCAGCACCGTCGGCCGCGACCCCGAGGCGACGCACCACTTCCGCTCCCAGGCCGGACAGATGGTCGCCGGCACGCTGCCGGTCGTGGTGATCGTCGACGGCCGCACCGCGAGCTCGGCCGAGATCTTCGCCGCCGCCCTGCAGGACCGCGGGCGCGCGGTGGTGGTCGGCAGTTCGACACTGGGCAAGGGTCTGGTGCAGACGGTCGCGCCGATGCCCGACGGCGGCGAGCTGTTCGTCACCTGGAGCCGGGTGGTCACGCCGGGCGGCTGGCCGTTGCAGGGCCTGGGCGTGCTGCCGCAGGTCTGCACCAGCCTCGGCGAGGACCAAGCGATGCAGTCTTTGCAGGAGCTGGACGACGGGGTCACGCCGATGGGCCGCGCGCTGGCGCAGCACGATGCGGCGCGCGCGCCGGTCCCTCCGGCCCAGGTGGTGGCGCTGCGCAGCGCCTGCCCGGCGGCGGTCGGCCGCGACGTCGACCTGCGGGTCGCGCGCTGGCTGATAGAACACCCGGTCGGCTATGCGGCCGCCCTGCTGCCGCCGATCCGCGAGGAGCTGCCGCCGCCCGCCCCGCTGGCCGGCGCGGCCGCGGCCCCGGCCGGGACGGCGCGGCCCTGATGCGCGCCGGCACGCTTGACCCGGAGCGGCGGCGTCCGCATGTTCCGCCCCTTCAACGCCCAGCCTCCCCTAGGATAGACAGACGATGGCGAAGACGAACGTCGTGCAGATCAAGCTCGTGTCCACCGCGGACACCGGATACTTCTATGTCACGAAGAAGAACGCCCGCACCGCGACCGGCAAGCTCGAGCTGAAGAAGTACGATCCGGTCGTGCGCAAGCACGTCCCGTTCAAGGAAGCCAAGATCAAGTAAGGCCCCACACGACGGGACGAAGCATGAGCGAAGCGATCAAGCGGCGACACGCGGCCGGCAAGCTGGCCCTGGCGGCCGGCGGCGACGACTGGCAGGCGGCTGCTAATCTCGGGATGTTCTTCCGCCGCTGGCTCGCCAATCCGCTGCAGATGGGCTCGGTGGTTCCGTCCTCGCCGGCGCTGTGCAAGCGCATCGTGGCGCAGACCGTACGGGCGCCCGACGAGTATGTGCTCGAACTCGGCGCCGGCACCGGCGTGATCTCCCGCGCGCTGCTGGAAAGCGGCGTGCCGGCCGATCGGCTGTTCGTCGTCGAGATCGCGCCCGCCATGGCCGCGCATCTTCGCAGCGCGCTGCCGGGCGCCCGCGTGATCGAGGGCGATGCGCGGCGGCTGACGGAGCTGGTGCCGGCGGACTGGCATGGCCGCATCGGCACGGTGATCTGCGGCATTCCGCTCGTGTTGCTGCCGTTGGCGGAAC
>DATEQV010000126.1:0-3946 GCA_035272265.1 Acidisphaera sp. | reverse complement strand
CTTCCGCCAGCGTCAGGCCCACCGTCTCCGACGAATATGCGGTCGGGATGGAACCGCCGGCGTGCACCTCATGCAATTGCGCACTGTTGTTCGTTCCGGACAACTCGATCATGACTCGCCACTGCATCCGCCCCTCCATCTCGCTGCGATCATGGCACTGTGATGTGGCCACAGGGTACCCCCCAGGGTTTGGACGGTCTCGTCCGATCATTCATCGGGCGGTCGCCAAGATCGCGACCGGCGATAACCCGGCCGACAATTTCTGGCGTGCCGGCAACATGCTGGGCGCGATCGACCTGTGCTCGGGCGTTATTACTCGGACGGTCTCGGGGACTGGCGCCGACATCACCGTCAACGCCAGCCACCCCGACACCCAAGCGCCGATCGTCGGGACACAGATCCCGGACTGGGACCAGGCGACCGCCCTCGTGCGCGTCGCCGCTCAGGCCCTGCCGGGCATCCGCACCCAGTCCTGGGACGTCGCGCTTACCGACAGCGGCCCGGTGCTGCTGGAGGTGAATTACGGCGGCGACCTCAACCTCGCCCAGCTCGCCCACGGCGCCGGCGTGCTGGACGAGACCTACGCCGAGCACCTGAGGCAGAACGGCGACCGGCTCTGAGCGCCGGAGATGGTAGCCTGTGCCATCCTCGGCGACAGCCTCGCCGACGGTGTCGCCGCCTTCCGGCCCGACTGTCTGGCGGACACCAAGGTCGGCATCTCGACGTCGGCGTATCTGCGCGCCCACACGACAGCGGTTGATGCCGGGGAGATACTGATCAGCCTCGGCGTCAATGACGGCGAAACCGACCGGGGCACCGCCGACCGCCTGGCCGGCCTGCGCATGCGGATCACCGCACGGCAGATCTTCTGGATCCTGCCGGCTCGTCCCGAGACCACCCGGCACATCATCCGCGACATCGCGCACGCCTTCGGGGACCGGCTGATCGAGACGCGCGGCTACACCGGGTCTGATGGGCTCCATCTCTCGCCCCAGACCTACCGCACGATTTCGACGGTCTTCGATCTCTCGCTGACAACTCCCTGCTGCCGTTCGCAGGCGGCCCCCGCAGTCGGGGGCAATGGCAGACGAGGACAACGATGACGCCGCTACCGCTGGCGCCGGTCGGGCGGCAAGGGAGGCCGCTGCGCGGCCGCCGCCTGCGGCGTCGCCCTTGCCGCCCTCCGGCTACGCGGTCGCCGGACCTGGAAGACGGGAAGCCGAGCGCAGTCCAGGCGCGCGCGGTCCCGAACCCCAGGAGCGCCGCGTCATGTCCGACGATGCCGAACTCACCCTCCTGCGTGCCGTCAGTTGCGCCGCGGTGCTGGAGAGCATGGCGGGCTGGAAGCTGGACGCACGCCAGAGCACACGGCGGGCGCTCAAGTATCGCCGCGGCGAGGGCGAGGTGCTGATCGTCAACCATGACGGCCGCGGCTGGTGGGATCCGCTCAGCCAGGCGAAAGGCGACGTGTTCAGCCTCGTCCAGCACCTCGAGCCCGGCCTGAACTTCGGTCACGTGCGCCAGGTGCTGCGCCGCCTGGTCGGGATTGCGCCAACCTACCCGGCGCTGGTCCGCAAGCCGCAGGGCAGGGGCGGGGAGTCACTTGACGAGCGCTGGGCGGCCCGGCCCAGGCCGCGGCAGGGCTCGCCCGCCTGGTTCTACCTCGCCGATCAACGCTGTCTGCCGGCGGCGGTCCTCACCGCGGCAGCCGGGCAGGACGCGGTGCGCGAGGGCTATGGCGGCAGCGCCTGGTTCGCCCACCGGGACGGGCGGACGGTCAGCCACATCGAGGTGCGGGGACCCGCCTGCAAAACCTCGCTGAGGGGAGGACGCAAAACGCTGTTCCGCTTCGGCGGGGCAGGGTCCCGCCTCGCGATCGCCGAGGCGCCGATCGACGCCCTCAGCCTCGCGGCCATCGAGCACTGCCGGTCCCACACCCTCTACGTGGCCACGGGCGGCGGCATGGGGCCGGGCACGATCGAGGCCCTGCACCGGCTCTTTCGCCGGCTCGCCGCCCTCCCGAACGCCGAGATCGCCAGTGCTGCCGACGCGAACGCCGCCGGCGACCGCTACGCCGAGCGCCACGCCGCACTCGCTGCCGAGCACGGCCTGCACGTCCAGCGTCTCCGTCCGCCGGACGGTCTCGATTGGAACGACGTCCTCTACCGCATCGTCACTCCCCGCGATTGAATCCCGCAGAGCGTGGCGGAAGGCCTACGGGAGCCCGCCGTTTGTTCGCAGCAGAACCATGGGCGAGCGCCAAGGTACACTGACGGCTTTTGACCACAGCTCGGTACCCTGCCCGACTGCTGTCAGTCGCAGCAGCAGGCGTCGCCGTTCCATGCCTCCCGGCCTTCCTTGACCAGGAACCAGACGATCCCGAGCGCGGTCACAGCATCGACCCACCAAGCGCCGGTAAGGCCCTCCGCGACAAGGCCGACTACGACCACGAGGGACAGCCATCCACACGTGACGCTCTCCATCGCGTCGGCGCGCATCGCGCGACTGCCGAGCGCTTTGGCGACTGCGATCTTTTGTCGCGCAAGCACATACATCACCGGCATTGCGAGCATCGTGACCAACAGCCCGGGCCAGGAAAACGCCTCACCCGTGTGCGCCCGTAGCTTCGCGGCCGCCGCGGCCACCACATAGGCGGCGAGCACGAACAGCAGGCCGCCCGCAATTCGGCTCGCCGTGCGCTCGGCGCTTTCGGCGAAGGCTTGCCCATGACGGAGTTCAACTGTCAGCCGCCAGATGAGCACGCCCGCCGACGCGAGCTCGATGAGGCTGTCGATCCCGAACGCAAGTAAGCTCACGCTTGCCGCCTGCACACCGCTCCAGATGGCGACGGCGGCCTCGATCACCATCCAGGCGATGGTCGCGTATTCCAGCCGGAATGCACGCTCAATCAACTCCGCCCGCCCAGACTTGAACGCGACGTCGGGCCTAGCCGGCTCGGCGTTGCAGCAGGCGTCTTCGCAGCACACCGCCGGCCGGTCGCTCACAGGCGGGAATGGGGTGGTGTCCAAGGCATCACCTCGACAGCTGCGACATCCAACCTAGATGGAGCCTGTAGTCGCTACAGGGTCAAGGGATGACGGGTGAGAGTTTCAGCATCGGCGAGCTGGCGCGCGCGACCAGCACGAAGGTCGAGACCATCCGCTACTATGAGCGGGTCGGCCTGTTGCCGCCGCCGGCCCGCACGGGCGGCAACTATCGTGCCTATGTCCAGCCTCATCTCGAGCGGTTGAGTTTCATCCGGCGCGGCCGCGGCCTCGGGTTCTCTCTGGACGAGGTGCGGGAACTGTTGCGGCTTTCCGACGACCGGGAACGACCTTGCGCGGAGGTTGATCGCATTGCGCGCGCCCACCTGGCCGAGGTGGAATGCAAGCTCGCCGACTTGACCAGACTACGCGGCGAACTCCGGCAACTCATCGAGCAGTGCCAGCATGGCACGATTGCAGACTGCCGCATCATCGAGGCGTTAGCCCCGCCAGGGCTCAACCAGGTCAGCGCTGCGGTAGTCTCTCGAAAACGGATGCGTAGTGGTAGGGCGGCAGGTCGATGACGAGGAGTGGCCGCAGCCCGGCCGAACCGACCGCGGCTGTGACCTCCTCAGGAGTCATGCGCAACTCTGTCTTCGGCCCGCGCGGCTGACCTAGAATAACCGTTTGCTCCCGCGGGCGACGGTGCCAGTTGATCACGACGAAACGGCCGCCCGGTTCTAGGACGGCAGCCACTGCGCCGGCGAGCCGTGTCTTGTCGGGCACGCCATGGAACGTGTTCGCAATCAGCACCCAATCCACATGCTAGGGGATTCGCACTTCTCATTGCAGCATCGTCCCGGATTGACCGAGTTGGCGACCACGATGGATTGCGTCGAACTGTTCCATGCCACGTCGCATGGTGATGGGACCAGGGGGTTTATAGTAGCAGTTCCATCCTC
>DATEQV010000125.1:0-25450 GCA_035272265.1 Acidisphaera sp. | reverse complement strand
CCGTCAAACACATGGCGCTCAATCTGATCCGAAGAGCTCCGGGAAAGGACTCCCTGCGCCTACGCCGCAAGGTCGCGGCCTGGGATGATGACTTTCTCGCCGGCATCGTCGCCGCGTAAATCTTTCACCCGATTCCCCTGGTCCGATCGCTTGGTCGCCCGAGTCGCGCGGGCGACGCAACGTTTCATCTGAGGAGGGCCGATCATGTCGGGAGCCGCAGGCGAGGCGCCTAAACCGCCGATGCAGACGATCGTGGTTGCGTGGGGGATCGAGGTCGCCTGCATCCTGATCGGCTTCATGGTCGCCTACATCGCCGGGATCGAGCACGCGAAGTTCGGGGCGCTGGTGGCGTTCTCCGCCGCGGCGCCGTTCGCGGCCGGCGCCATCGTCGAGATCGGGCGCATCCCGCTGGTGAAGGCGGCCTTTTCGGCGCGCGGCAAGATCTGGCTGGTCTTCGCGCTGTTCATGATCCTGGTCTCCGCGACGCTGACCTTCAACAACCTGCTGTTCGGGTTCGAACGCGCCTTCAACCTGCGCATCGAGCAGGTGCGCGAGCTGGCGCAGACGGCGGACGAAAAGGCGGCGGCGGCGTCCGCGCTCGAGCAGAAGCAACGGGAGTTGCTGGCCCAGCAGGCCGACCTGGACCGCCGCGTGGCGGACCTGGACAAGAACCGCGCGACGCTGGCGGTGGGCGGCGCCGGCGCGCCCGGCGCCGACACGGGGGAGCTGCGCGAGCTGCTGCGTGCGCGCGAGCAGGACCGCGCGGCCATGGTCGCGCGGCAGAACGACGAGCTGCGCGAGGCCAAGACCGCCTGCCGCAAGACGCCGAACCGGTGCGTGATCACGGCGCTGACCCATCGCCAGGCGAAGGAGCGCGCCGATCTCGACCAGCAGATGAACGACCTGCAGGCGGCGATCCTGAAGCGCGCCGACGATGCCGGCGCGCAGTCCAATGTCGTCGGCGCGCAGATCGATTCGGTCAACGCGCAGCTGCAGCAGGTCAATGGGCAGCTGACCGACGTCCAATCGGCGCTGAAGGCCGCGAACGCCGCCGAGCAGGACGCGATCACCGAGGCGGACACCGCGCGGGGTCAGTCGCAGATGCACCGGCTCGCGAAATTCATGCTCGGCCGCGACGACGACAACTCCGCCGAGCGCGTCGTGAGCTGGCTGGCGACGGTCTCCGCGCTGGCGCTGGCGTTTGCCGGCACCGGGCTTGCCGCGATGTACTATCGCGTCAAGACGCAGGACCCGGCTTATGTGAAGTCGGCCTGGGTGCGCGAGGAACGCCTCAACCAGGCGATCAGGAACGTGTTGCGCCGCCTGGGCCGCGGGCCGCCGGCACCTGCGACCGCAAGCGCCACCCACGGCGCCACTGGGGGCGCCCTGGGCGGCCTGTCGGCGAAGCTCGAGCGCGTTCGTCAGGCGCAGGCGATGCAGGAGCGCCGCACGGGGACGCAGGCGGACACCGGCGCGGTCGGGCATGCGGATACGATGCGTGCCGATACCGCCTGACGGCGGCACTCATGCCGTCATCGCGAGGCGCGTTGCGCCGTGGCGATCCAGGCCCGCACGGCAGGCGTTTGTCACGCGGCCCTGGGTTGCTTCGCTTCGCTCGCAATGACGGAGTTGATCGGCTCTGGTGATCAGGCCTTGGTATTACGGTGCGTGCTGCCGGAACTCTGAGGCGGGATAGACGCCCAGCACGCGCACCTCGGTGGAGAAGAACTGCAGCTCCTCCAGCGCGCGGCGCAACGCAGGCTGCTCGGGGTGGCCGTCGACGTCGCACAGGAACTGCGTTGCGGTGAACGCGCCGCCGAGCATGTAGCTCTCCAGCTTCGTCATGTTCACGCCGTTGGTCGCGAAGCCGCCGAGCGCCTTGTAAAGCGCCGCCGGCACGTTGCGCACCCGGAAGACGAACGTGGTGATCACATCAGGTGTGGACGGGTCCGGCACCGCAGGCCGCGGGGCGCTCACATAGAAGCGCGTCGTGTTGTGCGCGGCGTCCTCGACGTTCGCGCGCAGCACCTCCAGCCCGTAGATCTCGCCGGCAAGCGACGAGGCGATTGCCGCGTCCGCACGGCTCCCCAGTGCTGCGACATGCTGCGCGGCGCCGGCCGTGTCCGCCTCGACCACCGGCTCCACGCCGAGATCGGCGATCAGCCGGCGCACCTGCCCCAGCGCCACGGCGTGCGAGTGGATGCGCTTCAGCCCGGGGATCGTCGCGCCGGGCGGGGCCAGCAGGCAGTGCTCGACGCGTTGGAAATGCTCGCCGACGACGAACAGCCCGCTCTCGGGCAGCAGGTGGTGGATGTCCGGCACGCGCCCGGCGAGCGAGTTCTCGCACGGCAGCATCGCCAGCTGCGCCAGCCCGATCTTCACCGCGTCCATCGCGGCCTCGAAGGTCGGGCAGGGCAGCGTGGTCATGCCCGGATAGGCGCAGCGGCAGGCGAGGTCGGAATAGGCGCCGGCCAGGCCCTGGAACGCGATCACGCCAGTCAAGACGTCTCCATTCCGCCGAGCATCCGCCGGGCGCGTTCGAGGTCGGCCGGCGTATCGACGCCGAACGGCCCCACGTCGATCAGCGCGCAGCCGATCCGCATGCCGGCCTCCAGCGCGCGCAACTGCTCCAGCTTCTCGCGCCGCTCCAGCAGCGCTTCGGGCAACGAGACGAACCGCGCCAGCGCCGCGCGCCGGTACGCATAGACGCCGATGTGGTGGAACCGCGGCCCGTCGCCCCACGGGATCGGCAGGCGGGAGAAATACAGCGCTGGTGCGACGCGCGCGCCGGGCGCAAAGGCGCACGCCGCCTTGACCACGGATGTGAGCGCCGCTTCGGCCTCGTCGGCGACAGGGCAGACGAGCGTGCCGATGTCCGTCGCCGGATCGGCCAGGGGATCGAGGCAGGCCCGCAGCACGCCGGGCTCGATCGTCGGGAAGTCGCCTTGCAGGTTCACCACCACGTCGTGGCGGCCGTCGGGATCGGCAGCGCGGACGGCGGCGTGCACGCGGTCCGAACCCGACGGGAGCGCCGGGTCGGTGAGCACGGCGCGGAACCCGGCGGCCTGCACGGCGTCGGCGATTTCGGCGTCGGCACACGCGACCAGCACCGGGCCGATATCCGCCTCGCGCGCCCGCCGCGCCACCTGCACCACCATCGGCGCGCCGCCGATCAGCGCCAGCGGTTTTCCGGGCAGGCGGCTGGCCGCCATGCGGGCAGGAATGGCGACGATCGGGTTCAAGTACGAAGCTTCAAAGCGGCGGGCTCTGCATCGGTGCGCGGAGGGCTGTATTGCTGGCGGCAGGACCGTTGCCTATGGTGCGGCGCACCTTAGGTAGCCCTCTGGCCGCAGGCAAACTGCCGGGCGGATGGCTGCCCGCACCTGCACGACCCCGCACTGCACGACACGGAACCCGCCGACATGGACACGATGCAAGTCAACAAGGCGATCGCCGCCGTCCTGGTGGCTGGGATCGCCTTCTTCCTGACCGGCCTGCTGGGGGACGGCCTTGTGCAGGTGCAGCGGCCGGCGAAACCGGCGATCGAGATCGCGGGCGCGCAGCAGGCTCCCGCCGCCGGGGCGGCCGCTCCGACCGGGCCGGCGCCGATCGCGCCGCTGCTGGCTTCGGCCGACGCGAAGGCCGGCGAGTCCTACGCGGGCAAGGTCTGCGCCGCCTGCCACAGCTTCAACGAAGGCGGGAAGGCCGGGGTCGGACCCAACTTGTACGGGATCCTGGGCGCGCCGCACGCGCACATGGCCGGCTACGACTACTCGGCCGCGCTGAAGGGCAAGCAGGGTCCCTGGACCTATGACGCGCTGAACGACTGGCTCTACAAGCCCGCCGCCTACGCGCCCGGCACCAAGATGGGCTTCGCCGGCATCACCAACGACAAGACACGGGCGGACGTGATCGCCTACCTGCGCTCGCTGTCGGCCAGCCCCGAGCCGCTGCCGAAGGTCGAGGCGGCCGCCGCATCGGCGCCTGCCGCGGCCCCTGCCGCCGCGGCCGCGGCGCAGCCGGCGGCGGCCGGGCTGCCGCCGATCGAGCCGTTGCTCGCCAAGGCCGATCCGGCCGCCGGCGAGGCCTACACGAAGAAGATCTGCGTGGCCTGCCACAGCTTCAACAAGGGCGGCCATCCCGGCGTCGGCCCGAACCTCTATGGGGTGGTCGGGCTGCCGCACGGCCACGAGGAAGGCTACGCCTACTCCGCGGCGCTGAAGGCCCACCAGGGTCCCTGGACGTTCGACGAGCTCAACCAGTGGCTCGACAGCCCGGCCACGTATGCGCCGGGCACGAAGATGGCCTTCCCCGGCATCAAGGGCGCCCAGGACCGGGCCGACGTCATCGCCTACCTGAACAAGAACTCCGACAACCCCGAGCCGATCCCGAGCGCCCAGGGCGCGGCGGCGCCTGCTGCGGCCCCTGCGGCGGCTCCCGCCGCTGCCGCGCCGGCGGCGAAACCCTGACCGAGGCGGCGCCGTCCGGCGCGACGCTGGTTGCCGCCGCCGAGGCGGCGGCCGATGTCGCCGGCGCGGTGCTGCGGCCGTATTTCCGCACCGCGCTGAGCGCCGCCGAAAAGGGCGACCGCAGCCCGGTCACGATCGCCGACCGCACGGCCGAGCAGGCGGTCCGCGCCGTGCTGTCCCAGCGCTTTCCCGATCACGGCATCCTGGGCGAGGAGTTCGGCCTGGAGCGCTCCGGCTCGCCGTTCCGCTGGGTGATCGACCCGATCGACGGTACGCGTGCCTTCATCACCGGCCGTCCCACGTTCGGCACGCTGATCGGGCTGCTGCACAAGGGCGAGCCGCTGCTCGGCGTGATCGACCAGCCGATCACCGGCGAGCGCTGGATCGGCCTGCGCGGCGCGCCGACTCGCTTCGCCGGCCGGTTCGGCGGCGCCGTCGGCTGCCGCCCTTGCCCGGCGCTGGCCGACGCGGAGCTGTCCTGCACCGACCCGGCAATGTTCGACGAGGACGACACCGTGCGCTGGAGCCGCCTGTCGGGTGGCGTGCGGCGGGTGTCGTGGGGCGACGACTGCTACGCGTATGGCCTGCTGACGCTGGGCCAGATCGACGTGATCGCCGAGGCGACGATGAAGGTCTGGGACTGGGCCGCGCTGGTGCCGGTGATCGAGGGCGCGGGCGGCCGGATGACCGACTGGTCGGGCCGCGCGCTGAGCGAAGCGAGCGACGGCCGCACGCTGGCGGTCGGCGACCCGGTCTTGCTGGAGCCGGCGGTGGCGCTGCTGGCGGGGACGTAGCGGGTCAGTCGGGGCCGCGCACGAGCCTTGGGCCGGCGGGAAATGCGACGCCGTCGTACAGCTCGGCCAGCTGCAGCGCGACGCCTATCGCTGGCAGATCGACCACGGCATCCAGCCCGTCGATCGCCTGCCGCCAGCCGCGGTCGGGGCCGCGTTCCCACAGCACGACCTCGGCGGCGTTGGGCTCGATGACCAGGATGTAGTCCAGGCTGTCGATCTGCCGGTACTCGGGCAGCTTTTCGAACGTGTCGAAGTCGCGCGTCGTCGGCGACAGCACCTCGGCGACCAGCCGCGGCAGCGCGGCCTGCATCGCGTTCGGATCGCGGCGGCCGCAATCGACCCCTGCATCGGGGCGGCGGATCTGTCCGGGCAGCGTCTCGACGGCCCCGTCGCCGGTGAACGGACGGCAACCGCTGTCGCGCATCTGCCGGCGAAGCTCCGCCAGCAGGTTGACGACGATGTCGTCATAGACATTGCGCGCGCCCGCCATCATGCGCACGGGGAACCCGCCGACCAGCTCGTAGCGGTCGGGCTGCTGCGCCTGCCACGCGAAGAACTCGGCGATCGTCCAGGGCCTGTGTGCCGCGTCGGACATGATGGCAGGATACAAGCATACGCAGCCCCGCGCGACGGGCGAACGCCATTGCCAGCGGCGGCGAACCCTTCTACCCGCCTGACGCGCTTTTCACGCCCGCATGTCGCCGATCATGCGCTAGTGAACCAAACCCGCCCGGAGATGCTCGTGCGCCTCGTCTTCCTGCTCGCCGTCCTGCTGCTGCCCGTGCGCGCGCTGGCCGATGACCTGCTCATCAATCACGGCAACGGCATCACCATCCTCGGCACGCCCGCCCTGCCGGCGAACTTTCCGCATTTCCCCTGGGTCAATCCGAACGCGCCGAAAGGCGGCGAGGTGGTGCTCGGCGAGCTCGGCACCTACGACAATTTCAACCCGTTCATCCTGCGCGGCGTCGGTGCCTTCGGCATGGAGTCCGCGTGGGTCACGCAGCCCGGCGGCGCCGGCTCAGGCTCCTCGGTCGGCCATGTGTGGGAGAGCCTGCTGACCGGATCGGCCAACGAGGTGGCGACCGCCTACGGCCACATCGCGGAATCGATCGACTACCCGGCCGACAAGATGTGGATCGCGTTCAACATGCGGCCCGAGGCGACGTTCTCCGACGGCGTGCCGCTCACCGCCGAGGACGTGGTGTGGACGTTCGACACGCTGCTCGCCCATGGCCGCCCGTCGTACAAGATCCTGCTCGCCGACGTGAAGGACGCGGTGGCGGAGAACCCGCATCGCGTGGTGTTCCATTTCAAATCCAACGAAAACCGCGAGCTGCCCCTGCTGGTCGGCGGCCTGCCCGTGCTGCCCAGGCATTTCTGGGAGCATCGCGACTTCGACCAGCCGCTGACCGAGGCGCCGGTGGGCTCGGGCCCCTACAAGGTCGGGAGCTTCGAGCTCGGCCGCTCGATCACCTATGTGCGCGATCCGAACTGGTGGGCGCGCGACCTGCCAACCGCGATCGGCAGCAACAACTTCGACCGCGTGAAGATCGACTACTTTCGCGACCCGACCGTCACGTTCGAGGCGTTCAAGGCCGGCGACATCGACGTACGCAGCGAGAACATCTCCCGCCTGTGGGCGACGGCGTACAACTTCCCCGCCGTGCAGAAGGGCCAGGTGATCCGCCAGGAGATCGAGCACCACCTGCCGGCCGGCACGCAGGGGATGATGATGAACACGCGCCGGGCGGTGTTCCAGGATCGCCGCGTGCGCGCCGCCATCGTGCAGATGATGGACTTCCAGTGGCTCAACAAGAACCTGATGTACGGCGCCTACAAGCGGCTGGAGAGCTGGTTCACCGACACGCCGCTCGCCGCCACCGGAATGCCGGACGAGGCGGAGCTGGCGCTGCTGGAGCCGTTCCGCGACAAGCTGCCGCCGGAGGTGTTCACCACGCCCTACACGCTGCCGGTGACCGACGGCAGCGGCAACGATCAGGCGCTGCTGCGCGCGGCGTATGACCTGCTCAAGCAGGCGGGATACGCGATCAAGGACGGCAAGATGGTCGACGCCGGCGGCAAGCAGTTGTCGTTCACGATCCTGCTGAGCGATCCCGCGACCGAGCGCGTGACGCTGCCGTTCGCCGAGCGGATGCGCAAGCTCGGCATCGACGCGCAGGTGCGCGTGGTCGACTCCGCGCAATGGATCAAGCAGATCGAGTCGTTCGATTTCGACATCACGACGTTCGTGTTCCCCGGGTCCGAGCTGCCGGGCGGCGAGCTGCGCGACATCTGGGAATGCCAGAGCAAGGATGTGCAAGGCAGCGGCAACCTCGCCGGCGCGTGCAATCCGGCGATCGACGACCTGGTGGAGCGCATCGTCAAGGCGCCGGACCGGCAGACGCTGTACACCGCCGGGCGCGCACTGGACCGCGTGCTGCTGTGGAACCAGTTCTCCATCATGGAGTGGTATTCGAACAGCTTCCGCATGGCGTGGTGGGACAAGTTCGGCCATCCCGACACGCCGATCCGCGAGGGCTTCAACTTCGACTACTGGTGGGTGGACGCGGCGAAGCAGAAGGCGCTCGATGCCGCGCGCCGCGGTCAGTAGAACTTGGCCGCCTACCTGCTGCGACGGCTGCTGCTCGTCGTCCCGACGCTGTTCGGCATCATCGCGATCAACTTCGCCGTCGTGCAGTTCGCGCCCGGCGGCCCGGTGGAGCAGGCGATCGCCGACCTGAAGGGGCGCGGCGCCACGGGGTTCGGCGAGATCAGCTCGGCCGGCGGCGACGTGCAGAACGCCGGCCGCTATCGCGGGCGGCAGGGCATCGACCCGCAGATCATCGCCGAGATCAGGAAGCAGTTCGGCTTCGACAAGCCGCCGCTGGACCGCTTCGTCGACATGGTCAAGGGCTACCTGACGTTCGATTTCGGCACCAGCTTCTACCGCGGCGGCACCGTGCTGCAGCTCATCCTGCACCGGCTGCCGATCAGCGTCTCACTCGGCCTGTGGTCGACGCTGCTGATCTACCTGGTGTCGATCCCGCTCGGCATCACCAAGGCGGTACGCGACGGCACGCGCTTCGATGCGGTGACCAGCGGCATCGTATTGACCGGCTACGCGATCCCCGCCTTCCTGTTCGCGATTCTGTTGGTGGTGCTGTTCGCCGGCGGTAGTTTCGAGCAGTGGTTCCCGTTGCGCGGCCTGGTGAGCGACGACTTCCGCCACCTCAGCCCGCTCGGCAAGGTCGAGGACTATGCCTGGCACATGGTGTTGCCGACGATCGCGCTGGTCGCCGGCGGCTTCGCCAGCCTGACGATTCTGACCAAGAACTGCTTCCTCGAGGAGATCCACAAGAACTACGTGGTCACCGCGCGGGCGAAGGGGGCGACGGAGCGGCGCGTGCTGTATCGCCACGTGTTCCGCAACGCCTCGCTGCTGCTGGTCTCGGGGTTCCCGTCGGCGTTCGCGAGCCTGCTGTTCACCTCGGCGCTGGTGGTGGAGATCGTCTTCTCGCTCGACGGTCTCGGCCTGCTCGGCTTCGAGAGCACGGTGCGGCGCGACTATCCGGTGATGTTCGGCACGCTGTATATCTTCACGCTGCTCGGCCTGCTGCTGCAGATCATCGGCGATTTCCTGTACACCGTCGTCGATCCGCGCATCGACTTCGAGGTGCGCCGATGACCCCGATGGCGCGCCGGCGGCTGGCGATCTTCCGTGCTCACCGGCGCGGCTTATGGTCGCTGTGGATCTTCCTGGCCGTCTTCACCTTCTGCCTGTTCGCCGAGTTCGTCGCCAACGACCGCCCGCTGGTGGTGCGCTACGACGACCACTGGTTCTTCCCCGTGCTGGTCGACTACAGCCAGGACAGGTTCGGCTCCGATTTCCTTCCGATCGACGCCGACTACACCGACCCCGACGTGCAGAAGGCGATCTATGCGCATGGCTGGATGGTCTGGCCGCTGATCCCGTACAGCTACAACACGCCGGTCAAGGACCTGCCGGTGCCCTCGCCCGCACCGCCGTCCTGGCGGAACTGGCTGGGCACCGACGACCATGCGCGCGACGTTCTCGCGCGCGTGATCTACGGCTTCCGCATCTCGGTGCTGTTCGGCTTCACGCTGACGGCGCTGGCGTCGGTGATCGGCATCGCGGCGGGTGCCGTGCAGGGGTTCTACGGCGGGCTGACCGACCTGCTGTTCCAGCGCTTCATCGAGATCTGGAGCGGCATGCCGGAACTGTTCATGCTCATCATCCTGGCGAGCGTGATCGCGCCGAGCTTCTGGGTGCTGGTGGTCTTCCTGCTGCTGTTCCGCTGGATGGCGCTGACCGGCGTGGTGCGCGCGGAGTTCCTGCGCGGCCGCAACCTCGATTACGTGCGCGCGGCGCAGGCGCTGGGCGTGTCCGACGGCGTGGTGATGCGGCGCCACATCCTGCCCAACGCGATGGTGGCGGTGCTGAGCTTCCTCCCGTTCACCCTGTCCGGCTCGGTGACGCTGCTGGCCACGCTCGACTTCCTCGGCTTCGGCCTGCCGCCCGGCTCGCCCTCGCTCGGCGAGCTGGTGGCGCAGGGCAAGAACAACCTGCAGGCGCCATGGCTCGGCATGACCGCGTTCGTCGTGCTGGGCGGGCTGCTCGTGCTGCTGATCTTCATCGCCGAGGCGGTGCGCGACACGTTCGATCCACGGCGCTTGCCGAGGGCTGTGCGTTGAACACGCTTCTTCGTCATCGCGAGCGAAGCGTGGCGATCCAGGGCAACGTGACAGATGCTTTTCACGCGGCCCTGGATCGCCACGCCGCTGCGCGGCTCGCGATGACGGAGTAGGACAGTGGCGAGCGATAGCAGCCTCCTCACCATCGACGACCTCTCCGTCGCGTTCGGCGTCAACCGCGTCGTCGACGGCGTGTCGTTCACCCTCGGTCGCGGCGAGACGCTGGCGCTGGTCGGCGAGAGCGGATCGGGCAAGACGCTCACCGCGCTCTCCGTGCTGCAACTGCTGCCGCCCGGCGCGGATTGCACCGGCCGCGTCATGCTCGACGGCACCGCGGTGATCGGCGCGCCGCCGGCCCGCTTGCGCGACCTGCGTGGCGGGGTCGCCGGCATGATCTTCCAGGAGCCGATGACCAGCCTCAATCCGCTGACGCGGATCGGCCGACAGGTCAGCGAGGCGATCTTCCTGCACCGCCCGATGCCGAAGGCGAAACTCCGGCAGGCGGCGGCCGAGGCACTGGCGCAGGCGGGCTTCGCCGACTCCGAGAGCCGGCTGGACGCGCTGCCGCACCAGCTGTCCGGCGGCCAGCGCCAGCGGGTGATGATCGCGATGGCGCTGGCCAACAACCCCGCGCTGCTGATCGCCGACGAACCGACCACGGCGCTCGACGTGACGATCCAGGCGCAGATCCTGGAAACCCTCGCCGCGCTGCGCCGCGAGCGCGGGTTGGCGCTGCTGCTCATCTCGCACGACCTGCACATCGTCCGCCGCTACGCCGACCGCGTGTGCGTGATGAAGAACGGGCGCGTGGTCGAAACCGGCGCGGTCTCGCGCGTGTTCGACAACCCGCAGCACTCCTACACCCGCAAGCTGCTGGCGGCCGAGCCGAAAGGACCGCCTGCGCCGCTGCCCGATGACTCGCCGGTCCTGTTGCGCGCCGAGGACGTGCGCGTGCATTTCCCGGTCCGCCGCGGCCTGCTGCGGCGGACGGTGGCGCATGTGCGCGCGGTGGACGGCGTCGGCTTCGACATCCACGCGGGCGAGACCGTCGGCCTGGTCGGCGAGAGCGGATCGGGCAAGACGACGATGGCGCTCGCGTCGCTGCGCCTCGCGCCCTACGCGGGCCGCATCGACTTCCAGGGCAGGCCGCTCGACAGCATCCCCAAGCGCGAGATGCGCGCGTTGCGGGCGCGCATGCAGATCGTCTTCCAGGACCCGTTCGGCAGCCTGTCGCCGCGCATGCCGGTGGGCGAGATCGTCGCCGAAGGACTGACTGTCCATGCGCGCGGCATGGCCCGCTCGCTGCGCCGCGCGCGCGTCGCCGACGCGCTGAGCGAGGTCGGCCTGCCGCTCGACGCCGCCGACCGCTACCCGCACGAGTTCAGCGGCGGCCAGCGCCAGCGCATCGCGATCGCCCGCGCGATGGTGCTGCAGCCGCGCTACGTGGTGCTCGACGAGCCGACCAGCGCGCTCGACATGTCGGTGCAGGCGCAGATCGTCGCCCTGCTGCGCAAGCTGCAGCGGTCGCACGGCCTGGGCTATCTGTTCATCAGCCACGACCTGCGCGTGGTGCGCGCGCTGGCGCACCGCATCGTGGTGCTGCGCGCCGGCCGCGTCGTCGAGGCCGGCCCCGCCGAGCAGATCCTCACGCGGCCCGAGCAGGCCTACACCAAGGCGCTGATCGCCGCGGCCTTCGACGTCGCCGTGCGGCCGGTCGATCCCGTGGCGGCGGAGTAGATCCGGGCCGGACGGTCGTCCGCATCGCCATTCGTGCCACGCGATTGATCCGGATCAAGGCGGCGGACGCCACACTCTGCATAGTTGGCTGTTACGGTGATGGCCGACGCCCGCCGAACGCCCCGGCCCGTGTGCCGGCACAGGCGCGATCAGCCACACGCACGATCAGCGACGCAAAAAAACCAGGGAGCGAACTATGCCCGACGGCGCGACACGCGCGGAGACTGCGACGACTCGCCTCCGCACCCGATACGACAACTTCATCGGCGGCGCCTGGAAGGCGCCGGTCAAGGGCCGGTATTTCACCGACCGCAGCCCGATCGACGGCAGCACGCTGTGCGAAATCGCGCGCTCCGACGCGGCCGATGTCGATGCCGCGCTCGACGCAGCGCACGCCGCCCGCAAGCGCTGGGGGAACACCTCGCCGGCGGAGCGCGCGCGGCTGCTGAACGTGATCGCCGACCGCATCGACGCCAACCTCGAGCTGCTTGCCACTGTCGAGACGCGCGACAACGGCAAGCCGATCCGCGAGACGATGGCCGCCGACGTGCCGCTGTCGGCCGACCACTTCCGCTACTTCGCCGCCTGCATCCGCGCCGAGGAAGGCACCATCGGCGAGATCGATCACGACACCATCGCCTATCACTTCCGCGAACCGATGGGCGTGGTGGGTCAGATCATCCCGTGGAACTTCCCGCTGCTGATGGCATCGTGGAAGATGGCGCCGGCGCTGGCGGCGGGGAACTGCGTCGTCATCAAGCCGGCGTCGGACACGCCGATGAGCATGGCCGTGCTGATGGACATCGTCGGCGACGTGCTGCCCGAGGGCGTGCTGAATGTCGTGTTCGGCCATGGTGCCGAGGTCGGCACGCCGCTGGCGCGCAGCCCCCGCATCAACAAGATCGCCTTCACCGGCGAGACCACGACCGGCCGGCAGATCATGCAGTATGCGGCCGAGACCATCATCCCGCAGACGATGGAGCTGGGCGGCAAGTCGCCGAACATCTTCTTCGCCGACGTGATGGACCACGACGACGCGTTCCTCGACAAGGCGCTGGAAGGCTTCGCCCTGTTCGCCTTCAACAAGGGCGAGGTGTGCACCTGTCCGTCGCGCGCGCTGGTGCAGGAGTCGATCTTCGACAAATTCATCGAGAAGGCCGTCGCGCGCGTCGCCAGGATCAAGGTCGGCGACCCGCTCGATCCGGCGACCCAGATGGGCGCGCAGTGCTCGCAAGGGCAGATGGAGAAGATCCTCGGCTACATCGACGTCGGCCGTCAGGAAGGCGCGAAATGCCTGACCGGCGGCGAGCGGGCGCACCCGGGCGGCAAATGCGAAGGCGGCTTCTACGTGCAGCCCACCGTGTTCTATGGCCACAACAAGATGCGGGTCTTCCAGGAGGAGATCTTCGGCCCGGTCCTGTCGGTGACGACGTTCAAGGACCTCGACGACGCGATCGCGATCGGCAACGACACCATCTACGGCCTCGGCGCCGGCGTGTGGTCGCGCAACATCAACAACTGCTACCGGGTCGGCCGCGAGATCGAGGCGGGGCGCGTCTGGACCAACTGCTACCACGTCTACCCGGCGCACGCCGCGTTCGGTGGCTACAAGCAGTCCGGCTTCGGCCGCGAGACGCACAAGCTGATCCTGGACCACTATCAGCAGACCAAGAACCTGCTGGTCAGCTACAGCCCGAACGCGCTCGGCCTGTTCTGATACGGCGCACCATTGGACGCGAGACTTGGGGGGCGGGGCGTTCGCGCCCCGCCACGTCCGCTCCAACGTGAAGGGACTCGTGTGCCGGACCGCGTGATCGTCACCCCGCAGGCGCGCGCCCTGGTGCGGCGCCTGCGGGCCCACTACGGGAAGCTGTTGTTCCATCTCTCCGGCGGCTGCTGCGAGGGCAGCGCGCCGATGTGCTTCCGCCAGAGCGATTTTCGCGTCGGCGCGCGCGACGTGCTGCTCGGCGCGATCGACGACACGCCGTTCTACGTGGGCGCGGCGCAGTTTCCGTACTGGGCGTACTCCGAACTGACCGTGGACGTGACGACCGGCGGCGGCGACAGCTTTTCGCTCGAGGCGCCGGATGGCGTGCGCTTCGTCGTGCGCTCGCGCCTGTTCACCGACGAGGAGGCAGCGTCGCTGCCGGCAGTCGGGTCAGGGGCGCCGGCCTGAGGATCGAGCCTTAACCTGGGGGGTTGACGTGTCACGCCGGCGGGGGTGCGCCGCTTTCGTACATCACCGGCGCGCCGAGTTCCGACAAATGAAAATGGCGGAACGCGCGGCTGCCGTCGAAGTCGATGATCCGCAGGTTGTCCGTCTCGTGCAGGTCGTGCATGGCGAGATCGAAATGGCCGCCGTATCGCGCCTTCACCAGATCCAGCGGCAGCTCGTACGCGATGAACTTCTCCAGTCCCTTGGCGCGGAGCCTGTCGAGCAGACCCGGATCGGTGATCGACTCATACGACGACGCGATCACCAGCGGGCCGCTTCCGGCGAACAGCAAGAACGTCTTCACGAGGCATCTCCTTCAAGCGTCGGCCGTCAGGCGCGGCTGGCCGGCACAGGCCGGTAGTGTCCCCGATTTGGCTCGCCCATGGGTTGATTACGATCAATAGCCCCTAGCTGATCTCAGGTCAGCACCGGCGCGGTCCGCAGCGACACGCGGCGCGAGACGCGGGGCGGCGCCGCTTCGCAGGCGACGAAATACCAGGCCGAGAACCACAACCCCCCGGACAGCAGATCCAGCACCTGAGCCGCGTCCGCGCCGACGCCGAATCGGTTGCGTACCAGGGTGAGGAGCATGATCGCCACCCAGGTGAGACGGATGGCGCGCATGACGATGCGCAGCGGATTGCGCATGCCGGCACGGAACAGCCGCCGCAGCGGCCCCAGCAGCGCGTAGGCGAAGAACACCGCGCCCATCAGCATCGCACCGAAGGTGAAGGCGTCGTCCAGGTGCAGGCAGTACGTGACGCCCTCCACGATGACGGCCGCGCCGAGCAACCCGACGCCGGCATAGACGGGTGCGACGGCGGTGCGAAGCTTCGGCGGGAAGCCCAGCTCGTCCGGCAGGCAGGCGAGCCGATCGAGCACCGGCTGGTAGGCGCCGTCGATCACCGCGTCGTCGACGGTCACCAGGGCACGCATCAGCATTGTCGGTGACCTCCGAGGGTGCGCGCCCGCCAATCGGAACGTCGCCCGACGCCAGCCTACGGCATACGATTCGAGTGCAACAATCTTCCAGTGCCACAACGAGCGGTAGCGGGTGGCGCTGCGCGTGTGGGCGGCGCCGGACCGGTCTTCCGCCCGGGCTTGAAGCGGCTTGGAAGTCGAGCCACATTCAACCTATGGTCGAGTATCGCCGCCAGGTCACGCTGGATCTCACGCCGGACGGGCAGTTCGTCCGCCGGACACGTCTGCCGATCGTCACCCGCATCGCCATTGCCGCGGTCCTGGTGGCGATGATCGCCGGCGGGTTGGCGTTCGGCGCCCTCGTGATCGGGGTGGCGATCACGCTGCTGCCGATCGCCGCCATCGCGCTGGTGGTCGCTTACGTCGCGTTCCGCATCGAGGTCTGGCGGCGTCGTCCGGGCGGCGGCCAGCGCGGCCTGTTCCGGCCCTAACCCGAGACACGCTCGGCCGAGATGCAGGCCGCCGATCAGCGCCACGGTTTCGCGTGATCAGCGGCTCCGCGCCGGTGTTCGACGCGGCCTTCCGCGCCCGGCTCGCCGATCTGTTCCGGTGGCGCCGCGACGTGCGCCGTTTCCGCCCCGATCCATTGCCGCCGTCGCTGCTGGATGGCCTGTTCGACATGGCCTGCCTCGCGCCCTCGGTGGGCCTCAGCCAGCCCTGGCGTTTCGTCACCGTCGACGACCGCGCCCGCCGGGCTGACATCCGTGCGATCTTCGAAACCTGCAACGCCGAGGCGCTGGCCGACCAGCACGGCCCCCGAGCGGCGCTGTATGCCCGGCTGAAACTGTCCGGGCTCGACGAGGCGCCATGCCAGTTCGCGATCTTCGTCGAGCCCGACCCCGCCCGGGGCCACGGGCTGGGCCGCCGCACCATGCCGGAGACCACGGCGTATTCCGCCGTCATGGCCGCGCACACGCTGTGGCTGGCCGCGCGCGCGGCGGGGCTGGGCCTGGGCTGGGTCTCGATCCTCGATCCGGCGCGGGTGACGGCGGCGTTGGAGCTGCCGGATGACTGGCGCTTCGTCGGCTATTTCTGCCTCGGCTACCCGCAGGCCGACAGCGAGGTTCCCGAGCTGGAACGGGCCGGCTGGGAGCATCGGCGGGATGCGAGCGGCATGCGCGTCCGCCGCTGATCCCCGCCGCGGGATCGCTCCGACCTTCGCAGCCGCGCGGCTCACGTTTCCCTAACTCAATGATAGCGGAGAGATAACGCGCGTCGAACGTGGCGTTGTTGTAGCGGTGGAGATGCCGGCGGGCAGCCTGTTCTGCATCGTGACCGCAGGCGTTCTGGCCGCTCCTGCCGCGCTCGTCGGGACGGCTCACTCGGGCTTTGTTTGGCCGGGGCCCGAGCCAGAGACCAACCCGAAGAGGCCCGCGTGCGCATACTTGTCGTCGAAGACAATCCGACAACGGACAGCCTGACTGCGAGTCTCAAGGCGACTGGAGTTTCCGTCGAGCAGGTCGATAACGGCAACGATGCTCTCAGCCTGGTGCGTCACTACGACTTCGATGTCGCGGTCGTCGATCTGATGCTGCCGGAGAGCAGGATGCAGGACCTCATTCGGCGGATGCGCGCCGCGCGGGTGGAGGTTCCGCTGCTGCTCTTCTCAAGTCAGGGCTGTCAAAATGCCGGGCACGTGGATCGGCAAGCCTACTACAACGGCGTCAAGGAACAGCTCCGGGCCATTGCAACTGCCTCCAAGACTCATTCCGAGCGGATTCTGCGTATCGGCGGGTTGAAAGCCAATCTGGACACCGGAGAGGTGTTTCTCGCGGACAAGCCTGTGCGTCTCTCACGCAAGGAGTTCGCAACGCTGGAACTGCTGATGGTCCGCCGGGGACGGGTGGTCACACGGGTGTATTTCATGAGCTACCTGTATGCCGGGCTGGAAGAACCCGACATCAAGATCGTCGATGTTTTCATCTACACCCTTCGCCGGAAGCTGGCTCAAGCAGGGCACGATGACCTGATCGGGACCGTCCCCGGCCGAGGCTATATCATGCGCGACAGGGCGGGAGAGCGTGCCGAGACGGCCGGTGACAGGTTCGCGGGATACGGGGCGGTTCCGCCGGCTACGCGCGCCTAATTTCCCCCGCGTCAGCCCAATGCGCGCGGCATGCGGAACGGCAGCATCGCCTGAACCCACGGCTGCGCGAAGCGCCGGCAGTCGAGCGTCTCGTGCATCGCGGTGGTGGTCTGCCCGAGCAGCCGCGTCGACAGCACGCTGCGCGCATAGAACGGCGCGTCGGTGAGCGTGCGCGCCACGGTCGCCGCGCCGTCCGCCCTCGTCGCACGGGCGATGCCCCAGCGCGTGCGCGGCAGACTCACCAAAGCGGGCTTGTCGATCGCCTCCACCGCGCCGTCGGCGCCGATCCGCAGCGCCAGCGCCAGCGGCTCGCCGTCGATCCGGTCGCCCTCGTACAGGATCACCGTCTCGCGCCCCAGCGCCGCGCGGCTCCAGTCCCAGCGCCGGAACGCCCGCTCTAGCGGCGCGCGTCCCGTGTTGTGGTCGAGATAGCCGTCGCCGCTCCACGTCAGCGCCGGGCGCTCCAGCGCCACCTCGACGCGGGCGCGCGGCGCGATCGGCGCCCAGTCGTGATCCGGATGCAGCGCGAAGCGCGCCCCGGTCAGCGCCGCGGGACGGAGGCGCACCGTGCCGCGGATGCGCGCCGGGATCGGCGCGGCGATCTCGTCCAGCCGCACGGTCAGGCAGTCGCCGTCCCATTCGGCGGCACTCGGCCCGATTGCGAGTGTCGTCGCCTCGCGCCGCACCGCGCTGGCGCCGCGCTCGGTCATCGCCCAGCGCGCGCGCGGTCCGTACAGCACCGCGTGCATGCAGCAGAACCGCGCCGGATCGGCCGGCCCCCGCCTGCGCGCCCAGGCGTAGTACGGCGAGAATACGCTGCCGATGAAGGCGATGATCGTCAGACCGTGCGCGCCGTCGTCGCTCAGCGCATCGACGTACCACCACGCATAGCCGTCCGTCCCGACCGCGACAGAGAAGTCAGGTCCGCCGTCACGCAATTCGCCGCCTGCCGTCCCGACAGTGCCGCCATCGGCACGCCCGCCCCCGGGTGCACGCTGCCCCCCGCCAGATACAATCCCGTCAGCCGCGTCCGCGCCGTCGGACGGCGGAAGCTGGCCATCGCCCCGTGAGTCGCCGCCCCGTACAGCGCGCCCCCCGTCGCCGGGAACAGGCGCTCGAACTCCGCCGGGCCGGTCAGCACCGTGGCTTCCGGCCGTCGTTCCACCGTCAGCCCGCAGCGGTTCAGCAGGCCGAACGTCGCCGTCTCGCATGCCGCGATCTCCGCCTCATCGAATTTCCGCGAGTCTCCAACCGGCGGCGCGTTCACCAGCACCAGTAGCCGCTCCGTCCCGTCGGCGACCGCGGAGTCGTCGCGGTCCTGCGCGCAGACATAGACGGTCGGCGACGAAGGCAACCGCTGATCACGGAAGATCGTGTCGAACTCCGCGGGGTAGTCGGCGGAGAAGAATACGTTGTGCCGCACCAGCGGGAAGCCGTGGCAAGGCGCTCGCATCGCCCAGGTCAGCGCCGACAGCGAACGCGGAAGCTGGCCGTCGCTCGTCGCCCGCTTCGCGGCCTCGCCGAACCGCCCTGTCGCCAGTGCCGCGACGTCGGCGTTGGCGATCACCGCGTCGGCCGCGATGCGCTCGCCCGACGCGAGCCGCACGCCCGCGACCCGGCCGCGTTCGGCGACGATCTCCGCGACCTCGGCGCCGTAGCGGAACGTCGCCCCGCGCCCCTGCGCGACGTCTGCGAGCATCGCGGCGATGCGGTGCATCCCGCCGTCCACCATCCACACGCCGTCGCGTTCGACATGCGCCACCAGCATCAGCGTCGCGGGCGCCGCGAACGGCGACGAGCCGCAATACGTCGCGTAGCGCCCGAACAACTGCCGCAGCCGCGCGTCCCGGAAGTAGGTGCCGAGCACGCTCCACATCGTCTCGAACGGCGCGATGCGGTTCATCGCCGACAGCCCCGTGGCGAAGGCGAGCGACATCGCCGTCGGCCGCGCCGCTCGGATGAACGGGTCGCGCAGCGTCTCGTAGATCGCGCGGGCCCGCTCGCAGAACGCGTAGTAGCCGCGCGCCTCCGCCGCCCCCGCCAACGCGCCGATCGCATCGGCGGTGCGCTCGGTGTCGGCGAACAGGTCGAGCCGCTCGTCCGCACTCCACGCGTGGCGCGCCAGGATCTCCGCCGGACGCAGCGTGACGTGCGCGTCGAGTGACGTGCCGGCCTCGCCCAGGATGCCGTCGAACACCCAGCGCATGGTGAATACGGTCGGGCCGGCGTCGATCGCCGCACCCCCCGTCCGCACCGTCCGCATCTTGCCGCCGGGGGCGGGCGCGCGCTCCAGCACGGTGACGTCCAGCCCGCGGGCGGCGAGCAGGACGGCGGCGCTCAAGCCCCCCACGCCCGCCCCGATCACCGCCACCCGCACCGTCACCGGTTCATGCTCCGCAATCGCCTCGAGCCCGCCCGCACCCTTTTCGTTGACTCGACTGTCAAGAAGAGCCGACATGTCGATCTGACAAGGCGGCCTAACATAGGTCGTCCGCGCGGGGGAGGCTGGATCATGGATGCCACAGCCCGGATCGAGCGGGTGCTCACGACCGCCCTCGCGCGGGCGCGATCGCCAGGATGCCCGCCTCTGCTGGCCGAGGCCATGCGCCACGCGGTCTTCCCCGGCGGCGCCCGCATCCGCCCCCGGCTGTGCCTCGCCGTCGCCGCCGCCTGTGCCGAGGACGACCCGGCCGTCACCGACGCCGCGGCCGCCGCGATCGAGCTGCTGCACTGCGCCACCCTGGTCCACGACGACATGCCGTGTTTCGACAACGCCGACATCCGGCGCGGCAAGCCGTCGGTGCATCGGGCGTTCGGCGCGCCGCTCGCGCTGCTGACCGGCGACGCGCTGATCGTGCTGTCGTTCCAGGTCCTCGCCTGGGGAGCCGCCGCGACCCCGCAGCGGCTGTCCGGCCTGATGCTGACCATCGGCCGGGCCGCCGGGGCGCCGGGCGGCATCGCGGCCGGCCAGGCCTGGGAGTGCGAGCCGGAGGTCGACCTCGCGGCCTACCACCGTTCCAAGACCGGCGCGCTGTTCGCCGCCGCCACAGCGGCGGGTGCGGTCGCGGCCGGGGCGGACGCCGACGCGTGGCGGCCGCTCGGCGAGGCACTGGGCGAGGCCTACCAGGTCGCCGACGACCTGCGTGACGCCGCCTCGGACCCGGCGGAGCTGGGCAAGCCGGTCGGCGTCGACGCGGCGCTGGGGCGGCCGAACGCGGTGCTGCAGCTCGGCATCGACGGCGCGATCGGCCGGCTGGACTCGCTGATCGCGGTGGCGATCGACAGCGTGCCCGACTGCCCGGGTGCGGACGCGATGCGCGCCACCATCCGCGCCCAGGTCATGCGCTTCCTGCCGAAGGAGCTGGCGCAGCGGGCGGCGTGAGCGCGGCGGGCATCACCGCGTCCGCGGGTTCGGGCGGACTGCTCGACCGGGTTCTCGCGTGGCGTGACGGGCTGCTTGCGAGCCCGCGTTTCCAGCGCGTTGCCTCGGGCCTGCCGTTCACAAGCGGCATCGCGCGTCGCCGCGCCCGCGCGCTGTTCGATCTGTGCGCGGGGTTCGTCTATTCGCAGGTGCTGCTCGCCTGCGTCCGGCTGCACGTCTTCGACGCGCTGCGTCACCCGGCCGGCACGGCGGATGTCGCCGCCCGGATCGGCCTGCCGCCGGAGGCCGCGGAGCGCCTGCTGCGCGCGGCCGCTTCGTTGCGGCTGGTGGAACGCCGGGGCGGCGGACGCTGGGGCCTGGGACCGCTCGGGGCGGCGGTCGATCCCGGCGTGGCGGCGATGATCGCGCACCACGACATGCTGTACGCCGACCTCGCCGACCCGGTCGCCCTGTTGCGCGGCGCGCACGAACCGACGCGGCTGTCGCGCTACTGGGCCTATGCCGGCGAGGGCGATACGGGCGCACTCGATCCGTCGCGCACCGACGCCTATTCGGCGCTGATGTCGGCGAGCCAGCGCATGCTGGCCGAGGACGTCGTGGCCGCCGTCCCGTGGCGCCGTTTCCGCGCGCTGCTCGACGTCGGCGGCGGCGACGGCACCTTCCTGCGCGCCGCCCACGAAGCCGCGCCCGCGCTGCAGCTGATGCTGTTCGACCTGCCGAGCGTGGCCGAGCGGGCGCGCGCGAAATTCCTCGCTGCGAACGTCGCCGCGACGGTGACCGGCGGCGACTTCCGCGCCGGGCCGCTGCCGTTTGGGGCGGACCTGATCAGCTTCGTTCGCGTGCTGCACGATCACGACGACGAAACCGTCGCCCACCTGCTGCGCGCCGCCCGCGCCGCCTTGCCGCAAGGCGGCGCGGTTCTGATCGCCGAGCCGATGGCCGGAACGCAAGGCGCGGAGCCGGTCGGCGATGCCTATTTCGGCTTCTATCTGCTGGCGATGGGCCAGGGCCGCGCGCGCACGCCCGGGCAGTACGCCGCCTTCCTCCAGGCCGCCGGATTTGCCCCGCCGCGCCTGCTGCGGACCCGTCGCCCGATCGTTGCGCGGGCGCTACTCGCCCGGGTCGACGAACCTCGGACCGTAAACCGTGCTTGACAGTCCAATTGGTCAGTCTAGGCTGACACCGTCTCCGCATCGCCTGGAGCTGTTCTGGAGGGCTTGGTGACACTTGAAGCGATGGCTGTGGTGCTGACCCGGCCCGAGCACATCGCGCTCAGCCGGGTTCCGATCGCCGATCCGGGCGACGCGGACGTCGTCGTCGACGTCGAATGGAGCGGCATTTCCACCGGCACCGAGAAGCTGCTGTTCACCGGCCGGATGCCGGACTTCCCTGGCATGGGCTATCCGCTGGTCCCCGGCTACGAGGCCGTCGGCCGCATCGCCGCTGCCGGGCCGCAGTCAGGCGCCACCGTCGGCGCCCGCGTGTTCGTGCCCGGCGCCCGCTGCTTCGGCGATCTGCGCGGGCTGTTCGGCGCCAGCGCCTCGCGCCTCGTGGTGCCCGGCGCCCGCACGGTGCCGATCGCCGATGACCTCGGCGAGCGCGGCGTCCTGCTCGCACTCGCCGCCACCGCCTATCACACGTTGCGTCTGCCGCACGCCTTGCCCGACCTGATCGTCGGCCACGGCGTGCTCGGGCGCCTGCTGGCAAGGCTCGCGCTGGCGCTCGGCGCGCCGCCGACGACGGTGTGGGAGACCAACCCGCAGCGCCGACACGGCGCCGAGGGTTACCGCGTCTGCGATCCCGCCGATGACGACGGCAAGTACCGCACGATCTACGACGTCAGCGGCGACGGCTCGATTCTCGACCGGCTGATCGCGCGACTGTCGCATGGCGGCGAGATCGTGCTGGCCGGCTTCTATTCGACGCTGTCCTTCGCGTTCCCGGCCGCCTTCATGCGCGAGGCGCGGCTGCGCATCGCCGCCGAGTTCCAGGACGGCGACGTGGCCGCAGTGAATGCGCTGCTCGCCAACGGGCTTCTGTCGCTCGACGGGCTGATCACCCACCGCGCCGATCCCGCGCGTGCCGACGACGCCTACCGCACGGCGTTCGGCGATCCCGACTGCCTGAAGATGATCCTCGATTGGAAGGGGCGTGCATGAACGCGATCAGCGAGCCCGGCAAGCAGCCCGAGGACGTCTCGACCCCCGTCAAGCAGACGCAGATCATCGCGATCTACGGCAAGGGCGGGATCGGCAAGTCGTTCACGCTCGCCAACCTCAGCTACATGATGGCGCAGCAGGGCAAGCGCGTGCTGCTGATCGGCTGCGATCCGAAATCGGACACCACGTCGCTGCTGTTCGGTGGGCGCAGCTGTCCGACGATCATCGAGACCTCGTCGAAGAAGCGCGCGGCGGGCGACAGTGTCGCGATCGGCGACGTGTGCTTCAAGCGCGACGGCGTGTTCGCGATGGAGCTGGGCGGCCCGGAGGTCGGGCGCGGCTGCGGCGGGCGCGGCATCATCCACGGCTTCGAACTGCTGGAGAAGCTCGGCTTCCACCAGTGGAATTTCGACTACGTGCTGCTGGACTTCCTCGGCGACGTGGTGTGCGGCGGCTTCGGCCTGCCGATCGCGCGCGACATGTGCCAGAAGGTGATCGTCGTCGGCTCCAACGACCTGCAGTCGCTGTACGTCGCCAACAACGTGTGCAGCGCGGTCGACTACTTCCGCAAGATGGGCGGCAATGTCGGCGTCGCCGGCATGGTCATCAACAAGGACGACGGCACCGGCGAGGCGCAGGCCTTCGCGGAGGCCGCCAGTATCCCGGTCCTCGCCGCCATCCCCGCCGATGAGGACATCCGGCGCAAGAGCGCGAATTACGAGATCATCGGCCGCCCCGGCGGGCGCTGGGGCGTGCTGTTCGAGGAGCTGGCGCTGCAGGTGGCCGAAGCGCCGCCGGTGCGCCCGACGCCGCTGTCGCAGGACGCGCTGCTGGGCCTGTTCAAGGGCGAGGCGGTCGGCCGCGGCGTGACGCTCGATCCGGCGACGATCGAAGACATGTGCGCGGCGGAGGTGCTGACCAGGCCGTCGCTCGAAGTCGTCTACGAGTCGGTGTGATGCCGATGGACGGCTCCGTCGCCCCGCCTGCTGCCGGCTGCCACGGCGGACGCGAGACGTTGCTCGCCGCCGCCAGCGCTGCGGGCAAATCGGAGGCGATGGAGCGTCTGCTCGCCGACTATCCGCGCGGCCCGCACGACCAGCCGCAATCGATGTGCCCGGCGTTCGGATCGCTGCGCGTCGGCCTGCGCATGCGGCGCGTGGCGATGATCCTGTCCGGCTCGGCGTGCTGCGTGTACGGGCTGACGTTCACCTCGCACTTCTACGGCGCGCGGCGGACGGTCGGCTACGTGCCGTTCAACAGCGAGACGCTGGTCACCGGCGCGCTGTTCGAGGACATCCGCAAAGCGGTGTTCGAAACGGCGCGGCCCGAAGACTACGACGCCGTCGTCATCATCAACCTGTGCGTGCCGACCGCGTCGGGTGTGCCGCTCGATCTGCTGCCGAAGGAGATCAACGGCGTGCGGATCATCGGCATCGACGTGCCGGGCTTCGGCGTGCCGACGCATGCCGAAGCGAAGGACGTGCTCGCGGGCGCCATGCTGCGCTACGCCCGGTTGGAGGCCGAGGCAGGGCCGGTGCTGCGCCCGCGCGCGCTCGCCGAGTTGCCGACCGTATCGCTGATCGGCGAGCTGTTCCCGGCCGACCCGGTCGGCGTCGGCGCGATGTTGCGGCCGATGGAGCTTGCGGTGGGTCCGCAGACGCCGTCGCGCGAGTGGCGCGACCTGTATGCCGCGCTCGACTGCGCCGTCGCCGCGGCGATCCACCCGTTCTATGTCGCGAGCGTGCGTGAGTTCGCCGCCGCCGGCCGGCCGGTGGTGGGATCGGGGCCCGTCGGCGTGGAAGCGGCAGCCGATTGGCTGCGCGCCGTCGGCACGGCCGCCAACCTGCCGACCGCGAAGATCGACGCTGCTGTCGCCGCCACGACCGGCGCGACGCGCGGCGCCCTTGCTGCTTGTCCGGTCAGCGCCCGCGTGACCGTCTCCGGCTACGAAGGCTCGGAGCTGCTTGTCGCACGGCTGCTGATCGAGGCGGGGGCGGAGGTTCCCTATGTGGGCACCGCCTGCCCCCGCACCCCGTGGAGCGAGGCCGATCGTCAGTGGCTCGAAGCGCACGGCGCGCACGTGCAGTACCGCGCCTCGCTCGAGCAGGACATCGCGGCGATGCGCGACGTGCGTCCCGATCTCGCGATCGGAACGACGCCGCTCGTGCAGGCCGCGAAGGAGGCGGGCACGCCGGCGATCTACTTCACGAACATGGTCTCCGCCCGGCCGCTGTTCGGTCCCGCTGGCGCAGGCGCGCTGGCCGGCATCGTCGCCGCGCAGACGCGCGGGCGCGAGCGGTTCGGGCGCATGGTGAGCTTCTTCGAGGGCGTCGGCACCGGCGAGTCCGCGGGCTACGGCTGGACCGGCGTGCCGCAGGCGCACCCCGAAGCGAAGGCGCGGTTCCGCAAGATGCGAGAGGCCAAGGCGAAAGCCGAAGCCTCCACGGCGACCGTCTGATGCTGGTGCTCGATCACGACCGGGCCGGCGGCTACTGGGGCGCGGTCTACGCCTTCTCCGCCGTGCGCGGCCTGCGCGTCGTCATCGACGGGCCGGTCGGCTGCGAGAACCTGCCGGTCACCGCGGTGCTGCACTACACCGACGCGCTGCCGCCGCACGAACTGCCGGTCGTCGTCACCGGACTGTCGGAGGATCAGCTCTCGATGTCCGGAACCGAGGACGCGCTGCGCCGCGCGTCCGGCACGCAGGACCCGGACCTGCCGGCGGTGGTCGTGACCGGCAGCATCGCCGAGATGATCGGCGGCGGGGTGACGCCCGAGGGCAGCAACCTGATGCGCTTCATCCCACGCACCATCGACGAGGATCAGTGGCAGAGCGCCGATCGCGCGATCAACTGGCTGTGGACCGAGTTCGGCGTCAAGCGCGCCGGCAAGCCCAAGCCCCGTCCCGAGG
>DATEQV010000124.1:0-2251 GCA_035272265.1 Acidisphaera sp. | reverse complement strand
CATCTGCGGCTCCGACATCCACATCTTCCACGGCTCCAATCCATTCGCTCGCTATCCGCGGGTGATCGGACACGAGTTCGCAGGCCATGTCGTCGCGGTCGGCTCCGGCGTCGAAGGACTGGCATCCGGCGACAGGGTGGTCATCGATCCTGTCATCGCGTGCGGACACTGCTATCCATGCCGCGTCGGCAGGCCCAACGTGTGCAGCAACCTCGAAGTCCTGGGCGTGCATCGCGACGGCGGCTTCCGCGATTACGTCGCCGTGCCGGCCGCCAACTGCGTGGCGATCCCGCCCAACCTTCCCATCGAGATCGCGACCCTTGCCGAGCCGTTCTCCGTCGCGGCGAACGTGCTGTCGCGCACCGGAATCGACGCGGGCGATACCGTCCTGATCTACGGCGCGGGGACCGTCGGGCTGACGGTGCTGCAGGTCGCCCGTCTGCACGACGCCCGCTGCATCGTCTCCGATGTCGATGCTGCGCGGCTGGAGCGGGCACGCGGATACGGCGCAGCTCTTGTTCTCAATCCGCGATCCACCGACGTCCCCGCAGCCGTGCGCACGGAAAACGAGGGCCTCGGTCCCACCGTTGTCATCGACGGCGCCGGCATCCCGACGCTGCTGGAGGAAGCGTGCCGCCTGATCAGCCCGGCGGGACGCATCGGCCTGCTCGGCTTCTCGCCCGCCCCCTGCAATGTCAGCCAGCAGCAGATCGTCGCCAAAGAGCTTTCGATCGTCGGCTCCCGCCTCAACCGCCGCTTCATTCCGCAGGTCGTGCAGTGGCTCGCCGAGGGGAAGATCAAGCCGGCCGACATGATCACGCAGACGATCCCCGCCAGCGAGGCGCGCGCTGCGTTCGAGCTGATCGAGAAGGAACCTCAGAACACGATCAAAGTGCATCTCGACTTCGCGCACTAGGGGCGGAGGCTTGCCATGACCGCCGTCAGCGATCGCCCGCGGCTATCCGCCGCCACGTTTGCGCAACTGCCTACCGGGACCGCACGGCCAGGCTACGACTGGCAGAAGCTCGAGGCCGGCATCGTGCATCTCGGGCTCGGCGCCTTCGTGCGTGCGCACATGGCCACCTACACGGACGACCTTCTGGCGATCGAGCCGGGTCCGTGGGGGATCGCCGGCGTAAGCCTGCGCCGGCCGGACCAGCGCGACCTGCTAGCACCGCAGGACGGCCTGTATACGGCGCTGCAGCGGGATGGCGCGGGCACGGATGCGCGCATCGTCGGCTGCCTGCGGCGGATGATCGTGGCGCCTGAAAACCCGGCCGCGCTGGTCGCGAAGATGGCCGACCCGCCCTGCCGCCTTGTCAGCCTGACGATCACCGAGAAAGGCTACTGCCACGATCCGGCAACTGGCCGGCTCGACCCGAATCATCCCGAGATCCGCCATGACCTGGAGAACGCCGCGGCGCCGCGTTCGGCCGTCGGCCTGATCGTCGCGGCCCTGGCGGCGCGCCGTGTTGCCGGACTGCCGCCCTTCACCGTGCTGTGCTGCGACAACCTGCCGCACAACGGGCGGCTGGTGTCCGGCCTGGTAGGTGATTTCGCGGCGATGCGGGACGACGCGCTCGCTCAATGGATCGAGGCCAACTGCGCGTTTCCCTCGACGATGGTAGACCGCATCGTTCCGGCAACAACAGATCAGGACATCGCAGCTGCCGCCGAAGCGATCGGGCTGTATGACGCGGCGCCGGTTACGCATGAGCCGTTCCGTCAATGGGTCATCGAGGACAACTTCGTCGCACGCACGCGTCCCGCCTGGGACAAGGTGGGCGCACAGATCGTCACCGATGTCGCACCCTACGAGCACATGAAGCTTCGCTTGCTCAATGGCGCTCATTCGGCCCTCGCCTATCTCGGCTATCTTTCGGGCTACGAGACTATCGCCGACGTCGTGGCCGACGATGTGTTCCGCGCCTATGTCGGCAAACTCTGGGACGAGATCATCGCGGTCGCGCCGCCACCGCCGGGGATGGACCTGCACCGCTACGGGGCCGAGCTGTTAGCCCGCTTCGGCAATACAGCGGTCCGGCATCGCACCTGGCAGATCGCCATGGACGGTTCCCAGAAGCTGCCGCAACGGCTTCTGTCCACCGTCACTGAGCGGCTGGCCCGCAACCTGCCCATCCCCACGCTGGCGCTCGCGATTGCCGGCTGGATCCGATACGTCGGCGGCAAAGACGAGGCCGGCCAGCCCATCGATGTGCGCGACCCGCTCGCGGAGCGGCTGACGACCGTG
>DATEQV010000123.1:0-2381 GCA_035272265.1 Acidisphaera sp. | reverse complement strand
GGGGCCAGTTCTGAGCCGGCCCCTAACGGTGGCGCGGGGCAGCGGGCGCACCGCGCCCCTACCGCCGAGCACAGGACCAGCCAGATCCTCGTTCTGGCATATCCCTTTCTGGGAGGAATACATGAGAGGTTGGATTTCGGGTTTTTCGGTGATCGCCGCGCTGGTGACGGCACCGGCGGCGGTTCACGCACAGCAGGCGCAACCGGCGCCCGCTCCGGAGCAGACTCCCGCAGCATCGCAGCCGGAACAACTGCCACCGATCGAGCCGAAGGCGGTGGACATCCTGAAGGCCGCCTGCAAGACTCTGGAAACCGCCAAGGCGATGTCGTTCACCGCGGTCAGCACTTATGAGAAGGCGGCGCGCAACGGCCAGCCGCTGTTCTACGCGACGCTCAACCAGGTGACGATGCAGCGCCCCGACAAGCTGCGCGTGATCACCACCGGCGACGGCGTGCCGGACGAATTCTATTACAACGGCAAGATCTTGATGGCCTACGTGCCGTCCGAGGATCTTGTCGCGATCGCCGACGCGCCGCCGACGATCGACCAGATGGTCGACGCCGCGTGGGACAAGGCGGCCATCTACTTCCCGTTCGCCGACCTCCTCATGTCGAAGCCCTGCGCGGTGTTCGAGCAGGAGGGGCTCAACTCCGCTTTCTACGTCGGGCAGTCGAAGATCATCGGCGGCACCACGACCGACATGGTGGCGGTGGCGGCCGACAACGTGCAGGGCGAGCTGTGGATCGGCGCGACCGATCATCTGCCGCGGCTGATCCGGGTGGTCTATCCGCACGAACCGGCGCACGCGCTGTATCAGACCGAGTATTCCGACTGGCATCTGGTCGACAGCGTCGACCCCGCAACTTTCGCCTCGGAGAGGGCGGCGAAGGGCAAGCCGATGAATTTCGCTCCGCCGGGCCTGCGAGAGGTCCCTGCCCTGCCCAGCGCGTCGCCGCAGCAGCATCAGTGAGGAGCGCAGCGTCATGCTGAAGAAAGTTCTTCTCGCCGCAACCGTCGGCCTCGCCTTTCTGCCCCAGTCCCCGGCACAGGCATGGTTCCATGGCTTCGGCGGCGGCGGCTTCTCCCGCGGCAGCGATTTCGGCGGCTGGTCGCACTCGACCACGTTCGGCGCGGGCGGCCTTTCGCACTCCAGCGACTGGGGTGGCTGGGATCACAGCACGCAGGTCGGCTATGGCGGCGTGTCGCACGAGAGCGACTACGGCGGCGCGTGGCACGGCACCGCGGCGACGCCGTACGGCGCCTACCACGCGAGCGATTACGGTGGATACTATCACGCCACCGCCGTTGGCCCGTACGGGGCCGCCCACACCGGCTATTACGGCACCACCGCCTACGGCGGCTACTACCACCAGCCCGCTGTGGCCAACTATTACGGCGGTAGCGGCTGCTGGAACTGCGGCACCGGCGCGTGGGGTGCGGCGGCGGCAGGTGCGGCTGTCGGCCTGGCGGCCGGGGCCGTGGTGGGCGCTGCGGCGACGGCCGCTGCAGCCGCTCCGGTCTACGCGGCGGGCGGATCGTACGCCGTGCTGCCTGGCGGCTGCGTCTGGCAGGCTGCATACCGCGAGTACAGCTGCAACGGCACATGGTTCCTCCCCGGCTACGGGGCGAACGGCGTCTATTATACGGTCGTACCGGCGCCGTGATGGTCGGGCACGGCACGAAGGTTACGGCTGCACAGCCCAAACGACACACGGGAGTTACGCACTTGCTCAACGCACCCAGACGCCGCCGTGTCCTCATGGCGATGCTGCCGGCCGTCCTGCTGACAGGCTGCGGCACCGCGCTCGACCAGCAATACCAGCAGCTCAAGGCAAGCATGTCGGGCGAGATCGCGTCCCAGCAAGTGCACATCGAGCGGCTGCAGGGCGCGATCAAGGTCGTCGTCAACAGCGAGCTGCTGTTCCCGTCGGGCGGCTGGGAGATGCCGCCGTCGGCGGCGGCGACGATCGCCAAGATGGCGCCGATCCTGGCCGCGCAGATCCAGGAGCACATCAACGTCAACGGCTACACCGACAACACCCCGATCGGACCCGAACTCGCGCGGCAGGGCGTGACGACGAACCTCATCCTCTCGCAGAAGCGCGCCGAGACGGTCATGAACTTCCTGATCTCGCAGGGGGTGAACCCGTCGATGCTGTCGGCGCACGGCTTCGGCGACGCCGATCCGGTCGCACCCAACGACACCGCCGCAGGCCGCGCGCAGAACCGTCGGGTCGAGCTGACGCTGACCGCCCCGTCCTCCTGAACTCGCGAAGGCGGGGTGCCCGACAGCCCGGAGAAAAGGCAGCTCCTCGCCACTCCCGCTGGTCTGACGATTCCGCGCGAGCAGGTCGATGTCCTTGTCAAGGCCGGCAGGAGGC
>DATEQV010000122.1:0-3901 GCA_035272265.1 Acidisphaera sp. | reverse complement strand
ACGGCTATGGCTTCATGGTGATCGGCGGCCACAACCCGGACGAGATGCGCAAGCTGGCCGACGAGCTGCAACGCACCACCTGACCTGAAGGCGGCGGGCGTCGCCGGTCGCCGTCGTTCTGTCTCCGTGACGGCTCGAGTGCTGCCGGCCCTCGCTGCGACGCTGACCGGCATGGATGTCGACACGTTCGAGTCCGAAGCAAAGGCATGGATCGAGACCGCCAGGGACCGGCGCTGGAAGCGGCTCTATACCGAGCTGACCTACCAGCCGATGCAGGAGGTGCTGCAGTATTTCCGCGCCAACGGCTACAAGACGTTCATCGTCACCGGCGGTGGCCAGGACTTTGTGCGCATCTATTCCGAGCGCGTATATGGCATCCCGCGCGAGCAGGTGGTGGGCACCGCCGGCGGGGTGAAATACGGCTACCGCCCCGACGGCCGGCCGTTCCTGACCAAGGAGCCGAAGCTGCTGCTGAATGACAATTTCGCCGGCAAGCCCGAGGGCATCCACCTGATGCTCGGCCGGCGGCCCCGCGCCGCGTTCGGCAACTCCACAGGCGACCAGCAGATGCTGGAATACACGCAGGGCGGGGACGGCGCGCGGCTGTCGATGCTGGTGCTGCACGACGATGCCGAGCGGGAGTACGCCTACGGACCGGCGCAGGGCCTGCCCGACACCAAGGTCGGCACGTTCACCCAGGTGCTGTATGACGAGGCGAAGAAGGGCGGCTGGGCGGTCATCAGCATGAAGAACGACTGGAAGCGCATCTTCGCGTTCGAGGCATAGCGCCGGAGATGCCGCGACGGACACGCGCGGCCGGGCCGGAGGTCTTGGCGGCGCTCGCCTGGCGGAAGCTGGCACCGCTCGCGGTGACGATCGGCCCCATCGCCGGCGTGATAGCGGCCATTCTGATTGCGGCAGTCCTGCTGTCGCGCGCGCCGGCCTTGGCCGATGAGCCCGCCCACTACGTCGGCAGCGCCGCCTGCGCCGCCTGCCACAAGGCCGAGACGACGCTGTGGCAGACATCGCACCACGCCGCGGCGATGCAACCCGCGACAGCCGCGACCGTGCTCGGCGATTTCAACGACGCGAGATTCGCCCAGGGCGGCGTCACAACGACCTTCCACCGGTCGGGCGACATCTACATGGTGCGCGCCGACGGGCCGGACGGCGCGATGCACGACTTCCCCGTCGCCTACACGTTCGGCGTCGCGCCGTTGCAGCAGTACCTCATCAAGATGCAAGGCGGCCGCTACCAGGCGCTCGGCATCGCCTGGGATTCACGCGCCAAGGAGGCCGGCGGGCAGCGCTGGTATTCGCTGCATCCGGGGCAGTTCCTGCCGGCGGGCGATCGGCTGCACTGGACGGGGCGCGACCAGAACTGGAACTACATGTGCGCCGACTGCCATTCGACCGATGTCAGGAAAAACTACGACCTGACGGCGGACACGTTTGCGACGACCTATGCCGAAGTCGCGGTCGGTTGCGAGGCGTGTCACGGGCCGGGCTCGCGCCATATCGCCTGGGCCGCGAGCCGCCCGGCCGACGATCCGCACCAGGGGCTCGTCGCCTGGCTGAAGACGGCCGACCACGGCGTGTGGGAGATGAACCCGCAGACCGGGATCGCGCGGCGGACCGAGCCGCGTGTCTCGTCCGCCGAACTGGAGACGTGTTCCGGCTGCCATGCGCGCGCGACGACGATCGTTGCCGAAAAGACCGCCGCGACGCCGTTTCTGGATGCCCACATCCCCGCGATGATCGAGGCCGGCTACTACCACCCCGACGGCCAGATCGACGGCGAGATGTTCGAATACGGCTCGTTCGTCCAGAGCCGCATGTACCGGGCGGGGGTGACGTGCAGCGACTGCCATGAGCCGCACGCGCTGAGGTTGCGCGCCGAGGGCAACGCGCTGTGCGCGCAGTGCCACATGCCGGCGAAGTTCGATGTCCCCGCGCATCATCATCACGAACCTGGGACGGCAGGCGCGCAGTGCGTGAACTGTCATATGCCGGCCAAGACGTACATGGGCGTCGACGCGCGCCGCGATCACAGCATCCGCGTGCCGCGCCCGGACCTGGCCGCGACGCTCGGCACGCCCGACGCCTGCACAGGCTGCCACACCCATCAGACGGCGGCCTGGGCCGCACACCAGGTCGCCGGGTGGTTCCCGGACGGACGGCAGGCGCAGCCGCATTACGGGCAGCCGCTTGCGGCAGGCCGGGCGGGCGAGGCGCGCGCGGAACCCATGCTCGACGCGCTGATCGCCGATCCCACCCAGCCCGCCATGGCGCGTGCGAGCGCGCTGCTGATGCTGCCGCGCGTGGCCGGCGGCGCGTCGCTGCCGGCGTGGCGGGCGGCGCTGGCCGATCCCGACCCGCTGGTGCGCCTCGGCGCCGTGCGTGCGCTGCCGGCCACCGCGTCCAACGCGATGCAGAAGGACGAGGCCGGGCTGCTTGCCGACCCCGTGCGGGCGGTGCGGATCGAAGCGGCGCGTGCGCTGGCCGGCGTCGATCCGCAGATCCTTACGCCCGAGCAGCGCACCGCGTTCACTGCCGCCATGGCCGAACTGGTCGCGGCCGAGGCGGCGTCGGCCGAGCGGCCGGAGGCGCATCTGAACCTTGGTTTGCTCGACATGCGCCGCCAACTGGCCGATCAGGCCGACGCGGAATACCAGACGGCACTGCGGCTCGACCCGAAATTCGTGCCGGCGATGGTCAATCTCGCCGATCTCGACCGGCTGCGCGGCATGGACGCGCAGGGCGCCGACCTGCTGCGCCGCGCGGTCGCGCTGGAACCCGGGAATGCGGCGGCGCATCACGCGCTCGGCCTGCTGCTGGTGCGGCAGCACGCCTATGCCGACGCCGTCGCCGAGCTGCGGCGCGCCAGCGAACTGGCGCCGGACAATCCGCGGTTCGTCTACACCTACGCGATCGCGCTGAACTCCACCGGTGCGCCGGACGAGGCGCTGGCGCTGCTGCAGACCGCGCACACGAAGTTTCCGACCGACGTGCCGGTGCTGACGGCGCTGCTGTCGATCTCGCGCGACGGCGGCGACATGGTATCGGCCCTGCGCTATGCGGAGGAGCTGTGGCGGCTACACCCTGGCGACGTGCAGCTGGCGATGCTGATCCGAGAGCTCAAGCAACAGCAGCCGCATTGAAGATGCTCAGGCGGGGCATGCGCGCGGTTATGGAATCGAATCGGCACACACAAGTATCGGTCGCCTCGTCCATCGCGGGACTATCCAGGCGAATGTCCGGTCGAGGTCGACGGCTGCCGTTGGCAATCCCCATGAACGAACGTCTGCCTGTTGCCGTTGCGCACTCCAAAGCCGCTGGTCCGGTTTCGGCCAGATCCCGTCAAAAGCTGTCCGGCAATGGAGCGCCCATGGCGGTCAATACGGTCAGCTCCAACTGTCCTCGAAAGCGGACACAAAATACATCGTGTCAGGACCCGCCGGGCAGCCGTCGACCTCTTCAGGCAGCAACGGCCGCATGAACGTGCGCTCGTACCTGACCACGCATCCGCTCTCATCTCGAATGCGGTCCTACGGCCTGCGATTCAAGATCGAGCTCACCTTCAAGCAGGCGGTGCGCCAGATCGGTGCGTTCGGCTCTTGCCTTCCAACGGCTGCGGAAAGGGGCGTGCGATCAAACGGCGTTCCAGATCCCAGCTCCCGCGGCGCTGCAACGCCGACAGAAAACCGGAGATGGCAGCGGAGCCGACGGTGAGACCCGAGCCGCGGCGGAATCCGACTTGCAGTCCGACCGAGAGAATGGCTCGGTCGCGCAAGCCGGCAAACGTGTCATCCGGCGGCGCGTCAAGCATCTTGCGCGCTTCGCTTTTCGAGAATGCCGCCGTGCTTCCCTCGTCGCGATTGATTGCCGGCCGGTCGACGTC
>DATEQV010000121.1:0-2642 GCA_035272265.1 Acidisphaera sp. | reverse complement strand
CGGCCGCGGCTTGCGCGGAGCGTCGCGCGGCCTCGTCGTCATGGATGCGCCCGCCGGAACCGTCATCGCCTACGCGACCCAGCCCGGGGCCGTCGCCCACGACGGGAACGGGCCGGACAGTCCTTACACGACCGCGCTGGCCGGCGCACTGAAGCAGCCGGGCATGGATGTCTTCCACCTGTTCAATGCGGTCGGGCTGGAAGTGATGCGCGTGACCGGCAATGACCAGCAACCCTGGCAATCGAGCTCGCCGATCGCCGGCAACTTCGTGTTCGGATCCCCTGCCGCCTCGGGCGCGAGCCCGCCGAGCACCGCCGCACCGGCCGCCACCGCCGTACCGGTGCCCGGACACGCGGCGCAAGGTGCCGCTCTCGACGGGGCACAAGCGGCCCGGCGGGGAGACGAAGCGTACGGTCGGAAAGATTACGTCGATGCCGTGCGCTGGTATCGAGCAGCGGCCGATCAAGGCAATGCCGCGGGCCAAGCCAGTCTTGGGGTTTTCTACGTGGCGGGCCTCGGTGGACTCGCGCAGGATGACCGCGAGGCTGGCCGCCTCTTCAGACTGGCGGCCGATCAAGGCAACGCCACCGGCCAAGCCTATCTTGGCGGCTTATACGCGACGGGTCGCGGTGGGCTTGCGCAGGATGACCGCGAGGCCGCCCGCCTATTCAGGCTGGCAGCCGATCAAGGCAGCGCCCAAGGCCAATCCAATCTCGGCCTGTTCTACGAGCAGGGCCGTGGTGGGCTGCCACGAGATGATGGCGAGGCGACCCGGCTGTATCGGCTCGCCGCTCGTGGCGGCGACATGTTCGCCCAGCTGAAATTGCGCGCCCGCGGCATCAGTTGGTGACAGCCCCTTCAGCCGCGCATTCCGCTACCGCGAGGGGCGCAAGCCGCTGACGCTCCGCGATAACAAGGAGCCTTTCGAAGCAGCTCAGCGCAAACCTACGTGGCCGGCCGATATTGGCCCGAAGCCGGGCGGGCTGTCGCCCAGTGTTCTGTCATCGTGTCATCGAACAACGACCGCCGCGACCCCGCGCGCATCGTCGCGACGATCGCCGCGATAGCGCGCGCCGGCGGTCAACGATGGCCTCGGCGACATTAGGCCGCACTGGGACGCGCATCGATGTATCCTGGAAGGTGCCACGCATCAGGATCAGCGAGCCGTGTGCGCAGCGGCCGTTTCGGCTCGCACGATCAGATAGTCCCCTGACGGGCCGGTCACCTGCCCGGCCGTCGCTACGTGAAGGTGTCAGGCGGCTATTCCGAGATCCTCGACGTGTGAGAGCATGTCTTCCTCGGCGGCGAGATGCAGCGCGATGACGGCGTCGAGGGCGTGCAGCAGGCGCCGGACCTCCTGCGCCTCGCGCTCCGACGGTCCGTGTTCCGACAAGCCGTTGACCAGAGCGCCGTAGGTGGTCGCGAGATGCGCGATCTCCTCGTGCATCCGCGTCATCGTCCCTGTCGGGTCGCGTCCGCCAAGACGCTCGGCGAGTTCGGGATATATCGACTCCTCTTCGGCGCGCTGATGTGGCAACAGCAGCGACGACATCGCCTCGCTGATCGCCCGCAACTCGGTGATTGGCTCGGCGGCGGCGTCCACTCGTTCGGCAGCACGGCGCATCCGGTCGAGCAGCGCGCGAAGCTGGCCGTGCTCGGCGATCACGCGGTTCAGCGCGCCGCGGTCGGTCAGGTGTGCCGGCGCCGCCAGGCCCACGAGCACGCGCAGCGCATTGAGGACCACAGCGACGTCAATCGCCTCCTGCAG
This sequence comes from Acidisphaera sp., assembly GCA_035272265.1. Classification (GTDB taxonomy): domain Bacteria; phylum Pseudomonadota; class Alphaproteobacteria; order Acetobacterales; family Acetobacteraceae; genus Acidisphaera. Next base: position 874 of record DATEQV010000121.1, on the reverse strand, counting down.
CAGCGCGCCAGGTACAGGCGGTAGCTTTCCCAGTGCCGCCGCGACCATCGCGAGCCCCGACAGCCCCATGCCAACGGCGATGGATTGCAGCGCGATCCATCGCGCGCGCTTGGCGATCGTGACGGCCTCGGCAACCCGGTCGAGCCGGTCCAATAGCATGACGACGTCGGCCGTTTCGGCCGCGGCCGCCGCGCCGCGCGCACCCATGGCGATGCCCACATCTGCCGCCGCGAGGGCCGGGGCGTCATTGATTCCGTCACCCACCATGACGACGGGCGCGCGCTCCCTCTCGGCCCGAACACAGTCCACCTTGCCGGCTGGCGACAGGTCGGCCTTGACCGCGTCCAGGCCGAGCGCGCCGGCCACGGCCTCGGCCGAGGAGAGCCGATCGCCGGTGACCATCACCAGCCTGTCCAACCCGGCCGTGCGCAGCATCCTCAGGGCGCGCGGTGTCTCCGGCCTGACCCGATCGCCTAGGAGTACGGCGCCCGCGATGTGGCCGTCCTGCGCTACCCAGGCGACCGATGCAGCGGCAGCCGCGATGCGTGCCGTACTGCCCTCCGTCGGCAGCGGGATGGCCTCGCTGCGGAGCAGGCTGGCGCTGCCCAGGACCACACGCGACCCATCGATAGTCCCGATGACGCCGCCGCCGGGTATCTCGTCGGCGGGGTCAGGGAAGCTGAGCCTCAAGCCGAGATTGCGCGCAGCGGCGACGATGGCGGCAGACACGACATGCTGCGAGACCTGCGCCAACGACGCCGCGCACCGCAGGACCTCGTCCGGATCGAATCCTTCGAGCGCCTCGACACCGGTCACGCGCGGCTTGCCGACGGTCAGCGTGCCGGTCTTGTCGAACAGTGCGGTACGCACGCGG
>DATEQV010000120.1:0-3828 GCA_035272265.1 Acidisphaera sp. | reverse complement strand
GGGTTTGGACGATCCTCGGACGGGCAATGCCGGACGGCACGATCTGCTTGAGATGCTGATGATCGCGCTGTGTACCGTGCTGTCGGGAGGGGAAGACTGCACAGACATGGCGGAATTCGCCCGCACCAAGCTGGCGTTCCTGCGCGGCTTCCTCAAGCTGGAGCACGGTGCCCCGAGCCATGACACTTTCAGTCGGCTGTTCGTGACCGACCGTGGACGGCGCAGGCCGGCACCGCTAATCCGACGTGTCTCCTCTGCGAGTCCGGACCGCAAGATGCCCAACAAGCCCGCCAACACCCACCGCACCGACTGGGACCGCGACGCCGCGCTGACCACCGCGCGCATCCTGCTGGAGATCCAGGCGCTCAACGTCCGCCCCGCCGAGCCCTACACCTTCACCTCCGGCTGGAAGTCGCCCGTCTATGTGGATTGCCGCAGAATCATCGCCTTCCCGCGCGCTCGTGCGAAGATCTGTGAGCTGGGCGTCGAGAAGATCGGCCGCCAGGTCGGCTGGGAGCAGATCGAGGTCGTGGCCGGCGGCGAGACCGCCGGCATCCCCTTCGCCGCCTGGATCGCCGACCGGATGATGGCGCCGATGGCCTATGTCCGTAAGAAGCCCAAGGGCTTCGGGCGCAATGCTTTGATCGAGGGCGATGTCCCGGAGGGCAAGCGGACCCTGCTGGTCGAGGACCTCACCACCGACGGCAAGTCCAAGATCCAGTTCTGCCAGGCCCTGCGCGACGCCGGCGCGATCGTCCACCACACCTTCGTGGTGTTCTTCTACGGCGTGTTCCCCGGCAGCTTCGAGCAGCTCGCCGAGATGGACATCACCCTGCACCACCTGTGCAACTGGTGGGACGTGCTCGAGGCCTGCCGCGACCGGCCCTATTTCGACGAGCGCGCGTTGATCGAGGTCCGGCGCTTCCTGGAGAACCCGGTCGCGTGGTCGGCCGCGCATGGCGGAGTCGCCTCGCCCGGCGCGGCGGCGCCGGCGTAGGGGCGCGGCGGGCGGCGGCTCGGTTGCTCCGCTCGCGCGTCCATCGCCGTCGCGGGCCGGCTTTCGGCGGCGCGGCGATCCCTGGTCGCGCGGCAGGCGTTTTTCACGTTGCCCTGGGTTGCTTCGTCGCTCGCGCTCCTCGCCATGACGGGGCTCGGGCGACGGCGGTGACGCGGCGTCGGCGTCGTCACGGCCGTGCGGCACGCGCTGCGCGCTTTTGCGGCCTGCGGATTCGTCGGCATGGAGGTCGCGCAGGCGGGCGCTGCGGCGCTGGATCTCGCGGCGGAGATGGCGTGCGTGGGCGCGCACGAGGTCGCGTTCGACCGCGCGCCGGTCGCGATGGTGCCAGGATTCGAGCGAGCCGCGATGGGCGATCATCGGCCAGAGCTCGGGCTCGAACTGCGGCGGCATGGGCTCGGGGCCGTTGCGGGCGACGTGTTCGCGGTGGCGCGCCCAGAACTGCCGTCGCTGCTCGCGGTATTCCCGCCGCTCGGCGAGCAGGCGCACGGCGCCGCGTCGGGCGAGCTTGAAGAGCGCGACCTCGGCCTTCCAGTCGGCTTTGTCGCGGGCGGCGATGTAGTGGGCGTGTGCCCGTTCGCAGTGGTGGCAGCGCGGCTTGCGGCGTCCGGTCCAGGAGTTGGGCGCGTCGCACCACGAGGTGAGGTCGCGGCGCCACGGGTTGGTGCGGAACAGCTTGCGGGGCGGCGGCCGGTGTTCGCAGAAGGCGTCGTAGGCGATCTCGAGCCGGTAGTGCCGGGCCTGGCCGGAGCTTGGCGCCTCGTCGTCCGGCGGCAGCGGACGGGGGCGTGTCTTGCGCGCGTACGGACGCGCGGCCACGAGACGTTCGTAGAGGCGTTGGAGCGAGGTCGGGAGCCAGCGCAGCAGGCGGCCCGGGTGGTCGGGCGCGGTCGGGGTCGCGCGGCGAGTGGCCTGCGGGGGTTGTGGGGGCTCCGGTTCAGGCGCGGGCGCGGGCGCGCTGGCCGGGTCCGGTGTTGGCCGGCCTGAGGCCTCCGGGTGGGCGGCGGCCCAGCGCCGGATTCTTTCGAAATTGTGCGCCCACACCCACTCCATGACGGTCGGGAACAGCGGACGCGGTTCCCCTGCCCCGTGGGCGCGGCCGGAGCCGGCGGGGTTGGAGGCGTCGGCCGGCGGTGCGTCGCCGTCTCTCATCCCCCGTGAGGTAGGGCGCGGCGGCGCGGGCGTCAAGGTTTTTTGTCCTAGGAATGTCGACTCGCGCGTGAGACAAGCCGTGGCTTGCCCGGTCAGCCGGGTGGCGAGGCCCCCTTGTCACTCTGGGTCGGCAATGCGGACGAGCCTGCGGGCCGCGCGGGACAGCACCATGCGGTCGTGGACCAGGCCGAGTATCTCGGCAGCTCCCTCGGCAGCCACAAGGTAGATGATGAGGTGCCGCGGCGTCCGGACGCGATGTTGCGGCGCGACGCTCGTGCGGCTCAACCGGATCGGGTAGGCGCGGATGTTTTCCAGCCGCGGCACTGGCGTGGAGCCCGGCCGCTCCGGCGCCTCGCCGATCGCCGTCAAGGCGGCGACGATCAGCCTGGCATAACGCCCGGCGGCCTCGATCCCGTACGCCGTCGCGCTCTCCAGCAGCACGGCATCGATCAGTTCCTCGGCCGTTCTGGTAAGGCGATACGGCAACTGCGCAGACCGGCTACTCTCCGCTCGCCAGGCGTGCGCGCAGCCTCTCCATGATGCGCTCGTGCAGGCGTTCGGCGTCCCCTGCGCTGGCGACCGCTGTGTAATGGCCAGCCGCGATGTCGGCCGTACCTGCCTCGACCACGGCGAGGATGTCGTTCTGCTCCGAGCGGGCATCGTCGACGAGGCGCATGACGGCCTCCTCGAGGAAGGCGGCGGGGCTCGATGCCCGCCCCTCGGCGACCTGCCGCTCGATCACGCGCTGAAGCTCGTCAGGTAGCTGAACTGCGCCCATAGGACCTCCGGGCGTTACGCTAGCACGCGGCCGGCGGGTGTGTCGCGGCTTCGGGCTTCAAGACGAGACGGCCGGCACCGGGACGGCGTCCTTCGAGCCGCGCCGCGCAGGGTGGCGGGAGTCGGCCCGCGCGGACGTGCTGGCGATCGTGGATCACATTTCCGATCGCTTCGCGTTCGCACTGGACCGGGTGCCGAACACACCACACATGATGCCTCACGCTTCACCAGAGGCAGGCAACCATGCGCCGGAACATACGCCCGCGGATCGCGCCGTATCGCCGTGTCGCGCCGGGAAGCGGCTTGCTGACCGCGCTCGCGCTGCTCCTCGCCGCGTCGTTGTGGGCCGAGGTGATCTTTCATCTGTGACCGGTCGCCAGGCTAAGCAGCCTGGCGTGCGCGGATCGACCCGGAAAGGTTCATTCGCTGAAGGATCTCGGCGCGCGGCGTTGCGAAACCTCGCCAGTCGGTAGGGCGGAGGCAATCCGCCTCGGTTGCATGGCGGGTTACACCCGTCCTATCTCGCTGCGCCCATAGGACCTCCGGGCGCGACGCTAACATGCGGCCGGCGACTGTATCGCGGATACAGACTCGGCCTCGCTCTCCTCTCTGCGGCTGTATCTGCACGATCAGCGATGCTGACGCGACTCCGAACGTGACGCGACTGATGCGTGACATCTGACAGCCGGAGCGGCTGATTCAGGGTGCGGTCGCGGAGGGAGCGTCGTGATTCACGGGGGATTGCTGAGCTCGACTTTCTGCAATTTACGCTGCGAGGCATAGAGTCTGCACGAATCGATTTAGCAAAGCGACTGGCATTATGACGGTATCACTGCCTTGCCGAGACATTGAAAAATCCGGCGGACACCAAAGTGCGCGGCGGA